>PLYW01000114.1 GCA_003151875.1 Acidobacteriaceae bacterium
TGAAGGACGGCGATGTCATGCACATTCGCCATAGCGGCTAGGGGTCAGGGGTTAGGGATTAGTTTCAAGTTTCGAGTTTCAAGTTGCCGGGTACCTCACCTAAGCCCGTTTTGCTTGGTTGGGGTTTCTTGCTTGCGTGGGACAACCGGCCTTGTAGAATCGAAGTTTCCGGAGACAATGACTGCCGCTTGACTCGTAAGGGGCTAGGGTTATGGCATATGCAACTGAGTGGAGGCACCTGACCTTTGATGAATTAAGACAGCGTGTCGACGCGAGTGTCGCGAAAACCGGAGAGCTGCCGAGCACCTACATAGGTGCTGGCAACCCGCAATGGCTGTATATCTGCACGGTCAGGCGCCAAGACTATGTAAAGGTGCCTTACGCTCCTGTTGCACCGTACCTCGTTGAGCATCACCGGAATGCCAGCGAAATCTTTTACACACTTCGCGAGCGGGGAGCCCAGTCGGTTGCAATTGCCCCACCGCTTGTTCCCAGCAGATCAGTTGCACCAACTGCTAGGCTATACCCCAGAAAGATTGTCATCGACGACGCCTTCATCAGGGAGTGGGAACCCAGGTACGACAGAATCGCCAGCGACGAACCTGAATATCGACGCCTTGTGACCGTCGTAGCTCGCGATATCGCCTCGACCGGAACGATCTCGAAGGGAACCTTCCTTGCGATCTGGAGTTGGAAGGGTGCTATGCGGGTGATCCGCTTTGTGAAAATAGAGGAATATGATATCCGCTATGCGGAAGCGTTTCGCAGGGCAGTATCAGCGCCACCCCAACGCCGACTCTATCTGTTACTCGAACCCAACGTGAAGCTGCCCGGTGTAGAGGCCGCTACTGGTTCAACGCTTTTGCACTTCATGGACCCACAGACGATGCCGATCATTGACGTGCGGACGGTCGGAGTTCTCTTTGCTGCTGGATTAATCTCCACCAATCAAAAGGACCTCGAGCACTATGAGGAATTTCGGCGAGCCATACACGGCATCGCATCTCGTTGCCCAGGCTGGAGCCTGCGGGAGATCGACCGAGCTCTCTTCGCCTACCATACAGAAGTTTTAGACAAGGTCGGCCAAGCCGCAAGGTGTGGTTGGTCTTGACTGCCGACGTGCGGACCGGACAAATTATGGCACGTCGGCCTTGGTACGAATACGTTGAGGAGTGGCATCCTTTAGCTTCTCAACGACTTTGGGGTAAACGTAGACGGTCCTGAGGATGTCCTCCACGATGTCTATTACAGATTGAACTTCGGATCCACTCGAGGCATGTCCCCGGTGCGCAGCTGCGCTTCCCAAATCTAGGACCACGTCCAATACTTCCCGACCCTTTGCACTGACGTAGCCGGCACTTTCGAATTTCTTGAGTTTTTCCCTGAAGCCGCCACTGTCGCCGACTTTCTCGAGCATTAGCATGTCTACTAAGGCTCTTGTTCCCATCATCGGCAATGTGAGATTTTCGGCGTCGAGTGATCTGTAAATCTCCTCAAGCAGGACCTTCTGCTCCGGCGGGAGTTTGTCTCGCCATTCCGGGAGCCTCCGAGACATTGGAGGCGGAAAATAGCGCACGTCCGCAGTATCTTCGCCGTTTCGATCAAAGACTGAGCGGCGAAGAACGACACCGTGGCAGCCGCGGCATTGGAGCACGTCAAATGTCACTACTGACGCCACGAGGTAAACGTGTTCGAGCCACCAAGGTTGCTCAATCGTCTTGAGACAAGCGTGAGCCGTCTCGTGTTGGCAGAGGTTGCAGTAAACAAGTTGAGAAGGAGGTGGTGGTGGCATCGTTGCACCTCATCGGAATATAGTAGAGACTCTCGGCGACCGCTCGCGTATCCAGCATCATTCTATCAATCAGTAACTGGTGTCGCCCCAGTCTTCTCGCCCGTTGTGGGGAGAGGTAGGGTTCAGTTTTGAAACTCGAAACTAGCCCCAGAAATTGCGGTTACCTTCGTTTTGCGGTAGGCGTTTTCTTCTCGCGCCAGTTTCTTTCTGAAAGATAAACTTGAGGAAGTCGGAGTCAGGCTCCGGTGCTGCGAAGCCCGCTCTGCGGCGGCTGCGGCAATGCTCTTTGAAAACCTGTCTGGAGCACCTTAGGGATTGGTGTAGCCGCTTATGGAGCAGTAGTGTCGCCGGCTGAAGCCGGCTCGCTTCTTTAGGATTCACTGCAACGCGGCGCGTGCCGGGGACCCCGGTCTGAAGCGCCGCCCTACCGTGCCGCTTCGGACTACCCTATTTCGAAGGCTGCTCCAACGCCGAATGGATCCTGACTTGCGATAACTCCTTTGTCGGGAATACTTTGCTTACAAGTCAAATGGAATGAATACTTTGGCAGGAATCCTGCAACTTATTTAGTAGCAAGGACTTAGCTTGTTCTGTAACTCCAGCGGAATGAATACTTTGGCGGTAATCCAGCAAGATATTTAGAATCAATAACTTGGAAGAAGTCGCAACTCCAATATTTTGAATACTTTAGGGGTAAAGTTTTAAAAACAAAGATCTTACAATTCGGGGGGGAGGGGGTCAGCGAAACCGGTCCTACTCCCGCTCTGGTATCCTGCTCGCGGCCCATGAATCCAATCATCCTCAGCATTCTGCTTGGCCTGACGGCTGCCGCGGCGAACGTTTTCGGCGGCGCGGTCATTGTGCAGAAGAATTGGGACCGCAGTTATCTACGCTATTTTGTGGCGCTGGGCGCGGGTTTCATGCTGGCCACCGCTCTGGTTGAAATGGTCCCGGAGAGTTTGGCGCTCGCCGGACGCAACGGAGCCTTGCTGCTACTGAGCGGTTATCTTCTGGTGCACTTTTTCGAGCACACCATCACCCCGCATTTTCACTATGGGGAAGAGACCCACGCCGACGAGTATCTGCATTCCCACCGGCGCGTGTCGGTGCTGTTTGGCTTGATGATCCACGCTTTCTTCGACGGCATTGCCATCACTGCCGGCTTTCTCATTTCGCCCTGGCTGGGCTGGATCATCTTCCTGGCAATTTTCCTCCACAAAATACCCGAAGGCTTCACCGTGACTTCGGTGATGCTGGCCAGCGGATTGAGCAAGACGCGGTCGTGGTTCGCTTCCGTGATGTTGGCGATGGCCACGATGGCCGGCGTGCTCACCATGGCGATCGGCAAACATGCCGTTAGCTACGGATTGCCCGTCGCCGCTGGAGTAACCATCTACGTTGCGGCGTCCGATCTCATTCCCGAGGTGAATCGCGAACCCGGCGTGAAGATGGCGCTGGTTGTGTTCATCGGAGTCGCCGCCCTGTTCGTGCTCGATCACCTGGTGCATTTGCATTAGGGTTACTGCGCGGAACTGCGCTTCGGTTGGAAGGCATAGAAATACCACTTCAAATACTGCGGCAACCAGGCCCATATCTTGAAACGCGACTCGCCCTGGGTTCGGCCGCGCCAGGTTGTCGGCAACTCCACAATGCGACAGCCGGCGAGGAAAGCTTTCACGGTAATTTCGAGGCTGAGTTCGAAGCCGGCCTTGCTCTCGATCGTCATGTTCTTCAGGATTTTGCTGTCGTACAGCTTGAACGCATTGGTAGCGTCGTGCGTGGGAATCCCGCGAAACCAGTGCAGCGTGAGGCCGGCAACTCGCGACATCGCGCCCTTCAGCGGAGGCGCATCCAGCAGCCGGCCGCCCGGCATGTAGCGACTGCCAACGACTACCTGATATCCCTGGCGATAGAAGTCAACCATTTGGTCCACTTGTGCGAGGTCATCGGAAAG
>PLYW01000223.1:0-4322 GCA_003151875.1 Acidobacteriaceae bacterium
ACCGCCACTTGACGTAAAACGCCCAAACCGTTGAAATGGCTGTTCGGCAGCTGAATCTTGCTGATTAGTAACGACAAACGCCCAAGTGTCCACAAACCAAGATCGTTCGCGGATGGTCGGCTGTCGGGACGTAACTCCAGATCGGGACATGCGGATCGGGAACCAACTACTACCGGAACGATGGAACTGTTCCTAATCAAATCAGGACACCACCGGAACGACCTCGCGCTTGCCAAAGGGCGTAACGATCAGCAATAATAGGTCTTTGCCTCCAGTAGCGGGGCCCTGGCAAGCGTCGCAGTTGTGCTTGATGGGGTGTAAGTAGCGGGGGTCCAAGGAACGCCTTGCGTTCGTTGGGGTGTGGAGCGGAGATCTTGTTCACTGGAGCACCCGCCCGAAAACGCGAATCGGCGCTATCGGGGACTTCGATCATCTCGCCTGTAGGGAATTTGTGCCACCGGCGCTTCCCAGCGCTCCCAACTAAATCCGTGGTTCTAGCTTGGGGAGGGAATGCGCACACGTGTGGACATTGTCGAGCAGGAAAGGGAGCAGCTTCTGTGTTGATGATTCGCCTTTCGCGCCGCGGTGCGCGCAAACAGCCTTACTACCGCATTGTGGTAATCGAGAAGGACCGCGCGCGCGATGGCCGCTCGGTGGAAGTGGTCGGCACCTATAATCCGCGTACCAATCCCGCCAGCGTGGAATTGAAGCGCGAGCGCATTGCGTACTGGACCGGCAAGGGCGCGCAGTTGTCCGACCGGGTGAAGAAGCTGGTGGACAAGGCCGCTGCCAGCGCACCGGCTCCGACTGCTGTCGAAGCTTAAAGTCCGAAGCAACCTTTCGACCTCAGGAGCCGCCTGACTATGACAAGCAGCGTGAACATGGTTGCGTTGGTGGAACATCTGGCCAAGGCCGTGGTGGAAGCGCCTGACGAGGTGACCGTGGAAGCCTTTGAAGAAGGCGGCCAGACGGTGTTGGAGTTGATTGTGGCCGAGACCGACTTGGGGCGTGTGATTGGCCGCCAGGGACGCATGGCCCGCAGCCTGCGCATCATTGTGAATGCGGCCAGCATACGCACTCGCAAGCGCTATCAGTTGGAGATCGTGGAATAGCCAACGACTTCATTACGATCGCTCGTGTGCTGGGTCCGCAAGGACGGCGCGGCGAAGTTATGGCGGAGTTGCACACCGACTTTCCCGAGCGCTTCCAGGAACGCCGGCAGTTGTCGGGCTTGGCAGCCAACGGTAACCGCCGCGAATTGCAGCTTGAAGAGCACTGGTTTCACAAGGGCGGCGTGGTGCTGAAGTTCGCCGGCGTGGAGAGTATCAGCGACGCCGAGCAGCTTGCCGGTCTGGAATTGCAGGTGCCGCTCGAGCAACGCGCCGAGTTGGAAACGGGCGCTGCGTATGTCAGCGACGTTGTCGGTTGCGAAGTTTGGATAAGGAATGCCGACAGCCAGCAACTGCTTGGGACTATCAGCGAAGTGCAGTTTGGGGCAGGCGAGGCGCCGCTGCTGGTGGTGCGAGCGAAGGTTGGCGCTGAGCAAGAAATTTTGGTTCCGTACGCTGAGGAGTTTCTGAAGTCGGTTGACTTCCAGCAGCGGCGGATCGAGATGGAGTTGCCCGAAGGGCTGCTGGCGTTGGACTCGCCCCTGAGTGGGGAAGAGAAGCAGCGGCAAAAAAGCGAAGCCGACGAAGCACGATCGGCGGGGGTTCGCCGCAAGCGAAGGAAATGAGATCACATCCCCAGGCGCTTTAGGGCGCGAATTGGGGAGGCCCGAATGAAGTTCGAGATTCTGACGATTTTTCCGGACTTTTTTTGCGGGCCGCTGGATTACGGCATTGTGCGCAAGGCGCGTGAAGCCGGGCTCATTGAAATTGGCATCCACGATCTGCGGGCGTTCACGCACGATCGGCATCGTACGGTGGACGACCGGCCGTTCGGCGGTGGCGAGGGCATGGTGCTAAAGCCCGAGCCGATCTTCGAATGTCTGGAATCGCTTGGGGTTTCGCCGCGTGAAGAGCGGATGCGCGACGATTCGCGCGAGACCGTGGTGCTGCTTTCGCCCCAGGGCGAGTTGTTCACCCAGGCAGTGGCGCAGGAGTTGACGACGCGCGAATGCGTGGTGCTTATCTGCGGGCGTTACGAAGGCGTGGATGAGCGGGTCAGCGAGCATCTCGCCGATCGGGAGATCTCGGTTGGCGATTTTGTGTTGAGTGGCGGGGAACTGGGCGCGGCCATTATCGTGGATACGACGACGCGGTTGCTTCCGGGCGCGCTCGGCAACGCCGCCTCGACGCAGCAGGAGTCATTTACCGCGTCGGTTGTGGCGGAACAAGAAAAGCTCGCAGGCGGGCCGCCGAGTTCGACGTGTGGGTCCGGCGGACTGCTGGATTATCCGCATTACACGCGTCCGGCGGAGTTTCGCGGGATGCAGGTTCCCGAGGTGCTGGTAAACGGGGACCACGACGAGATTCGCAAGTGGCGGCGCCGTAGCGCGCTGCAAAAGACATTGCGCAATCGTCCCGATTTGTTGCGCGATGCCGAATTGAGCAAAGAGGATCGCAAACTGCTGGCCGAGATTGAGGCCGAGCAGGGAAGAGCGTGAAGAAAATTATTCACCACGGAGACACGGAGGACACGGTGTTTTTTGTACGAAGTTTTCTCCGTGACCTCCGTGCCTCAGTGGTTATTTGCGTTGCTAATTGCTAGTTGCTATTTTTGCCGCCGCGAGGCGCGACACGGAAGGAAAAGAACAATGTCGAACAACTCACCTATCATTGACCGGCTACTCGCCAAGACGCGGCGCACCGATCTGCCCGACTTTAAGCCCGGCGACACCGTCCGGGTCCATGTGAAGATCAAAGAAGGCGACAAGGAACGCTTGCAGGCGTTTGAAGGGGTTGTCATTTCCAAGAGCCACGGAGACCAGCCCAGCTTCACGGTGCGCAAGATGAGCTTTGGGCAGGGCGTCGAGCGCATCTTCCCCACCCATTCGAAGGTCATCGACAAGATCGAAGTGCTGCGTTCGGCGCATGTGCGTCGCGCCAAGCTGTATTATCTGCGCGCGCTACGGGGCAAAGCTGCCCGCCTGCGCGAAGTGGACACCAAGCGCGCGTAACGCGACGCCGAATTTCCGGCAAGAAATATGACGCCCACTGTGTCTTTCGAAGCGGTGGGCGTTAGTTTCTCGCGCCGGAAGCAGCGCTTTATCGTTTCGCCTTCGGCCGCACAAACTTCAACGCCGTGTGCGTCGCTGAAAAGCTGACGACCTTCACATCCACCAAGCCAGCTTGCCTGCCTGCCTCGATCACCTGCAGTTCCGTAATCTCCTGTTTGCCTTTGGGATAGACGATCCACAGTGCACCCGCGCTAGCCAGAGAAGGAACCAGCTTTCTGGCGCAAGCAAGTTCGGCGGTCTTTTCCGCACCGAGAAAGATCAGGTCCGAATTGTTCAGCGCTTTCGTCGCGGAGAACGACCCCGCCGTCGCGCCAAGACCCTTCCTGAAATTCCCATCAGCGATGGCTAACGCCGAGATGGTCAATCCTGGCTTGATTCCAAGCTTCTCCGTAGTGCTCTTAGGGTGGAGAATCTTGTGCGCCCATTTTTCGGCGTGGTCACCAACCTCGAAAACAGCCGAGCCTTCGGGCCACTTGAGATGAAGCTCGCCGTCACGCGCGACGACGGACTTTGGTGACACGAACGGGATCTTCAAGCGCATGTCACCGCGAAAGATAATTTCGTTGGTTTCGAGCAGCGCTTTGCCGCTCGCTTCCTTGCCGCCTGAACGAACTTTGCACAGAAGTTCGCGCCCCATTGAACCTCCCATTGGCTCGAAAAGCATGGTTCAGATCGCGGGCGCTGTCAACTCGTTTCGGTGCGCATTTGGAAAGGCCAAACCCCGCCTCATCGGCGGGGTTCGGCTAGCGACCTGCTGTCGCAGTTTGTGGCGTGGAAGTCAGGTAGGGTGTTGTTGCAGCTAGAGCTTTGCCGCCAGTTCCATCAAACCCACGGCCATGGCAATCCAGAGCGCAAACGCTACCGCAGTGAGAGTGAGGCGAACCGCACCGTTGTCGATCAGCCAGTTGTATTTCGCGTCCATAGTGTCTCCTTGATAAGCGGGCTTCCACTTCGACAATCGCATTGCGCTATCGGGGGACCCCGGAGGTTGCGCCCGGCGTGCCCTGCGGCGTCACCGGATCATCTTCTGTAGCTATATACGGGCGAAGTTCCCAAAGGTTCCGTTACGATTGGGTGAATACTGGCCAGTTGCAGGAATGCAGTGGCAAGCGCAGGTTTTGGTGGGGCAAAGTCGCATACA
>PLYW01000223.1:4342-12448 GCA_003151875.1 Acidobacteriaceae bacterium
TAGAGATAATTGTAGCGGTCGTTGCGCGAATCGCTGTCGAACCATTGGTCGTAATTGCGTCCGTGCAAGCGCACGTAGGCAAACGCCGCGGTCACGTGTTCGCTGGGAGCAATCGCTTTTCCCAGGCGCGGCTGGTCGATATTGCAGAACGCCACGCCTTTCTCGGCGAAGTAGCGCAGGGTCCCCTCATTGGTCCAACTGTTGTGCCGCACTTCCACCACCAGCGGATATTGCTTGAATTTCTCGACCATACTCTCCAGATAATCGCGGTTCGGATTGGTGTTCTTGAACGAAATAGGAAACTGCGCAAGCAATGCGCCGAGCATATCTTCAGCGGCGATGGAGTCAAGGCCGTCCTTGGCCAGCCGTTCATCTTCGGCGCTGGCGACAATGGTTTCTGAAGATGTGCTCTCCACCACAGCGATCGGCGAGTGGGTGAAGGCCTTGTTCAGCTTGGCCGTGAACATGAACTCGGAATTCACCGCGCGCGATTTGCGGCACCACAATTTGCCCCACTCCGGCTTGATGTGGCCATAGAACGAGGTGTTGATCTCGATTACGTCAAGGAAACGCGCCAGGTATTCCACCGGATGGAGCGATTTCTTGATCTGCGCCGGATAGACGATGCCTTCCCAGTCTTTATACGACCAGCCCGCGGTGCCGACATAAATCCTTGCCTGCTTGTCCATCTTCGAAGGCGAGATTAGCACAGAGTCGCCGTGGGGCAATCAGCGGCTAAACGGGCTGCGGAAAAAGTCGCGAAGCATATCCCTCACAACTAATAGTTTTTTCGAGATGGAGCCGCGTCAAGGTAGGTCCAGGGACGCAGAGCCGGCGTCCTTTTCTATCAGTAAACCACCATTACTACCCAATAAGCCCCTCCAGGTTGGCTCACGCTGGGAGCGAAACAAGCTCCCAGCGAATAGCCGGAGCCCATCGGATGCGACAACAATTTTTTGGCACCGCTGGGAAGGTCTTCCGGGGAAGCCGTCGTCCAAGCCGCAGCCGCCTGAACTCCAGGTACTACTTTCACCTTCTGGCTCTGCAAGGAATCGTTGAGCGCCATGTCGCAGGCCATGTGCCGTAGTTGCGATTGCGGCTTGCGCACAGGCGCAGGCATTCCATGGGTTGTGGCGTAATTCTCGACGGCCCGTTGCAGGACGGCTTCCGCCTCAGGCTCGGAATAGGCTGTCAACCGGTGAGCGAAATCCTCAGTCACATACACATGGTCGCCCCTTCGTAGGACGGCGACTCCCACCGCGTTGTAATCGGAATTTAGAAGGTTGGCACGATGCGCGGGCGAGTGCATGAACCCCTGGTGAGCCGAGGGCACATCCTTGCTGAGGCCAACGTTCTCGGCTTGCTGGTCCGAGCGCAGGTTCTCATCAGCAAAGCGCACCACCAGAGTAGGCTCTCCATCGAATTGGTGTGAGAGGGCCTTATGTTCCACCATGAGCTCGGTGTGCTTGCGGGCGGCCTGCGTGAGACGCCGATCTAGAGTTAGCGGCGGAAGGCCTCGGCTGCCGCGCTCCTGATTGAGCAACCGGACCAGTTGCTGCTCGCCTGCTTGGTCGAATTGAGCCTGAGCCAGACCGCGACACAGCAGCAGCAACGTGACCAATAGCGCGGCAGTAAAGACCCGCGGCAAAGAGGGATACTGGTAGAGTCGCACCTTACTATTAGACGGAAAATTCCGGAGTTGGTTCAGCGTTTCGTCAACCTACAATACCGCATCCGGAGGCCGGGTCTGAAGCCCGCTCGTCCCATGCAAGCCAGATACACCAATCCTGGATCGCTCTTGAAATAAAGAAGATTATTGGGAAGGAAAGGCGCGGCGGAATGGCCGCGCCTTCGGTTATTCGCTCTCGGGTGTCAAGCTGTCTTCCAACCAGGAACGTCCGATCAACTCACATTTCCTGGAGCAAAACGTCTTCCCGTCGCGAGCCCGGCTTGTGCTTTTGAGATACTGGGAATAACACCAGAGACAGACCGCAGTGGAAGTGGCTGCGTCATACTTGTTTGGTTGCATGCAATCTCCAGTGGAACGGGAGCATAGGATAACTCGCCGCCAAACGCAATCGGCAAAATCGTGGAATCAAGACAGTTACATCTGGTAAGACTATTGTGGGGTGGTCAGGTGCTCTCAGGTGCCAATAGCTCGCGGATGGACTCGCGCCTGCGTATCAGCCGCACCCGTTTGCCGTCCACCAATACCTCCGCCGGCCGGGGACGGCTGTTGTAATTGGACGCCAGCGACATGCCATAGGCGCCAGCATCGAGAATAGCCAGCAACTCGCCTTCCTGCACGGTGAGTAGCTCACGGTCGCGCGCCAGAAAGTCTCCCGATTCGCACACCGGGCCGACCACGTCAACGGTTTCTGTGGCTCGGTCTTTTTGCAGAACAACGGGAACGATTTCGTGATACGCGCCGTAGAGGGAAGGGCGGAGCAGGTCGTTCATGGCTGCATCGACAACTACAAACTGCTTCCCGTTGTTGCGCTTGCGATAGATGACACGCGTCAGCAAGGCTCCGGCTGGGCCAACAATGGCGCGGCCAGGCTCCAGCAGAAGATGCATGCCGAGACCCTTCAGCGGCTTCAGCAATGCCTTTGCATATTGTTTGGCTTGCTTGGCGAAGTTTACTTCGGGAGTGTGTTCGTACTGGATGCCGAGACCTCCGCCGGCATCGACGAAGCGGATATCGTACCCCTCCGCCCGCAACGAACTCGCCAGCGAAGCCACACGATCCATGGCTTCGCCAAAGGGAGCCACATCCGTGATCTGAGAGCCGATGTGAACGCTGACCCCGGACGGCTTCAGGTATCGGTTTTCGGCGCCTCGACGGTAGAGCGCTGCCGCGTCGCGCCAAGGCACCCCAAACTTGTGCTGGTGCAGGCCCGTGGAGATGTAAGGATGGGTTTCGGTTGCGACATCGGGGTTCACCCGCACCGCGAAACTAGCTGATTTGCGAAGATGGGTCGCCCGCGCTGCCAGCAATTCCATCTCACTGGCGCTTTCCACGTTGAAGAGCATGATGCCGGAGCGAAGTGCGAGATCGATTTCCGGCGATAACTTTCCGACGCCAGAAAAAACGACTTTCGATTTGATCTTGCCGCTGGCTTCGGCAACCCGCTGCAGCTCTCCCCCGGAAACGATGTCGAATCCCGCACCCAGGCGAGCCAGCAGGCGCAAGATCGAAAGATTCGAATTCGCCTTCACCGAATAACAAATAGTGTGTTCGCAGCCGTCAAACGCCTGGTCGAACTGCTGNNGGGCGTTCCGGTGGTCGGTCAGCTTTCACTTTTTGGCGGATGGTCCTTTCACCTTGATAGCCACGATGGTCTGGTCATCGAACGTCTCCACGCCCTCAGCATGGCTGGAGACGGCTGTGAAGATGGCCTCCACGATTTCTTCCGCGCTGCGATGCGCATTGGCGCGCGCGATATTCTCCAGACGTCGGCGCCCGAACATCTCTCCCTGCGAACTGGTGGCGTCGAGGATGCCATCGCTGAAGAACAGAAACACATCTCCTGCTTTCCCGCGCAGATTCAGTTCGTCGTAGGTGGCATTGGGGAACAGACCGATCGGCAAACCAGTGGCTTGAATCTCTTCCACCTTGCCGGCATGGCAGTGCAGCGGACGCGGCAAGCCTGAGTTTGCGATCTGGAGCAGTTGCTGCTGGTCGTCCCAGATAGCGTAGATCATGGACACGTACTGCCCCTCGATCGGACGTTCCGAGAGCGACAGGTTGATGCCTTCCAGCATGCCCGCGGCGCTGGGTTCTTCATTGGCCAGCGAGCGTGCAATGCCGCTGACCAGCGATGCATAGATGGCGGCGGGTGCACCCTTGCCGCTTACATCGCCGACGGCGATGCCGGCCACGCCCTCTCCGCTGTACTCCAGGAAGTCATAAAGGTCGCCGCCGATCTGGCGTGCCGGGGCAAAGCGCGAAGCCACTTCGGCATGCTGAAAGGTTGGCATTTTCTGCGGCAGCAGCCGGAACTGCAACTCTCGGGCCAGCGCCAGGTCCTGCTCCAGCCGTTTCTCCTGCCGCGCGATGCGCTCATACAGGGTCGCGTTCTCGATTGCGATTGCCACTTGCGCGGCCAGCGTAGTCATAGTGCGCACGTGGTCTTCGGTGAAGTACCCGCGACGCGTGTGTTCGATATCGAGGACCCCGATCACATTGTCTTTATAGATCAGCGGAATGCAAAGCTCCGAGCGCGTCTCCGGATTGGCGTTGATGTAGCGCGGGTCTTTGCTGACGTCCGGCACCAGGACGGCCTGCTTGTGCTGGGCGGCATATCCCACCAGCCCTACGCCCAGGGGAATCTCGTGCTTGAGCTTTACGCTCTCATTGAAGCGTAACGAGAAGCGATGCTGTAACAGGGTGCCGCCCGGGTCGAGCAGCAGGATGGAAAACATCTGGAAGTCGATGATGCGGGTCACCAGTTCGGCGATCCGTTTCAGCAGTTGGTCAACGTTGAGAATGGAGGTCAGTTCGCGGCTGATCTCGGTCAGCAAGGTCAGTTGCCGGGCCTGTCGCGAGACCCGGGTGTAGAGGCGCGCGTTCTCGATGCCAACGGCGATACGCGAGGCGAACAGGGTCAGCAGTTGCTTGTGTTCCTCGGTGAACGCGCCCGGTTGTGCGGCTTCCACGTCAATGACGCCGATCACCTTATTCTTGGCGATCAGGGGCGCGGCCAACTCGGACCGCACCCCCGGTGCGGAGTTGATGAAGTTCTGCTCGGCGGCGACATCGTTGACCAGCACGGCCTCGCGGCGCTGCACGGCTTGTCCGGTAACGCCTTGTCCAACCTTAATGCGGATGCGCTCCGCCACCTCGGGGGGATGGCCGACCTGGAACCGGACGCGCAGCTCTTGGGTCTTCTCGTTCAGCAGCAGGATGGCAAAGATTTCGTAATCGATGACTCGCTTCAGCATCTCCGCCACACGTTGCAGCAGGGTGTTCAAATCCAGCGTCCGGTTTACCGCATCCGCCACCTCCAGGAAGTAACTATCGACGGAGGCGGGCATTGCAGGCTGTTTGATGGGAGATGACATCGGGCTGGGACTCTTGTCCTTCATCATAACAGTCAAGTCGACCGTAGAATGGGCCTGGAAAGCGCATTCTGAGCCTCTTCAACAGCATCGCAGTCAGGCTCGGCGCCAAGCCAGCATGGTAACACTGCGACTCGCCGGCTGATGTATCCTCTCGGTTAGGCGTGCGAATCATCGGTGGCGTATCGCGGCCTCCCGGATTTTGCGTGGCCAAAGACGCGTGAGATCGTGTGAACTTTCTCCTGACCCATAAACGCGAGGTGGCAACGCTGACCGCCGAACACCTGTGGCTGGTGGGAATCTCGATGCTGCTGGCCATCCTTATCGGAGTGCCTCTAGGAATACTGCTGACGCGCCGTCCGAAATGGAAGGCGTTTGTGCTCGGCAGCACGAATGTAGTCCAGACGATCCCGAGTCTCGCGCTCTTCGGACTGCTGCTGCCGCTGCCGTGGCTGGGCGCTCGCGCCGACCGTTTGGCGATCCTGGCGCTCGCTCTCTACGCACTGCTTCCGGTGGTCCGCAATACTTACGTGGGGATTGCCGGCATTAGCGCGCCGGTGCGCGAAGCGGCCATCGCCATGGGCCTCACTTCGGGCCAACTGCTCTGGCATGTGGAACTCCCGTTGGCCCTGCCGGTGATGCTGGCGGGCATTCGCGTGGCTGCCGTGATTACCATCGGCGTGGCGACCATCGCGGCGGCCATCGGCGCGGGCGGACTGGGCGAGTTCATCTTCCGCGGCATCGCCATGGTGGACAACGGAGTGATTCTGGCCGGCGCCATCCCTGCGGCCCTGATGGCATTGGCGGCGGACCTGCTCTTGAGCGGCTTCGAAAAGCTGATGGTCCGCAGGATCCACTGACATGGACCGCCGCAGCTTCCTGGCCGGGCTTGCGCTCCTTTCCGCCGCTGGTTGCATGCCGCGCAAGAACGAGCTTACCGTCGGCTCCAAGAATTTTACTGAACAACTGGTGCTGGGCGAACTGCTGGCGCAATTGCTGGGGAGCGCTTGTCGCCAGCCAATCGAGCGGCGCTTCTATCTGGCCGGCACCTACATCTGTCACCAGGCCTTGCTCGCCGGACGCATTGACATGTACGTCGAGTACACCGGGACCGCACTCGCCGCCATCCTGAAAGAGCATCCTTCCGGCGATTCCCAAAGCGTGTACCAACAAGTGAAGGATACGTACCAGCGCCAATTCAATCTCGATGTCATGCCGCCGCTGGGTTTCAACAACAGCTTCGCCATGGTTATGCGAGGGGATGACGCGCGCCGCCTGAAGGTAACCAAACTTTCGCAGCTTGCCAGTGCCTCCCCGAATTTGCGCCTCGGAGTGGGATACGAATTCATCGAGCGCCAGGACGGATACAGGGGCCTGGTTAGCACCTACGGACTGAAGTTTGCGGAAGCGCCACGGGTGATGGATTTAGGACTGCTGTACCGGGCGCTGCAAAACAAATCCGTGGATGTCGTGGCCGGCAACAACACGGATGGCTTGATCGCGGCGCTCGGATTTGTTGTGCTCGATGATGACCGACATTACTTTCCTCCCTACGATGCCGTGCCGATCGTGCGTCCGCAGGTCTTTCAAAAATGCCCGCAGGCGAGAGCAGCCTTCGGCCGGCTGGGCGGCCGCATTACCGCCGAGGACATGCGCAACATGAATTACGCCGTGGACGGCGAAAAGAAGGACGCCGCGGAGGTGGTGAGGGACTTCCTCCATGGTCAGGGCCACAAGCTCGGTTAAGTTTTGGGGTTCCGGAGCACCGGCCGGTGTGGTACAGATTCTCCCCTTTTGCTCAGAGCCATGTGCAAGATTCTGCAATGCTGCCCACTTCTCTGGCTGCAAGTAGTTGATTCTATTGCTCATCGTTTGGCTACTAGCTTGCACTGTTCTCAACTGAGATCTCAACCCCTATAGGAGGGCCGCTTCATGCAGCACCCTTTTCGTGCAGTATTTTTGGCGTTGTGCCTTTGCTTGCTCAGCGTCGGAGCTTTTGCTGATTCCGTCACTGGCCAGTTCACGCTCGATCAAAACCTGAATACAGTTCCGAGCCAGGGATTTGTTACCTTCACGCTGGAAGCCAACGGTACGATCGACGCCTCGTTGACCGTTACCAACGGCTTGAACATCGTAGGGTTCGGTTTCAACTCAGCGGCGGTTGATCTGCCCGAGTCGAACTTCTCGCCGACCCAGCCCGACAACCCGGACGGCTGGTTTTCTGCCTTCGGCTTCCAACCGTCGGGATTTTTCTGCAGCCAATGCGGAACGACGGAAACTTGGACCATCGACGGTAACTACTCGTCGGTCTTCGATGTTCTGGATGGACCCCCGGGCCAGTCCACGGTCGCCTTCTTCCTGTATGATTCCGCTGGCAACCAGTGGGGTGCCCAGACGATGGGCGGCGGAACTACCCCTGAGCCCTCCAGTCTGTTGCTGCTGGGCACGGGTGTGCTGGGAGTGCTGGGCTCCATTCGCCGCAAACTGATGTAGAAGGTCCCGAATTCTTTTATGAGTGCGCCGAGACGATAACCATCGCTCGGCGCATTTTTTTGGTATTCCGGGGTGCTGCAATTCTTGTCGGCGATGTAGTCAATCTCGGCAAGTGTTTCGGCGCTCACGGCTGAATTGGCTGATTCCGCAGGTTGCGATCGCAAACAACCCGTGACCGGTGAAGGACATCGTTCTTTATGGACACCGGAGTGATCCCCTGCGAATGCGTGTACGATTTCGCTGCATGCAGTTCCTGATCGTTCTTGCGCTTTTCTCGCTGCCGCTGCTGGCGCAGGCGTCGGCGGAAACGATCACCATCGATGCCGATGCGCCCGCGCATCCGTTTCCCCATTTCTGGGAGCAGATGTTCGGTTCAGGGCGGGCCATCCTCAGCTTGCGCGACTCCTATCGCCGCGATTTGCGCAGCGTCAAAGAAATCACCGGATTTCAGTATGTGCGCTTTCACGCCATTCTCGACGATGACGTGGGAGTGTATGGCGAAGACAAGCAGGGCCGTCCGATTTACAACTTCTCCTACGTTGACCAGATCTA
>PLYW01000383.1 GCA_003151875.1 Acidobacteriaceae bacterium
CATCGTAAGCCACGGAAGCATCGCTCGCGGCGCTATTGGTTCCGCCACCACCGCCGTAGGTGGTGAGGCCGGGCAGGACCCCATTGGTCCAGGTAAGCGCCCCATCCCGCGAGGTCGCCCAACCGACATCGTCTCCGCCGCCACCGGAGATGCGGGCTACTTGAAAGGCCGTGACGACCATCGGTCCTGAGGCGAAAGCGCCCGGCTCAACCTCGGTCATATGTTGAGCGGACGGGTCGGTAAAGCTGTCCTGACTAAGCTGCCGAAAAATGCCCTGAGCGGAAGCTGGCATGGCGCCTGCCAAGCTGATCGCCAGTCCCAGAGCAGAGATAAACACTGCCCGGCGGATGCCAGGCGAGGAAAGCGAATACAAAGGTTTCATGAGAGATCTCTTCCTTCTTTGTGGCTAATTCAGATTAGTGTGTCGTTATAGGCATGAGGAATATTGTTTGCACCGGACAGGAGGGCGGGCAAAACCACCGGTCGTGACGTTCAAACTTTATCGTGCGGGGCCGTTGCGTGTCAATGAATTAGGCGGCTGGCGGGCCATTTAGCGCGGGCCGTTGACCCCGCTCAGAAATCCCCCAAGGTGGGCAGTCAGGGCGATCACGATAGCAGCCACAATCTCGATGGGCAGGCGATAAACCGGTAACCTGCCCCCTGGATTTCGACGGGCCCGAAAATGGGTACTCCAGACCAACCAGATCAACGTGCCTGAGACGAGTCCCATCACCAAGTGGAGGAGCAGTATCCCCTTGAGCCGCTGACCTTCCAACTGCCAGCGCCAGGCCAGGATGCCCGTTGCCGCGACTGGAAGCGACGAAACCGCTGCGACCAGCAGATCATAATAGGCCACGGCGGCGAACACGCCCTTCTTCCCCCACTGGCCGAAGAAGTCAAAGCCCACACCGACGAGGAATAACGCGATGGGAAAGTGCACCAGCACCACGTGTTGTGCGTGCCTGGCGAGCAGCGCGGACTTCAGATCAAAAGGGTGCAAGCTGTCCTCCGCTCACTGCACCACGACCTTGGCAATCATCTTGGGATGAATGGAGCAGAAGTAGCCGTAGGTACCCGGTTTGGTGAAGGTGTAAGTAAAGGCTTCGTCCGTATCAAGCGCCTTCGACTTGAAGACCTTGTCGTCGCTAACCACCGTGTGCGGAATGTCGTCGCGGTTCGTCCAGCGAACGGTTGTGCCTGCGGGGACGGTGATGGTGGCCGGTGAAAAACTGAAGTTGTCGATCTTGACGGCGACTTCCGAAGACGAGTTCGCCGGCGGTGTAGCGGCAAGAATATTCGGCATGGGGCCGGCAGTCAGTACCGCCAGCAATATGGCTACACCTGACATCCGAGCTCTGGTTTTCATCATGATTATTCCTTTTGTCGTTTTGCTCTGCGCGTGATTGCCACGCGCGGTTTTCGCGGTTAGACCAGGTTCGAGTCCACCACGGCCAGTGAATGTTTCCCGCGAACGTAGTTGACGTCGGTTACGCCCAGCAAAGTGCGGAGTTTGTCCGCCGGGACCTTCATCGGTCCCGGAGAAGGCGCCTCGCCCGGTTTCGGTTGCGGGAAGGCTGTTGATGCCGCGGTGTGGAAGGTGATATTGCCCTCGACTTTCTGCATGGTCTGATGGATGTGTCCGTTCAAAACGGTGACCGAACCGAAGCGCTTCAGGTAAGAGAGTGCCTGCGCGCTGTCCTCGGTCCCCCAACCCCACTCGGGATACACGCTCCACAGCGGCATGTGCGCGAACACCACGATGGGCGTGCTTTTCGAAAGATGCTGAACGTCTTTCTCCAGCCACTCCAATTGTCCTGGGCCCAAGCTGCCCAACCCGCCGGCCTTCAGGTTGAGGACATTTACCAGTCCGGCGAAATGCACGCCGTTCTTGTCAAAGCTATGCCAACCCGATCCCTGCGATCCCTTGCCATAGCGCTCCAGATACTGTTTGCCTTCATCGTTCAGCACGTCGTGCTCGCCGGGAACAAAGAAGACATCTTGGGTGCTGGCGCTCTTCAACAGTTGGTCCACGGTGTCGAACTCTTCCGGTTTCGAGAGATGACTGATGTCTCCGGTGTGCAGGATGAAAGCGGGCGCCACAGGCAGCGCGTTGATTTTGTTCACGGCGGCCTTCAGCGTGCCAATCACGTCGGGGCTCGCGGCTTTATCGAAACCCATATGGCTATCGCTGATTTGCACGAAACTGAGGTCTCCCTGGAGTTCATGACTGCGCATTCCGGCGACCCGCCCAAAGGCATAGGAGTTCAGCACTCCGCCTTTGATCACGCACAAGGCGCCCGTGCCTGCCCATGCCATACACTTCAAGAAGCCCCGGCGGTCGATCCCGTCATTGTCGGGTTCATCGAATCGTTGTTCCTTCGTTTCAACCTTCATTGGCTTTTCCTCCTTCGTTTCCTTTGCGGCGCACTTCGAATGCCTGTCGTTATCGCTAACTGCCGGGCGCCGCGTTAATTCCCGCAAAAGGATCCGCAGGAGCAAAAATAAAAGCTTTAGAATCGTGGGAATAAAACCGCACGTCCGAGAGTTAGCGAGATTAGGGAATTGAAAGCAGAGACCGCCAGTTACGGAGAGTTCGAGCGGCTGGCCATGCCGCTGTTCGATTCGCTATACAACTTCGCGCGCTGGCTCGCCGAGGACGCTACGGAAGCGGAAGACCTGGTCCAGGAAACATTCAAGAAAGCGCTGCATGGGTTTGCATCATTTGTGCCGGACAGCGATTTCCGCGCCTGGATGTTCCGAATTTTGCGCAACACATTCCTGACCTCGCGCACCGGATTACGCGCCAGGCTGACCGTAGAACTGGATCCCGAGGACGAAGAAACAACGCCGGTGACATGGGAGACGCCAGAGTCGCTTGCCTTGGCTTCCGCCACCCGCGAGGCGTTGCAGGCTGCGCTCGATGGCCTTCCCGTCGTTTACCGCGAAGCGGTCCTATTGTGTGATGTGGAGGAGATGAAGTACCAGGAGATAGCGCAAGTGCTCTCCGTTCCGGTCGGCACCGTGATGTCGCGGATTGCGCGCGGGCGGAAACTGCTGCGGCAGATGCTCGCCGGAGAACGCAGCGTGAGGTCTGGTTCAGCCTGGAAATAATCCCATGACGAACTGTTTAACATGGCAGGGCCGAGTCGCAAGCTACGTGGATGCGGAGTTGCCGTGTCCTGAGATGGAAGCCTTTCGCGCACACCTGGCAACCTGCCCCGATTGCGCCGCGACCACCTTGGCCCTGATGGAAAGCAAGATGGCTGTGCGCCGTGCTGGAAATCGCTATGCCGCTCCGCCGGAGTTGCGAGCCAAGGTCTTGAGTTTGGCCAAAGACGAACCGGCAGTGGCACGTGGTGCGATCGGCGGCGATCGAGCGAGATTCAGGACTATTGTGCCGCGATATTGGACCGGTTGGGCAATCGTCACGGCTGCGCTTCTGCTACTCGCGGCTGGATTGTTCCTGGCAGCCAATCGCCGGCAAAATGCGAAGGCGGTTGCCGAGTTTGCCGATCTTCATGTGACCGCGCTGGCCAGCGCCAATCCAGTCGAAGTGGTTTCCACGGACCGGCACACGGTGAAACCGTGGTTTCAGGGCCGAATTCCGTTCACGTTCGATCTGCCAGATCTGCAAGCCACACCGTACACGCTGGTCGGCGGGCGGGTCGCCTATTTTCACCAGGAACCGGGCGCACACCTCATCTTTGGGTATCAGCGCCACTTGATTTCGGTCTTCATTTTTCGGGACACGCCTCAAGTGGCGATGCCGGCTTCTTTCTTCGCCGACAACACTTCTTCCTTCACATTGCGGACGTGGACCCAGCAAGGGCTACGCTACGTCATCCTGGGCGACGCAAATGCAGCGGCTATCGCGAACTTGATGGAACTGCTCCAGCGCGCTCGATGACCTCTGGGGCTAGTACTGATAAAACCCCCGCCCGGACTTGCGGCCGAGCCATCCGGCATCGACCATCTTGACCAGCAGCGGGCACGGCCGGTATTTGGGGTCGCCGAGGCCGGACTGCATCACCCGCATGATGTCGAGGCAGACGTCGAGTCCGATGAAGTCCGCAAGCGTCAGCGGACCCATCGGGTGCGCCATACCCAGCTTGAAGACTTCGTCCACGGCTTCGGCAGTGGCCACGCCTTCCATCACGGCGTACATGGCTTCATTCAGCAGCGGCATCAGGACGCGGTTGGAGACAAAGCCGGGTGCGTCGTTCACCTCGACGGGAGTTTTCTCCAACTTCTCAGCGAGCGCTTTGACCGTCGCGAAGGTCTCGTTTGAGGTGGCCAATCCGCGGATCAGCTCGACCAGTTTCATCACCGGCACGGGATTAAAGAAGTGCATCCCGATGACTTTGTCGGGCCGCTTAGTCACGGCTGCCAGCTTGGTTA
Organism: Acidobacteriaceae bacterium; assembly: GCA_003151875.1. Taxonomy (GTDB): domain Bacteria; phylum Acidobacteriota; class Terriglobia; order Terriglobales; family Acidobacteriaceae; genus Bog-257. The sequence goes on from PLYW01000383.1 coordinate 4,399, forward strand.
TCGAAATAGACGAGGTGTTTGAGGACAGCAGGACCTCGGGACGGCACATGGCATCGAGATCGCGGAACAGCTCGGCCTTAATCTCAAAGCGTTCGCTGGCTGCTTCCACAATGAAATCGCAGTCGGCCAGCCGCTTGCGGTCGGCTGTGCCCGCGATGCGCCTCAGCGCCTGGTCGCGCTGCTCGGCCGTCAACTTGTTCTTCGCAACCTCGCGTTCCAGGTTCTTGCTGATGGTTTGCAGGCCGCGCTCGAGGAAGCGCTGCTCCACGTCCACCAGCACCACGTTGTATCCACTCTTGGCGAAAACGTGAGCGATGCCATTGCCCATCGTGCCCGCGCCGATAACTCCTACTGTTCTTATGTCCATGATTGCCTCAAATGAAGTTAGTAAGCGCGTTCAAACGCGCTGGCAAAACATTCGAGTGTAGCAGGAGGCAGAGTAGGCGGGCAGTGATATCGAAATCGGACAGTCGCTCCGGCTGCGATCACACAGTCGGAGGGGTCCCCGCGCATTTATGCGGGGAAGGAGCGCTCCAGCGCCCCGGCCGGGAGCCATTCGACTTTGATCATGCGCTTTGGCGCCGGCGCGCGAAATCCCGCGGCTATACGAAGATTTCCGGCGCTCAACCGTTGAATTGTGTTCAACAGCGGAAAATACTTGAGGTATAATCTGGCCCACCTTAAGCATACCAACGGCACCTATCTGAATCGCGACCAAAACAGAATCGCGCGGGCAGAAATTAAAAATAACGATTTGATTCGCCTGGGCGAGGTTCCCCTGAAATTCAAGTGCTTATAGGCCCACGTAAACGCCCATGAAGATTCGATCTGGAATTGAGCTGGCCAACCTTACCGACATTGGCTTGCAGCGCGAAAACAACGAGGACTACTACGGCTATTGGGAGTCGGATAGCGATGAAGAATTCCAGCGCAAGGGGCGGCTGGCCATTGTAGCCGACGGTATGGGTGGTTACGAGGGTGGAGAGGAAGCCAGTCACCTGGCAGTCGAAACCGTGCGCCGCGCCTATCGAGAGACGCCTGGCGATCCTCAACATGCACTTTTAGTTGGTTTCCAGTCGGCGCACGCACAAATTCAGCAGCACGCTAGAGAGCATTCTCAGCTTGCCGGAATGGGGACCACTTGTACTGCCATTGCGCTAACCGATGCTCAACTGTGCTACGCCCACATCGGCGATAGCCGCCTCTACCTGCTGCGCGATGGAGTTTTGGCCCGCTTGACCAGCGATCATTCACGGGTGACCGATTTGGTTAACGCCGGCATTATTCAGCCGGAGGATGCCGGGAGCCATCCTTACCGGCACCTTCTTTCCAAAGCTATGGGCGTTGGCGACGATTTCCAGCCGGATGTTCCTGAAGAGCCAATACCGTTGCTGGCCGGAGACATTCTAGTGTTGTGCACCGATGGCCTGTGGGGCTTGCTGAGCGACCGGGAACTGCTTGCAGCTCTGCAGAGTCTTTCCGCTACCGATGCGTGCAAGGAATTGGTGCGACTCGTTAAAGAACGCGGAGCACCCGATAACATCACGCTGCAAGTCTTGAAGATAAATAGCAACGGAACGAACTAGCGAATTGCAAGGTGAATTGGGGTGGGCCTTTATGATTGGTACGCAGATTGCCAACTATCGTATCGAAGGGAAGCTTGGCGAAGGCGGCATGGGTGTAGTTTACAAAGCCGTCGATGTTAACCTCGACCGGACCGTAGCCATAAAGGTCCTCTCCAGCGAGCTAAGTCGCGACCCGGAATTGATCGAGCGGTTTCAAACCGAAGCCAAAGCCCAGGCCAATCTCAACCATACCAATATTGCGACGCTCTACAACTTTATCAATGTAGATGGTAATTGGCTCATAGCCATGGAGTATGTGGATGGCATGAATCTGGAGCAAACCATCCATCGTAACGGGGTGATGCAGTATCAGGACGCTATTCCTCTTTTCAAGCAGGCGTTGCTGGGCATCGGTTTTGCTCATCGGTTCGGAATTGTTCATCGCGACATAAAGCCGGCCAACATCATGATTAACCGGTACGGCATCGTGAAGGTGATGGATTTCGGTATTGCCAAGGTCCTCAGCGGCAGGCGCTTGACTCGCACCGGAGTAGCAGTCGGCACGGTTTGCTATATGTCTCCTGAGCAGATTCGCAATCAAGGCGTTGATATTCGTTCTGACATCTACTCTCTGGGCGTAACCCTGTATCAGATGCTTACCGCGCACGTTCCCTTCGAGAGCGAAAGTGACTTCCAGGTGCAGTACGATCATGTCAATACCCCGCCACCCCCGCTTAGTCTTTATTACCCATACGTGCCTGCGGGAATCGAGGCAGCCGTACTGAAGGCAATGCAGAAAGACCCGGCTGCGCGCTTCCGCACGGTAGAAGAGTTTGGCGCCGCCCTGGAGACTCCCCATGCCGTTCCTGCAATGGTAAGTGCGGGAGAGCCAGCGCGAGGAACACTCACAAGAGGAAATGAACCAACCGTGGGCGTCACGGTGCAGGATTTCTCTCCTCCCTCGACCCCACCGCCGGCACCGGCACAGGGGACTGCGGCAAGTGCCGAGGGACGTGATGTCCGCCCGATCGCTCAAGCGGGCCCCGGATTCTTGACGCCCAAGAACCTCATGGTCGTGGGCGCGGCCTTCCTGGTTCTGGCCATGGTAGTTGGAGTTGTGATTTGGAAAAAGTCCAGCTCGCATCAAGCGGCCAACACGAAGCCTTCCTCTGGGACTCTCTCCGATGGAGGCACGAGTTCACCGACAGCCCAATCCCCCAGCCAGCCGACCTCCAGCAACCAGCCACAGGCAACTCTCGCCTCGCCAACCGTGCCAGCCACGCCGGATGTGACACAGCCCAAACCAGCTCAGGAGACAGTTCCAACGCAAAAGAAGCAGCAACAACCCAAGGACGTGGGCTCGGTTGCTCTGGACAAGGCGCGCACCATGTTGGCAGCCCAGAGGCTGTTACAGCCTCCCAAAGACTGCGCGATCTATTGGGCGCAGCAAGCGACCGCACATGGAAACAGCGGGGGGCCGGAGATGGAGCAGCG
>PLYW01000012.1 GCA_003151875.1 Acidobacteriaceae bacterium
ACGGAGGTCTCCGATACTCTGGTTGTCTGCATCCGTGAACGAGTCGCTAACGCCGAAGCCGTAGTCAATTTGCCAGGCATCGGTATTGCCGTTGAACGGACCGTTATCGTAAACCCAGTCCTGCGGCAGCGTCTTTCGTGACCCATAACTTTGCGGCAACGGGCTGCAGGATGGACGATGACCGGGCGCCGATGCTCTGTGCGGCGGCCCGCCGGCATGAGCCGGACGCGGTGCTAACTGCGGTAATGCCGCCGCCTCGCGCGCGGTGGCGGGGACGTTCTGCGCCCCGGCGGGGACGGCCAGGGCCAAGATGAATATCAGCGGGGTCAGAAGATGGGCAAGCGATACGGGCCGTTGCGTCTTCATAGCAAATTCTCCTGGTAAGCCGGCGAGGCCGCCGGGAGGATCGAAACCCGAGAAGGATGCAGGAGCCATCGCAGCTCCGTTGAGGCCGGTTGCCAGCCATGGAGGCAACTGGGAATGGGAGGTCCGAGGGCCTTGATCTCGCTCAGTTGGTCAGCAATTGGGTGGGGAAAAGGCCGTGGATTTTTCTCCCGGCAAACTGTAGCGCCAGGCTAACGTCCTGTCAGTGACACCTGACCGGGGGGCATGTGACGGACGGAGATGATCGGGAAATGCGGCCCTACGCGGCTGACCGCGGCTTGATCTTGCTCAGGGGCGCGCTGGCGGCTGCGTGCCGCAGGTCGTAGTCGGCTTGCAGATTCATCCAGAACTGCGGCGTCATGCCAAAGTATTTCCCTAAGCGGAGCGCGACGTCTGCGCTGATGGCCCGCTGTTCGCGCACGATCTCGTAGATTCCAGGCAAGTGCAGGGCCTTCGCCAGTTGATACGCGGTAATCCCCATGGGCTCCATGAATTCGGTGCGTAGAATTTCCCCAGGATGAGCGGCAATCGTTTTTTGCTTCCGCGAGGTCATGTTGTTGGATCTCTCAATAATAGTCCAGGATTTCCATGTCATCGGCCACAAGTGTCCCTGTGCCCGATCACATTGCCGCTGTGATATGCCTCATAGCTGAAGGCCTTGGTCTGTGATACACAAGTATGTAAGCCAAGCTGGCCGCAGAGCCGGCACGAGCCAACTATGAGCCATTCCGTTTCGCGGGGCACAGGCTCCGCTTCCCCGCAAGATCTGTGCGAGAAATGTGCCGTTTCTAAAGGGACTCTCGTTCCATTACAACTTTACCCAGGGCTTACGCCCTGGGCTAAGAGCAGTTCGGCCCGCCACGGCGGGCTGGATTTGTGCGATTCGTTGCATGGACACAAATCTGCAAGGAGTCCACAACATGCGTCGCGACGAGGGAGGGCGCCATGTTAAGGTCGCTCTTCATTGGGCTTTCCGAAAGCAAACGACTGCGCCATTTCGCCGAGCAATCACCGATGGGGCTGCGCTTCTCCGGCCGCTTCGTTGCCGGCACGCAGCTTGACGACGTGATTCGCGCCACCCAGGTGGTGAACGAATGGGGCGCCGGCGTCAGCATCGACAACCTGGGCGAGAACGTTACCAACGCCGACGAATCCAAGCACAGCGCCGAGCTGTATCACCGCATGCTGGACGAAATCTCCAGCCGCAAGCTGAACGCCAACATCAGCCTCAAGCTGACACACATGGGCTTCGACGTGAGCGAGGACCTGGCGTTCGGTCTGGTGACTGAAGTGGTGGACCACGCAGTGCGCATCAACAGTTTCGTGCGCGTGGATATGGAAGGCTCGCCCTACACCGAGCGCACGCTGAACTTCGTCCGCCACCTGCACCGCCTGCCGGGACACAGCGAGCGGGTGGGCACCGTCATCCAGTCGTACCTCCGCCGCAGCGAGAAGGATGTGGACGGGCTGCTGGCCGAGCGCATTCGCATTCGCCTGTGCAAGGGCGCTTACAAAGAGCCGCCGGAAATCGCGTTTCCCAAGAAGGCCGAGGTGGATGCGAGCTATCTGACGCTGGCGCGCACGCTGCTGAAGAGCGGCGTGTTTCATGGCATTGCCACCCACGACGAGAAAATAATCGCCGAAGTGAAGCAGTTCGCGCGCGCGGAGAACATTCCAGCCTCCGCCTATGAGTTTCAAATGCTGTACGGGGTGCGGCGCGATTTGCAGCAGCAACTGGTGCGCGAAGGTTACGGCTTGCGCGTTTATATTCCGTTCGGCTCGGAGTGGTATCCGTACTTCATGCGCCGCCTGGCCGAGCGCCCCGCCAACGTGCTGTTCATCGCCCGCAACATGTTGCGGCAGTAGGAGCGGCGGACCGCGACTGGACTCGTCGCTCAGGATGACAGCTAAGAGAGTTTCATCCCAGGGCCCGCGAGGCCCATGTGGTACTCAGGATTGCGCTGAAACGGGAATCGCTCCGCCCGCCCTCGTCATCCAATGCAGCACGTTATGGCGTCCAGTCCCTCCTCCGAAAGCGCTCTGCAGCAATTTGCTGCGCTGGTCGGGCCCGCCCGCGAGGACGAATCCATCCCGCTTGCGGAGGCGGCGCTGGCGATTGCGCGCATGGAGTATCCCGACCTCGACGCCGGCCATTACCTGGCGCGTCTCGACGAGATGGCCGAGCAGGTGCGCACTCGGCTGCGCAAGAATCCGACAGCACGCGAGTCGATTGCGCTGCTCAACCAGGTGCTCTTCCAGGAGGAGGGCCTGCGCGGCAACCGCGAAGACTTCTACGATCCGCGCAACTCGTTTCTCAATGACGTGCTGGACCGCAAGCTCGGCATCCCGATTACGCTCTCGGTGGTTTACCTGGAGGTTGCGCGGCAGATCGGCTTCCCGGTTGCCGGCGTGGGCATGCCCGGTCATTTTCTGCTGAAGCACTATGACGTGGCGGGCGGTGAGCTCTTCATTGACGCCTTCGACCGCGGAAGAATTCTGGGCCCGGAAGATTGCCAGCGGCGCCTGGATGAAGTCTATGGCGGGCAGGTTGACATGCGCGCGGAGTATCTGCAGCCGGTCATGCATCGCGAGATACTGGGCCGCATGCTGAACAACCTGCGGCAGATTTATCTGCGGCAGAAGAACGGGCGCAAGGGGCTGGCGGTGTTGGATATGCTGCTGGCCATTCCGCCCGGTTCGCCGGACTTGCTGCGGGAACGCGCGCTGCTGCGGCTGGACCTCGACCAGTACGTCGGGGCCGCGCAGGATTTGGGCAAGTATCTCAAGCTGGCGCCCGAGGCCGCCGACGCGCAGGCGGTGCGCGAAACCTTTGACATGGTGCGGCAAATGGTGGCGCGGATGAATTGAGGAGAGCAGCCGTTCGCTTTCCGCTATTCGCTNNGCCGGTTTACCAGTAAGTTGCATCCTAAGCAAAGACAGCTTTTGGGCTTGCATTTCGGCCCTCAAGCTAGGTACGATAGGGACGTCCCCCAAATCGCCGCACTTCCCGTGCAGGCGGCCCTCGCGCCCAACGTTCCAGGCGCCAGACGGACGTTAACTGATTCGAGTTGAGCGAAGTATCCAACCGCCGAGCCGGCACACCGGGAAAAATGCGAATGCCTGGCCAGTAACAGCGGTTCACAAACGTGGGAACCTGCCACCTGCGGGTGAATACGATTAAGAGAGAAACATGAATCAAGGATCGAATCCTCCCTCCGGCGGACAGCCCGGCGGGACGGGACGTAGACGGCGGCGCGGCCGCCGTGGACCCGTTACGCACGGATCACCGGCACAACCTGGACAGCATCCCGGACAACAACGCCACGGGCCTCCCAAGCGCCACGGGCGCAAGCCGGGCGGCTGGCAGGCCGGACCGAATCAGCCGGGCGGCGGCATCTATAGCGCGCCCATGGACCACAGCTACCGCGCGGCCCAGGGCGCCAACGACGGCAATACGCACCGGCCCAGCCGCGGCGGTCGTCCCGGCCAGACCTTCGGCAAGCAGTTCCTGCCGCCCGAGCCGGAGCCCGTGCCCATGACTTCGACCTCGGATGCGGCGCCCACGCGTATCTTCGCCTTTGTTGACGATCTGTTTTTCCTGGCTAAGATCCAGGAAACGGCGCGCAAGATGAACGTGAAGGTCGAGTTCGTCAAGACCGAAAAGGACCTGAACGAGCGCATGGGCGAGAACGGCAACGACAAGCCGGCGCTCATCATCTTCGACCTGAACAATGTCTCGGCCAAGCCGCTCAGCATGATTCCCAAATTAAAGACGAAGCTGAAGAAGGCCACCAACATCATTGGCTTCGTCTCGCACGTGCAGGGCGAGCTGAAGATGAAGGCGCAGGAAGCCGGATGCGACATGGTGGTGCCGCGCTCGGCGTTTTCGCAGAACCTGGCGCAGATACTGCGGCGCCACGGGGCTCCGGAAGAATTGCCCGAGCCCGGACAGTAGGCTGCGACGCGGTTGACCAGCGGGACCACGTCCGGCGTGGCGAAATCAGCGGTGGCTGTCATTCTGTTGGTGACGTCGCTCCTGTTGCTGGGAAGCGCGAGATCATCGAATTTCGCGGCGGCAAGTTCTGTTGCGCGCCGCTCGGGCGCCAAACCCACTTTCTACAAAGACGTTCTCCCCATCCTGCAGGACCACTGCCAGAGCTGTCACCGCGAGGGCGAAATCGCGCCCATGCCTTTGGTGACCTACCAGGACGCTAAGCCTTGGGCCGCGTCCATCAGGATGGCGGTGGAATCGAAGTCCATGCCGCCGTGGTTCGCCGATCCGCGTTACGGAAAATTTTCCAACGACCCATCGCTCACGCCAGAACAGATCAGCGTGATTGCAGCGTGGGTGGATGCCGGAGCGCCCGCAGGCCCGCCGAAAGATGCGCCACCGCCGCGGCATTGGGCTGAAGGCTGGAACATTCCCCAGCCCGACAAAGTTGTGCAGATGCCGAAGGCGGTCAGCCTTCCCGCGAGCGGCGATGTCGAGTACACCTACGAGATCGTTCCCACNNGAGCATGTGCATCACGCGGTGGTTTACATTCGTCCGCCGAACTCGAACTGGCTGCGCAAGGCGCCGGTTGGCGTGCCGTTTACGCCATCGAGTTTTTCCGACGCCGAAGAGCGCGCCCAGGCCCACGCCACCACCAGCGACATGTTGCTGGTTTACGCGCCGGGCAGCGAGCCCGACCGCTGGCCCGATGGCATGGCGAAGTTTATTCCCGCGGGATCGGACCTCGTCTTCCAGATGCATTACACCACCAACGGCCACGCCGCCTCTGACCAGACCAGCGTGGGCATGGTGTTCGCCAAGCAGCCGCCGCCGCAGCGAGTGCTGACGTTGCAGCTCACCAACCACACCTTCGTGATTCCGCCGCGCACGGATGACTATCGCGTTCAGGTCTGGGGCACGTTGCCGAATGACGCGACCCTGCTCAGCTTTTTTCCGCACATGCATCTGCGGGGCAAGCGCTTCGAGTACAACATTGTGCATCGGGATGGAACGGTGGAGACGCTGTTGCGCGTGAACTATCACTTTCACTGGCAAATGAGCTATAGGCTGGCGCAGCCGCGACTTCTGAAAGCTGGCACGCGCCTGCAGGCGGTGGCGTGGTACGACAATTCCGAGAACAATCCCCACAATCCCGATCCGAACAAAACCGTGACCTGGGGAGGCCAGACCTATGAAGAGATGATGGTGGGCTTCTTCGACGTCGCCGTCCCCGCCAACGTGGATAAGGAACAGTTCTTCGTGCGGCACGGCGCGGCGGGCAAGGAATAACGCATTTCGCTTTTGAACTCTGTGTAAGTGGTCGTATGATCAGATTCGCGATCCGATGCCATCGGATTATCTTGCGAAATTCGATTTGTCACTCTTATGAATAACGAAGAAGCTGTAAAACAAGTCCTTTCTGATTACTACAACGCATTCAGTACACTTGATGTCCAATCCATCCTGCCCTACTTTCACCAGCCAGCGCTGCTCATTGGTCCGTTAGGAGTGATCGCGATCCCTACTCCGGCCGCGATGGTTCCCATCTTCGGCCCGGTCATGAAAGACCTTCGGCAACGGAAATATCAACGGAGTGAATTCAGCCTGCAACAGCTCAAACTTCTCAGTGCCACATCGGCATTGGCGGCCGGAGTGGCCATACGGTACAAGGCTGATGGTCAGGAGTTGGAGCGGGTAGGCATTACCTACTTGCTGCACAAAGGAGATGACGGTTGGAAGTTTGCCGTCATGTTGCTACACGATACCGGCAAAGTTGCGCCCCACGAATAATTGGACGTACGTGTTGAACCACAGAGACCTCCGAGAAAATGCCATAAAGACCAGAGCTGACAACTGACTCTCGCTTACAATCATCCCACCGCATGGATCAGCACTTGACCCCAGCCGCACTTCGCAAACTGCGCCGCGCACTGCTCGCGTGGTATGACGAGCATCGTCGCGAGCTGCCCTGGCGCCGTGACGCCGATCCGTATCGCGTGTGGGTGTCGGAGATCATGTTGCAACAAACGCGCGTAGCGGCGGTGGTGGACCATTACGCGCGCTTCCTGGAGAAATTTCGCACCGTGCAAACTTTGGCTGCGGCCCGTGAGGCGTCGGTGCTCGCGGTGTGGAGCGGCCTCGGATACTACCATCGCGCGCGACGCATGCATCGGGCCGCAAAGCTAATCGCGCGAGAGCGCAAGGGAATCTTTCCGCGCACGGCGGAAGAGTGGCGCCAGCTTCCCGGCATCGGACGCTACACCGCGGCGGCGATCGCGAGCATTGCCTTCGGAGAAGCGGTGGCCGTTGTGGATGGCAACGTCGAGCGCGTACTCGACCGCGTGTTTGGCACAGCCGAGGGAAGGGAAGCGGCCTGGCGGCAGGCGGAGTCGCTGCTCGATCGCGAGCGCGCCGGCGACTTCAACCAGGCGATGATGGAGTTAGGCGCGACCGTCTGCACGCCACGAGCGCCGCAATGCCCCATGTGTCCATTGCATGATTGGTGCGCGTCACGCGGCACCAACTCTGCGCGGCCGCAAGCGGCGCGCAAGCGCAAGCAGCTCATCTACGGCTTGGCCCGGCGAAACGATTCGGTGCTGCTGGTGCAGCGTCCGGGGAATGCTTCGCTGATGGCGGGGATGTGGGAACTGCCCGCTCTCCCCGAGGCACAGCACAACGGAGCCGAGCCAATGGCAAAGTTGCGCCATGCCATTACGGATACCGACTATGAGGTATCGGTATTCACGGCCGCGCCCGCGAAGTTTCACAGTTCGGCGGTCGATGCTCGGTGGTTCGCGCGACGCCAATGGGAGCGCTTGCCGCTGACTGGGCTCGCCCGGAAAATCCTTCGCCGCTTGCCGCCTGAGTCCGGGGCGACGCCGAGTGAATCTAAAGCTCCGTAGCGAATTGTGCATTGTCATTCCGAGCGACGAGGGGCAACGAGGAGACGAGGGATCTGCGGTTCGCCTACGCCGCTATTGCTGTCGAAGGCAAACGCAGATCCTTCGACTTCGTGCCCGCCCGACCCGCAAAAGCGCGGGTCGGAAATTCCTTGCGGGCGCTCCGCTCAGGATGACAGCATTAAATTGTTTCGGAGGTCCAATCGATGGCTGCATTAAACGCGGGCGCAGGCGCTCCAGATTTCACTCTGCCGACTGTGCAAGGCGCGCAGGTGTCGCTGCGCGAGGCGCTCGCCAAAGGTCCGGTTGTGCTGGTGTTCTTCAAGGTGAGCTGCCCGGTTTGCCAATATGCTGCTCCTTTTCTGGAGCGCGTGTTCCAGGCCAATCGAGACGCCAACGTCACCGTGCTCGGCATCTCGCAAGACAAGGTGCGTGACACCAAGGATTTCATGCGCGAATACGACGTGACATTTCCGGTCGCACTCGACGATCCGAAGAACTATGCGGTGTCGAATGCTTACGGGCTGACGAACGTGCCCACGATCTTCTACGTCGCTCCCAGCGGCGAGATCGAAGTTTCCTGCGTTGGCTGGTCCAGGCCTGATGTCGAAGACATCAACCAGAAGCTGGCCGAGCAGCGCGAGCAGCCGCCTGCTCCGCTCTGGCGCAAGGGCGAAGACATCCAAGACTTCCGCGCTGGTTGAGGCTCCAAGAATTGATCCGCGGTCGCGGATCTATCGTCCTGACCGAGCGAAGATAGTCGAGGGCCCCGCCTTTCTGGTTGTCATCCTGAGCGAGGAGCGAAGCGACGAGTCGAAGGACCCCTATGGTTACCAGGGAGTTCGGCTCAGGTATAGGGGTGCTTCGACTCGCGTTCGCTAAACCCGGCGAACGCTCGCTCAGCATGACATCCAAAATTGCGTGGGTCCTACACTACAGCTCTTCGATGGTCACTTTGTCGTTGGTGTAGATGCAGATCTTGCCGGCAATCTTCATGGCCTCCTCGGCGATGCGGCGGGGCGGCATGTCGGTGTGCTCGAAGAGGGCGGTCGCGGCCGCTATGGCATAGGGGCCTCCGCTGCCGATGGCGGCGATTCCAGTGTCGGGCTCGATCACGTCGCCCTGTCCGCTGATGAGGAACGTCTGGTTCTGGTCGGCGACCAGCAGCAGGGCCTCCAGCGCGCGCAGCATCTTGTCGGTGCGCCAGTCCTTGGCCAACTCGACGGCGGCGCGGCCGATGTTGCCGTGATACTGCTCCAGCTTCGACTCGAAGCGCGCGAACAAGGAGAATGCGTCGGCGGTGGAACCGGCAAACCCGGCGAGAATTTTGTCCTGATAAAGGCGACGGATCTTGCGGGCGGAGTGCTTGATGATGCCTTCGCCGAGCGTGACCTGGCCGTCTCCGGCCATCACGACCTTTCCCTCCCGGCGAACACAAAGAACAGTAGTGGAGCGGATCAAACGCTGTGTGGGCATCAAACTACTAATTATAACAGCGCAACTCTTTGTCCGGTGTGGCGTATCGACCGTGATCCCTGGTTACAAGTCAAATGTCTGCGCCGTGATTGCAACTTTTTCTCGGTAGCGGCATCGTTTACACTCTCCACATGCACAGAGGCGGAAGTCTCACCAGCTCTAGACAGCTGAGTCTACCTGGTTTCGTTCTCGACGAATCTAATCTTCGAGGCATCGACCAATCGGCACGCTTAGCTGTCACACAGACTGACACTGAGGCCCGCCTGAGGTCCCAATACGCGGTCAGCTACAGTTCCGATAAGACACATAATTTCGAAGATATAAATAGTCTGATTGAACGATTGAAAACGGTGCCACAGGGTGTGGAGACGGTTTCGCTACGCCACACCTCAACTGAGGACTCGGGGATAGAGGTAACATTCAGTCGGACCGGAGAAGTCAATCTGTCCGGCTTTAGTCAATCACCCACGTTTCAGTTCGAATTCGACCGAGTGTTTGAATCGGTTAAGAACACAATCGAACCTTACGGAGTCTTTATCCGGCACTTCGCTTTTGATAAGCGAATTCGATCACTGCTTGCTGTAGCGATTATTGCCGCTTCGATGGCCCTGACTGTGTTCACGACGTTTTATTTTTACGCAAAATCAGTCGGGGTAAATATTGAAGACACCAGCATGATTCCCACTGGTAACGAGTATGCGAAACGGTTAGCCGAGGCTCTAAGATCCACGGACATAAATAAGAAACTGGACGCACTGTTAATAGAGCGTCTTGCCGGTTTCGAGAATGTCAGGGACGTTCTTAACTCGCTGGGACGGGATATTAAAATCGACCTTCTGTTGATAGCTATACTGGTCGGATTTTTGCTTGTTCGGAAGCTATTCATTCGACTCTATCCTCGCTCGATGTTTATGTTCGGTTCGAACGAGAAGCGATATCAAGACCTGAAAGCAAAGAGGCAGATTTGGGGTATCGCAGTGGGCGTCGCTTTCGTTGTGAACATCGTCGCCGGATTGATCGTTGCATTCGCGATGAAGTAATCGTGTGGAAAGTAGGGGCGGCTCTACTCGTCACCTGGACGAGCGGTGTGCTCGAGCTGGGCCAGCAGGTCATCCACCCGCGCCTCCAGGATGTTGCGGATGGAGACGATGCCCAACACTTTCCCTTGATCGTCCACGATCGGCATATGGCGGTAATGCCGTTCCAGCATGACCTGAAGCGCTTCGCTGGGAGTGGTCTCTTCAGTGGCCATCTCGACCATGGGACTCATGAGCTCGTGCACCGGCGTGCGCTTGGGATCGCGGCCGCTGAGAGCGAACTTCGCCAGCACGTCGCGTTCGGTAAACATGCCCGCCACCACGCCGTGCTCGTCAATGACGGCCACTGCGC
>PLYW01000121.1:0-11845 GCA_003151875.1 Acidobacteriaceae bacterium
AGCTCCAAAACATGAGCTCCGAAACCTTAGAACTACAACTGACCGCTCCAAACGAAAGAAAGGCAGCCACGACCTGGCCGCCCTCTTGTGGAGTCTCAACTCGGGACCTTAGAGAACCTGTACGTTCTCAGCCTGCCAACCTTTGGGCCCTTTGACTACGTTGAACGAGACAGCCTGGCCTTCCTGCAAGCTGCGGAAGCCTTCCGTCTGAATCGCAGAATAGTGAACGAATACGTCTTCTCCATTCTGACGGCTGATAAAGCCGTAGCCCTTCGCGTCATTGAACCACTTAACCGTTCCTTGTTCCATAGTGATACAAGTTCCTTCGATGTTGATATAGCGCAATTCGATCGGGATGTGAAGCGGCAGGGAGTGCGGTAAAGCAGGAACTGCTGCGTACAACGTCGATCAATCGAGCAACTTCATCATATCAGCCCATCCCGCAAAGCCCAAGCAATTCCTGCTCGCTGGCGCGTGGTCAGTCGTCAGGGGTATGACAAAAACCACTATTCTCAATATGTTACCTTGTTGGAATTGATCCGTTGGCGGGTTGAGATAGTGGCTGAATGATCATAGGAACCGGCATCGACATTGCGGAGGTGGATCGCATCAAGGCGACCATGGAGCGCTTTGGCCGGCGTTTTCTGGAGCGGGTATTTACCGCCGACGAAATTCACTACTGCGAGTCCAAAGCCAATAAGGCAGAGCGCTACGCCGGACGATTTGCCGCCAAGGAAGCGGCCATGAAGGCCATCGGAACCGGCTGGAGTCGAGGCGTCACCTGGCACGATGTCGAAGTCAAGCGCTTCCCGGGTGGCCGGCCCACGGTGGCCTTTCACGGCAAGGCGGCGGAGTTCTTGCAGAAACTTGGGGCAGTCCGCGCCCATCTTTCGATAACGCATACGGAGCGGCAGGCCATGGCGCAAGTCATCCTCGAATCTGATGAAGTGGTGAAAGCCTGACAGTTCTGGATAAGTTATCCGCCGCCACTTTGCGGATTTACCCCAACGGCCCACTGCTAAATCGCGACGCCATCAGCTACAATCAGCCTTTCCTATTGCCATGTTGCGCTTTTCGACAGCCGGTGAGTCGCATGGAGAAGCTCTGGTGGCGCTGCTCTCGGGCATGCCCGCCGGAGTGGCGGTCGATCTGGAATTCGTGAACCGCGAACTGTGGAGACGACAACAGGGGTATGGTCGCGGCGGACGCATGCGCATCGAGCGCGACCAGGCACACATACTAAGCGGAGTGCGTCACGGCAAGACGATCGGCTCGCCGATTGCCATGCTGCTGGCGAACAAGGATTGGCAGAACTGGACGGAGGCGCTCCCGGTGGAGGAGGGCGATCCGGCCAAGCACAAGCGTGTGGCTTCGCCTAGGCCGGGGCACGCCGATCTTGCCGGGGCCGTGAAGTACAACTTTTCCGAAGCGCGCTATGTGCTGGAGCGGGCCTCTGCCCGCGAGTCGGCGGCGCGAGTCGCTGCCGGAGCTATCGCGAAACTGCTGCTGCGCGAGCTGGGTATCGAGGTACTGAGTCACGTGATCGCCGTCGGCGGCGCCCGGCTGGAAGCGCCCGTCGATTGGGAATCAATCTGCGCTCTGGCAGCGAAGGAAGAGATACTGCTCAGTTGCGCAGACCCTGTAATCGAAGCGCTCATGAAAGAGCAGGTGGACGTTGCGCTGCGCACGGGGGATTCTGTCGGCGGGATCTTTGAAGTGGTGGCTCACAACGTGCCTCCTGGCCTTGGCACCTATGCGAATTGGGACGAGCGCTTGGACGCGCAGCTCGCCGCCGCCGTGATGTCGCTGCAGGCTGTAAAGGCGGTGGAGATTGGCGATGCGGTCCGCGGCGCGGCTTCCCTGGGTTCGACGGTGCATGATGAAATAGGCTACGAGCGCGAGCAGAAGGGCCCGTTCACCGGCTTCACGCGGCGGTCGAATCATGCAGGAGGCCTGGAGGGCGGGGTTTCCAACGGCGAAGAGATTCGCGTGCGGGGCTACCTGAAGCCGATTTCGACTTTGCGGCGTCCCTTGGGCTCGGTGGACTTTGCGACCCGCGAACCGGTGAAGGCCGCCTACGAACGGTCGGACGTGTGTGTCGTTCCCGCCGCCGGAGTCGCGGGGGAAGCGATGGTTGCGCTGACCCTGGCGCGGTGCGCGCTGGAAAAGTTCGGCGGCGATTCGCTGCTGGAAGTGCAACGGAATTTCGAAGGCTACTGCCAACAGTTGCGAAACTTTTAAATGGTCTACCCAATCGTGAAATTCGGGGACCCGGTGTTGGAGAAACCGGCAGCCCCCATCACCNNGTTGCGGTGATTGATGTCAGCTTCAAGGAAGATCCTGACGCCAAGATCGTGCTCATCAATCCCGAGATCATCCACACTGAAGGGCGTCTCACTTCCAATGAAGGTTGCCTGAGCCTGCCCGAATTCCGTGAGAAGGTCACGCGGCCGCGCTCGGTTACCGCGCGAGCGCAAAATATGGAAGGTGAAACCATCGAGGTAAGCGGAGAAGAATTGCTGGCGCGCGCCCTGGTGCACGAAACCGACCATCTCAACGGCAAGCTCTATATCAGCCACATCAGCGCTTTGAAACGAGACATGATGAAGCGCAAGATCCGCAAGCTGGTCAAGCAGGGTGAATGGTAATGCGCCCATGATGGACCTGGTCTTCTGCGGAACNNGCGGAGTCGCGGGTGAAACGAGCTGCGCTCGCGCTCGACCTCCCGGTCGTCCAACCGGAGAAGATCAAGCACAACGATGAATTTCGCACGCAGTTGGAGAGCCTTGCACCGGAAGCGATCATCGTGGTCGGCTACGGCCGCATCATCCCGCAGTGGATGATCGATCTGCCCAAGCTCGGCAACATCAATCTTCATGCGTCGCTGCTGCCTAAATACCGCGGGGCCGCGCCGATCCAATGGGCGATTGCGGCGGGGGAAGGTGTCACCGGCGTGACCACCATGCGCATCGACGCCGGCCTCGACACGGGCGACATTCTGCTGCAGTCTGAAGAACGGATCTCATCGGAAGATACTGCGCTCACGCTGGCTCCGCGGCTGGCGCAGGCGGGCGCCGAGCTCATGATCGCGACCCTGGCGGCCCTGGAGAACGGAGCCATAACGCCGCATCCGCAGGACGATGCCAAAGCCACGCTCGCTCCCATCCTCAAGCGGGAAGACGGGCTCATCGATTTCTCGCGCAGCGCGCTGGATGCCTGGAACCGCTTGCGCGGATTTCAACCATGGCCGGGAGCGTTTACCAGCTTCCGGAGCAAAATGCTGCACGTCCACTCGGCAATACCGGTTTCCACGCCTGGTATCGCGCCGGCGGGTCACTTCGCAATCGATAGCAATCGTTTGCTGATGGGCTTCGCGCACGATACGGCCCTTGAGGTCCGGGAATTGCAAGTCGAAGGCAAGAAGCGAATGAGCGCCCACGATTTCATCAATGGCTATCGGCCGCGCAGCGATGAAGTTCTAGGCACCGCGCTGCACTTTCCGCAGTAAATCGACAACCCCAAAGTCGCGGTGCTTGGGAGTCCAGTCGCCCTGGCATCTATGCAAGCTGCACGTCAACATGAAAGAGGTTCGCAATGAAAATCGCATTTCTCGGATTGGGCAATATGGGAAGCCACATGGCCCGTCACCTGCTTCACGCCGGGCATGACGTCACGGTGTGGAACCGAACTCTATCGAAAGCGGACGGACTACGCGCCCAAGGCGCCAAGGTAGGCAAATCGACCGGCGAGACCGTGAAAGACGCGGAGGCCGTCATCACCATGCTGGCCGATGATCACGCGGTTGAATCGGCTGTATTGCATTCGGGAGGAGTGCTGGACCATCTGCCACGAGGCGCGGTGCACATCTCGATGAGCACCATTAGCGTCGCACTGTCTCAGAAGCTGGCTGAAGACCACAGCAAGCGCGGGCAGCAATACATTGCCGCCCCCGTGTTTGGGCGTCCCGAAGCGGCGGAAGCAGGAAAGTTGTTTGTGGTGGCGGCGGGTGACAAACCAGCGGTTGAACGCTACAAGCCGCTACTGGAGGTGTTGGGACAACGTGTGTTCGTCATCGGCGATAAGCCGGAAATGGCCAACGTGGTAAAGCTGAGCGGCAATTTTCTCATTGCCTCGGTAATCGAGTCGTTGGGAGAAGCGATTGCCCTCACGCGCAAGTACGGCATCGATCCGCACGCCTATGTGGAATTCCTGACCAATTCCCTGTTCGCCGCCCCGGTATATAAGACCTATGGCGGCATCATCGCCGAAGAAAAATATCAGCCTGCGGGATTCAAGTTGCGACTGGGGCTGAAGGATGTCCGGCTCGCCCTGGCCGCGGCTGAAGCTGTAGATGCGCCTCTGCCCTTCGCCAGTGTAGTGCGCGATCACATGCTGACCGCCATTGGCCATGGCATGGAGGACATGGACTGGAGTTCGACGGCAAAACTGGCGGCGGAGAATGCCGGGCTGAAGTGATTGCACTAGCGATTCGGACAGACAGATTGCTTTGATGTTGTAGTATCTCAGCAGAGGCAATCGTGACCCGAATCCAGTCTCGTCGAACGCAGCAGCGTCTGGCACTGAGCACCTATGTCAAGTTAATGCGCGCCGCCAACTCAGCCCGCAGTTACGCTTCCCGCAGTCTCAGTGGCGCCAACTTGACCCTGACCCAATTCGCTGTCCTGGAAGCGCTTTATCATTTGGGGCCCATGTCACTGTCGGACGTCGCCCGGAAGGTTTTGACCACCGGAGGAAATTTGACGATGGTGGTGGGCAATCTGGAGAAGCTAGGTCTGGCACGCCGGCAGAGCTGTCCGGAGGACAAGCGCGTGTTGATCGTGACGCTCACCGCCAAGGGCAAGACCCTGCTGCGGGACATTTTCCCCAGGCATGCCGCCGCCATTGTTGAATTCCTTAGTGTGCTCGGCCCGGAAGAGCAGGAGCGGCTGGGCGATCTCTGCCGGAAGCTGGGGAAACAGCCAAAATTCTCCGTTTGACGTACTTCGGTGGACTTGAATCTTTCTTCAACGTTAAAGCATCTTATTGATAGCGATTCGGGAGGAACATCATGATCACCATCAGGCCATCTGAAGAGCGCGGCCATAACAACCACGGCTGGTTGGATACGCATTTCACCTTTTCATTCGCCGATTACTTCGATCCCAAGCACATGGGTTTTCGCGACTTGCGCGTCATTAACGAGGACTGGATCAGCGCCGGTAAGGGTTTCGGAATGCATCCGCACCGCGACATGGAAATCATCACCTACGTAATCGAGGGCGAGCTGAACCATCGCGACAGCACCGGACGCGGTGCCGCCATCAAGCAGAACGACGTGCAGCGCATGTCGGCGGGCACCGGCGTCATGCACAGCGAGGTCAATCAGTCCAAAAAGCCAGTCCACCTGCTGCAGATATGGATCTTGCCTGAGGCGGAAGGTTTGAAGCCCAGCTACGAAGACCGCACCTTCCCGGTCGAAGAGAAGCGGAACCGGCTGCGGCTAATCGCGTCGCATGACGGACGCGAGGGCTCGACCACCATCAACCAGGACACCAACGTGTACGCTTCCCTGCTCGAAGGCGGGAAGAAGGTAGGGCTCGACCTGCGGCCCGGCCGTCATGCCTGGGTGCAGTTGGTCAAGGGAGAGCTTGACGTCAACGGCGCCAGGCTGACCAAAGGCGATGGCGCCGCAATCAGCGGTGAAACCAAGCTGCAACTGACCAGCGCTGCGCCCAACGACGAAGCGGAATTCCTGCTGTTCGATCTGGCGTAATTCCGATGCGGCGTGATGCGATGACACTGTCGCATAGCGGCGCTCGCAGTTACTATCTTCCTGTGGCGGAGCGTAAACCACCTCACAACAAATCTGGTGCGTTGGCTTGGCTCAGCGGCACATTCCGCAGTCGCGGCTTATTTGGCGCCGTACGCTGGTATGCGGCTGGCGCCGTTGAGGCGTTGCGGGACCTGACACCGGCCCGTCGCAAATCGCGCTATGGCGACATCGATTATGACTTCGAGCACGGCGTGGACACAACCTGGGCAAACGTCAGCCTGCGCACCCGTCTTCGCGAGCTGCTTTCGGGAGGCCAGTATCAACCTTCGGAACCCGCGCTGTTTCAGGAGATCCTTAATTCCCTGCCGGTCGCTGTGGATGGCTTCACATTCATCGATCTCGGCTCCGGTAAGGGACGGACCCTGCTGATGGCATCGGAGTACCTCTTCCGGCGAATCATCGGCGTGGAATTGCTTGCGGAATTAAATGAGGTCACGCAGCAGAACATTGCGCGGTATCGCAGCGAGCGGCAGAAGTGTTGCGCCATTGAGTCGCACACCGGCGATGCTCGCTCTTTTGAATTTCCTCGCGAAGCCGTTGTGCTTTACCTATTCAACCCTTTTCCCGAATATGTGCTGCGCGAGGTGCTGGCCAACCTGCATGGTTCTGTGATGGCTTTTCCGCGCGAGGTATATGTCATTTATCACAACCTGATGCACGAAAATGTCTTCGACGAACAAGCATGGTTGCGCCCTGTCCAGCGCACGCACCAGTTTGCCATCTTTGAAGCGGCGGTCCGCGATCTCTAATCGGCTCCGTAGGCCGCAACCGCGACCGACGATATCGCCGACTTCTTCTCTGGCCAGGGCGGCAGGAGCTTCACCAAAACCCCCAGGATGACGAAGGGCAGGACGGTCAACACGATCGCCGTCAACAATCCTTCGCGAGTCACGAAGCCCATCTTGTAGGTGGTATAGCCGAGAAAGCTCTTGGAGAATAGCTGGCCGCCAATGACGACATTCCAGCGCATGGCGAAAATGCCAATCATGGTCAAGCATCCGGCAACCACATAAATCCGTTTGCGCTGCTCGGCTGCGAGTTTCACCACCTGGGTCACGCCAATCAGTAGAATTGGAAGCACTGTGCCTAACAGAATTTGAATTACCACTTGCGACAGGAACAAACGCGTGTGGACCATGAAATCGAGGCTGCGGAACGATTCGTCGGCTTCGTAGATGCGGTGGATCAGGTCCAGCATCTCCAGGCTGAAGTCGATGATGAAGGTGTAGAACAGATATTTCGCCACCGTGTCCACGCAGTCCATATCAATCGGCTCCCGGCGGAGCCGGCACATCAGCATATAAAGCAACATCACGATGGCAATGCCCGATACCATGGCGGAGAAAAGGAACACTACCGGCATCAGCGGCGAAGACCACCACGGGTTCGCCTTCACCGAGCCAAAAATAAAGCCGACATAGCCGTGCAGCAGAAACGCGGAGGGGATACCGATCACAGTGACCAGCCAACCCACTCGCTCGTCGATGTGCAGCGAACGCTCGCTGATGTTGGTGGAACCCAGCGTCAGCACTCGGTACACCAATCGCTTCCAGCCGGTTGTGCATTGCGACATCACCACGATGTCGCGCCGATAGTCGAGCCAGATTTCCACCACCAGCACGGCCAGCAGATACCACAGGTACACGAAGCCAAACATCGCCATCGCGGAAGATCGGTGGGGCGTCAGATACATCTCGAACGAACGCTCCGGATGTCCCAAATGCAACTGCAAGGGCAGCGGAGCGACGATCAGGAAGGCAAGCGCCGTCAGCAGGGCCAGCCGATACGTGGGCTTTACCGCCTTCACCATGAACACGCGTTCCAGCGAAGCCAGAATGAACGCGCCAGCCACCAGTCCCGTGAGGAACGGATACAGCACGATCAGTACGCTCCACTGGAGCTCCACTTCGTTCGGATACATGAAGCCTTCAACCGGAATCTGCAACAGGAGCTCCTTATCGCACCGAGCCATCCAAGCCGTTGTAAAACAGCTTCGAGCGGGTGGCCAAGTAAGGTTTTAGAACTTGCACGCTATGAGTTTTCAAAAACTCATGAATTGGATCATTGGGATTTTTCAGGTCCGCAAGCTGGCGAGCGCCCGTCGGACAGTTTTCGCAGCAGGCAGTCGTGAGCCCTTTCGTAATGCGGTGATAGCAGAGCGTACATTTCTGGGCAGTTTTCTTCTTCGGATCGACGAAACGGCAGCCGTACGGACATGCTTGCACGCAATAGCGGCAGCCCAGGCAGTATTTTTGGTCCACCAGTACCACGCCATCAGGACTGACAAAGGTTGCGCCCACGGGACACACCTGAGTACACGGTGAGTCGGCACAGTGATTGCACATTTTGGGAACGAAGAAATTCTTCCCGTCGCTTGCCGTCGCCGGCGGAAACCCGTTCTTGCCGCCATCGGGCGAATCCACCTTGGGGTTTTCAATGTCATAGTCGGAGACGTGATAGCGTTCGACCCAGGTACGGAAATAGCCGTCAGGAACCTGGTTCTCCATCTGGCAAGCCCGGACGCAACTGCCGCAGCCAATGCACTTGGTGATGTCCACCAACATACCCCACCAGTGCTCCGTCATGTTGTAGTTGGGTGAAGCCTCGGGCGTTCCCGCCAGGATGCTCTTCCAGGCAACCGCGGCAGCAGGCAACAGAATAAGCAGTTGACGGCGAGTGATACTCATTGGTTGCCTCCCGCAACCGCAACGATGGCGGGACTGTGCGGCTGGTGGCAGGTTTCGCAAGGCGCCCCGCCTGAGTGCTCGGCAGAGACGACCTGGGGGAAGTTCTTCGGCTTGGCCAGGTTTGCCTCGTGACAACGAACGCACAGCACGGCGGTGTCCAGCTTCGCTGGCTGTACCGAGGCGGGATCGTCGGCGTGGGTCGCCAGCGGCCCATGGCACGCCTCGCAGGCCACTTGCTTATGCACGCCCTTGCTCTTCACTTCGAGGACGTCGGCATGGCAGCCTTCGCAGACTTGATGGCCGGCATAGGAAATCGGCAGCGCTGCGGTCTCTTTGATCGCATCGGCCCGATAATGTCCGTACTGCCCAAAACTGCGCGGCACAAGGACCCCCCGGAAGGCCAGGAACAAAACGCCCCCCACCAGGAAGACCGATGCCAAACGGAACAGGTGACCTGCATCTTTGAACGCTTTCATAGGCGGATTCGCAACCACCCATTCCGGCAATCGCCGCCGATTGTGTTGCTAACTCGATGCATTTCTGCCTTCTCCATAGGTGTCCCTGGGCTGGGAGGGTTCGTGAGCTGCTTAGTAGATATATGAGATGAGAATGGCCCAGGCTGCTGTGTTCCAGGTCACATACGGACGTGAGGTTACTCACTCCTGGTGCGCGTAGTGATAAGAAGGGTCACGCGCGCAGACTTGTCCCGCTTGCGGTGAGACAACCTCAGATGCGTCCTGGAACGGCTCTACAGGCCCGGCCCCGTGGGATAGGCGGGCAGGTCGGGCGGCCGCGGCGGCAACTTCATCGGGTGCGCATTGATCTCCTGCATCACCACATCGATCGCCTTTTCCAATTGGGGATCATGGCCTGCCATTACCAGGTCGGGCCGATTGTCGATCACAATGTCCGGTTCCACGCCGCGGTTTTCGATGAGCCATTTGCTATCGAGTCCATACAGCGAAAACTCCGGACGGGTGATGTATCCCCCATCAATCAGGTCGATCTCACCGCGAATCCCGCGCACACCGCCCCAGGTTCGCTCGCCGATAAGCGGACCCAGTTTGTAAGCCTTGAAATAGTAGCTGAAGAAATCGCCGTCGGACGCCGCATAGTGGTTGGTGATGCAAGCCATGTGCCCATAAAAGACGTTCGGCGGAATGGTATCGGCTTGCCAGTTGCGCGCTGAATCCATGCCGGAGAGCACGCGCCGCAGGCGCTCGAAGATAATCTGATCGACAAAGCCGCCGCCGTTGTAACGCACGTCGAAGATCATTCCCTCTTTGCGAATCTGCGGGAAATACTGCTTGACGAAGGCGTTTAACCCGGCCGCACTCATGTCAGGCAGATAGACATATCCAATGCGTCCACCGCTGGCTTGTTCCACCTTGCGCCGGTTGGTTTCAATCCAGTTCAGTTCATGCAAACCGATCTCGTTGGGAATCGGTCTCACTACCACATTGTGGGAGCCCTCCGCCGTGGGTTTGCTGTTGACCGTGAGTGTCACCGCCTGATTGACGGTGTTGATGAACAACTCGTCAGGGTTCTGAGGGATCCGCAGTTGACGGCCATTGACGGCCAGCAGGTAGTCACCTTCTTTGACCAACACCCCAGGCTCGGTCAGTGGCGAGCGCAGATTGCCGTTCCAGTTTTCGCCCGGATAGATCTTGGCGATCCGGTACCTTCCACTACCGGTGTCGGGCGCAAAGTCGGCGCCCAGCAATCCCACATTGACGCCGTCGATCTCGGGATAGTCTCCCCCACCCACGTAGGTATGGGAGTTGGAAAGCTCTCCAATCATTTCGCCGAGGACGTAGGTCAGGCTCAGACGATCGGCCACATAGGGTAGGAGTTGCGCATATTTATCGCGCTGCTGCTCCCAGTTGACGCCATTCATGGAGGCCTCGAAGAAATAGTCGCGTTGCTGGCGCCACACTTCGTTAAAGATCTGCTTCCATTCGGCGGGTGGATCCACCTCCAGGCTCAGGTTATCGAGCTTAAGGGCCCCATCGCCAACCTTCGCCAGCGACTTCGTGTCGGTGCCTCCGTGACCGTCCCCTTCACCGGAAGGTACCTTCGCATCGATGATGCCGTACATGTGCGGGCCGCCGCCTCCCTCTTCCGACTCTGCTTCTTGCGGCCCTGACTTCGGAGCGGCATAGAGAATCTTCTTCCCGTCAAACGACAACACGTACTGATCGGCGCCTTCCAGAAGCACATGGTCTTTGCGTTCTTTCAAGTCGAAGGCGTGAAGGGCAGGTTGTTCTCCCGGCAATGGGCCCGAAAGCCCTTGGATGGGAGACACGACATAGAAAACGAGGCCCTTGGCCGCCGTGAGGTTCTGCACATTGCCCGGCGGAATCGGCAGCGCCACTATGCGATTCTGAATGCCCTCCAGGTCCACACGGAAGTTCTTCAGAGGAGGGCGTGTTCCAGGCTTCTGCTCGGCCGCGGCAGTCTCGGCTTTTGTCTTGTCGTCGCTGGACTCAGTCTGCGGCTGCGGCGCCGCCGAAGGCTTCGTCTTCGGCTTGGGGGTTTGCGGCGGTTGTCCCGTTGGCTTCTGGTTGCCGGAGGTCGGCGTCAGCAGAACATCAGGAGCCTGCGCGCTGGTAACCTCGTCGCTCAACACCGGAAGTGGTGAAGGCTCATCGGCGCGCAAGGTGACGATATACACCCGTCCCGCTTTGGGGTTGGCAAACTCCATATCAAAGACACCCAGCACTTCGTTGAAGTCTCGGTTGGACAAGAAGTAGAGATATTTGCCTTCGGGATCGAAGTAAGGCGCCGAGCTGTCGCTGGCGCTGGTCGTAACCGGCGTACTCTTCCGGTCATCCGCGCTGTAGAGATAGATCACATGATTGCGGTTGTCCGATGTCTTGGCGTACGTGACCCAATGGCTGTCGGGAGACCAGTTGTAATCGTTGATGTCGTCGTAAAGCCCCTTGTCGATGAGGACTGGCTTTTTCTCCTGAACGTCCACATAGAAGAGACGCGCCTCTTTGTCGGCAAACACCAGCTTCCGGCTGTCAGGCGCCCAGACCGGCGGCAGGCGAAACATCTTGCCGTCAGATGTGATCCTGACTTCCTGCCCCAGACCGTCCTGCGGCGTCATGTACAACTCGTCTTCGCCAGTGCGGTCGGAGATGTACGCCACCCAGCGTCCGTCCGGCGACCAGACCGCGTACTTCTCGCGAATTCCCGGCGTCCGCGTCAGGTTGCGGATGCTGCCTTCCTTGGCCGGAGCCGTGAAGACGTCGCCCCGCGCGGTGAACACCGCTCGCTTGCCGTCAGGTGAGATGTCGAAAGCGGTGATCAGCTTGCTGAC
>PLYW01000121.1:11858-12286 GCA_003151875.1 Acidobacteriaceae bacterium
AGGTTATAGCTGTACAGGTTCAGGCGATGTTCGGGCCCGCGATCGGAATCGAAGTAGATGGTGTCGCCGCGCCACATGGGAAAGGTGTCAGTCCAATCCTCGTGCGGCACGACGTCGATAGCGTGGCTCTTGAGGTCGTAAATTGTGATGTCCTGGGCCATGCCTCCCTGGTAACGCTTCCAGGTACGGAAATTCCGGAAGATGCGGTTGTAGGCGATGCGGTTACCGTCGGGCGCATACGAGGTCAGGCCGCCTTTGTCGAGCGGCAGCGGCTCGGGAAGTCCGCCCTCAATGCTGACGCTGTAGAGTCGGCCGAACCAGTCGTTGAAGGTGTCGCGACGGGTGAGAAAGACGATGTGCTTGCCGTCCGGCGTCCACGTAATGACCTGGTTATGAAAGCCCATGCGTTCGTTGAGGTGGCCGCCTCC
>PLYW01000316.1 GCA_003151875.1 Acidobacteriaceae bacterium
AATCGGAGATAGCCTGGAACCACCTCCAACTTCTCTATCTTAAGCCTTTTGCCCCGGAAACCGCAACCTGCATCTTGCCTGCGGATGCATTTTTCCGCCATTAAACCCGAAAAAGGAACAGCTCAGGCTTTTCCCAAGAGCCGCCGCCCGTGGGCATCTCCAGACCTCGCGGGAAATCTTCTGTGTAGAGCGCCAGGCTTCTCACCTACTGGCAAACGGCACGCTCACGCTTCCACTTAGCGGTGTTTTCGAGGATAGACGTCCAGGTGGCACGGACGCTTGGTCTGGGGTAGCAGGAACAAACACCATAATGTAGAGGACTTCCTTCTTAGGAAATGGGCGCAAAGAGTACCCAGAGTAGTCCTCGGCCTCGCTCACGGTCTTGTCAATCATGGCATCAAGCGCACTCGCGAAAACGCGTCGCCTTTGGGGCGGGCCCAGGCAAGTCGGTTGCAGGCTCTCCTCTGCCCAGGCTAGCGCCCAACGGCCAGGCGCGAACCTGGGGCACGTGCTCTTGGCGCTGGCGACATGGCCCATTACTCATTGCCCTCGCTCGCCGGCGTGCCGAAGCCACAGCGTCCGCGCCAGCTTTGCCGGGATTTTTCGCGCTCTTCGGGCGTCATGTGTTCCCAGCGCTCGGCCATGCGACGGCGGTAGTTGGAGCGGTGCATCCCGCGGCCGCTAACCCCGCCGAAGAGAATGCGGCACAGCACCAGAAGTCCAAGCGCCTGCCAGAAGGTGATCTGGCGCCAGCCGAAAAGCGGCGGCAGCAGCCAGTTCCACAGATGCAGCACGATCTCGCCGCCGATAAAGACAAACAGCAGCATCCCCACAATCGCCAGCGGAGCAATCCAAATCAGTTTCTTCACTTTCGGTCTCATGTTCAGTCCCTCACGCTTTCGTAAACTCGTCGTAAATGCTTTGCAATCGCTCGCGCAGATGCAGCACCGCATAGCGTTTGCGCGAGAGCAACGTATTCACGCTCACGCCGGTTTCTGCGGCCATCTCCTTGAAGCTGCGTCCCTCCAGCTCGTGCCCGACGAACACCTCGCGCTGCTCCTCGGGTAGCTCGCCGAGCGCAAACTCGAGTTCGTCGAGCAGCACACTGCGGACGTAAAGAGCATCCGGGCCGGCATCGGGTGAAGGCAGCAAGTCTTCCAACCGCAGCAACTCTCCGTCGCCGTCGGCCACAGCGGCATCGCTGAAGATCTCCGGCTTCTTCTTGCGGAAGAGATCGATGATGCGGTTGCGTGCGACGCGGAACAGCCAGCCGGTAACGTGCTCGATGGGCATGAGCAGCCGGTTCGCCTCCACCAGTTGGTAGAAGACCTCCTGCAGGATGTCTTCGGCGTCGAGCGGATCCGGCACACGGCGGCGAATGAAGTTGCGCAGCCGGAGTTGCTCCCGCTTGACCACCTCGGAGATTTGCCGGTCCTGTTCGAGAGTCATTAGCTCCAGGCTCGCCGCGTCCTTCATCTACGGATGTAGACGAATTGGGGGGTGCAAATATTGTAGGGGCTCGCAAAGTAGAGGTAGAGAAATTGCAGTTCTGGCGACGGGCTGTCGCTCCGGCCAGGTCAAATCCAAACGACCGACGCGAACCTGGGTGCCAAGCTACTTGCGGGAGGCCTTGGCCGATTTGCGGGCTGTAGTCTTGGGCGCGGGTTTGGCCTGTTCGGCCTCTTCTTGCGCGGCACGCCGTTCCAGCGCTTTGGTCACGACGTAACCCATCTCGGCGATGGGAGCAGGCTTGCCCGTCCAGATCTCAAATTGGCGGGCACCCTGCTGGACAAACATCTCCAGGCCCGATATGACCTGCAGGTTCTTGGCGCGCGCCATCTTGATGAGCTTGGTCTCGGCCGGAGTGTACATCAAATCGAAAACGTACTTGGTGTTGAGCTCTTTTTCCTCCAGCGGGGAGTGCTTGCCGTTGCCCATCCCCACGGGAGTAGCGTTGATGATCACGTCGAAAGCAGTTTTCGCAACATCGGCGCGTTTCAAGTGCTTGGCTTTCGCCTGTCGCGCCAGGGTCTGCGCTTTCTCCGGGGTGCGGTTGGTGAGGAAAACCTCAGCGCCCTTGGCTTTCAATCCGAAAGCCGCCGCCCGCGCCACGCCTCCCGCGCCGATTACCAGGATGCGGGCGCCCGCCAGGTGAAGGCGCTGCTCCAGCGGAGCTACGATGCCGCCGACATCGGTATTGAAGCCGTACAGTTTGCCGTCGAGGCTGCGAACCACGGTGTTGCAGGCGCCAATTTGACGGGTCAGCGCGTCGGAGTTCTCCAGCGCGTCCACGATCGCCTGCTTGTAGGGCATAGTGATGCTGAGACCGCGAATAGGTATATCGCGCACACAGGCCAGCAGATCTTTCAAGCTCTTGGCGTGCAGCGACAAATAGACGGCATTCACCGATTCGCGGCGAAGCGCGGCATTCATCATGACGGGCGAGAGCGAATGCTCAACCGGGTCGCCCGCCAGCCCGTAAACCTGGGTCGCCGCGTCCGCGTTGTCGATGCGGTAGATGTCCCGCAAGTCACTGAAAGTTACCTGGCCGGGAGCGGTCTCTTCGCCACTCTTGGCCGCCCCGAAGGTGAAGATGCTGCCCGCCCTGACCCCAAGAACCCGGCTGATGATTCCTTGTTCGCCCATGCACAGGCCCACCATCTCGTGCTTGGCCGAATTCGCCTCCAGGAACTTCATCATGGCCACGTTGTCGTAGAGATTGGTCGCCGTCGAGACTACCTTGTAGAAATCGGCTGGATACTTGCTCATCTCGGCGAACTGCTCTTCCAGCTTCTTGGTGGCACGGAAGTCGTGGTAGGAGATGACCAAGCCGACGCGGTCACTAAGCCCGCGTAGTTGGTCCGCCTTCAGACTCTTGGCGCTCTGTAACTCAATGTCCACCAAGGGGAAACCAGCGTCGGCAGCCTTCAGCAGGACTGCCAGTTCGGCGGCGATCGAACCTTTGAACTTGCCGCCATTGACCGCCCGCCGGCAAGTGGCAATCGCTGTCGCCTCGGGATGCATCTCCAGAAAATTCTTCAGCTTGGGGAGAGCTGCCGCTGGTTGTGGAAGGTAGTCTAACCTTAACTCTAGAAAAGGGTTATCACGAACCACCGACTCGGCTCGTTCGATCATGGTGGTGGCGTCGGAGCCCACTACCGGCACACAAACCCGAGGCAGCCGGAAGCGATGGATCCGGGATGCGTAACTAGTCGTAGAAGAGCGCATGTAGCTGCCCGATGTTACAGATGCACAACAATAGTTGCAACTATCTTCTTGCAGAATATGCAAAAACAGGCAGAAAGGTCTATCAGCGGGCACGAATCAGGTGTGGTACTGCTGAACGGGACAACCTCAGAGGGAACGTCTCCTCCTGCTTCAGCGGTTCACTGCAGCGTGGTTGATCATATGAAAACCGCGGTTGAGCAGCAGAAATTGGTCCATGTCGGTTCGGTGCAGATTCATCTTCACACGGCGCCCGTTAAGGTCTCCATACAGGACCATGCGCTCAGGCTCCGGATCTTCATACGTGAAGCTTGCTTTCCAACGCGGGTCCGAAGAGGAGGTCAGAGTAAAGGTCTTTCTAGCCGGATCAAATTGCAGAGAAACGGTCTCGATTTGGCTATCCATGTGTTGGAAGAAAAAATCGTCGGGGGTGTCGAGGACGACGCGTTGCCAGCGGCCTGTATCGGTCAGCAGCGGAGGCTGCAGGGCGCCATCAAGGACGAATTCATCCACAGACCAGATTCCGCGGATGGGAGCCGGCAGGTAAGTGGCATTCTTGACTGCATTCCCGTGCGCCTGGATCAAACAGTACACCAGGGCGACTGCTCCGATCCCAAGCTGGAACAGCAAGGCCCAGCGGTTGAGTTGCTCGTCTTTTAGCAGCGGAATGGCAGGCGACGGCTCTGTCCTGCGATTACGAATGAAGAAATCTATGAGCCTTCGCACGTCGGGAAGAAGCAGGAACAACGCCATCAGCACCAGATGGGTCGAGTAGATCTTCCTGGGCACGTCGTAGCAAAAGTTGAGCATCAACACATTGCTCATAGCCGCAAAGGTCACCAGCGCTCCCAGCGTGGTGAAGCGAGGCACAATCAGAAGCAGTCCGCCCGCCATTTCGGCGATTCCGGCGAAAAGGCTATACGCCCGCGACATCCCCATGAAAGTCCACAGCAGACCCATAGGTGAGGAGTTACCGTAGTAGTCCACGAACCGATACAGAGGAGGCGGTGCAAACTGCATCCGAAACAACTTGTTGGCGCCGTAGCTGATCATCGCCACCGCCAGCGTCAGGCGGACAAACAATCTGAGCCATTCGTAGAGCTGGTCGTAATTTGTTCGTTTTCTGTCAATCCATGACCAGACTGCCGTGGCAACCATAGCCACCACCAACAGGCACAGCAGCAGAAGATAATCGTAAAGCTGGTCGCCGCTGCCGTTGGCGACCTCCCTCATGTCGCCCTGCAGGTGAAGCAGACTTTCGCCGACCCAAGGCACAATGGCGTGCCACATCCGGCGATAGGCATCATCGTTGGGCATGCCCGAGCCCAGGGCCCCCACGGCTCCCGGAAATATGTAGAGAAGAAAATAAGAGAACAGAAATCGAAAAGCGACGCGTGTGGAGGGTCGCCAACTCCTGCCTGCGTCAGTCGCGCGTGCTTCTGCTTCCAGTTTCATTTGCGGTTTCATGGCTGCCTGGGATGGTCCAGTGATGTTTTGTCAAGCTGGCTTCGACAGCCTAAGAGCAGGGCCCGAAGCTGACGCATTTTCTCCCGAACCGAGGTTTGGCGCAACTACTCTTTCCGGGTGAGCAGACTTGCACCACCTCTGGCGACGCTTTCCACTTGTCCGACTGCGGCGAAAGGCAATCCGCGCCGCTCCATCGTTCCTAGAGCAGGCGGAGAATGTGCGCAGTCGCTGCGAAAGCAGTCGGTGCGCCCGGTCACGCCCGGATCCATACAAGTGGACTGTAAATCAGAAAAGCCGGAGCACTTGGCTCCGGCTTCCGATTAAGACCTGGGGGAAGGGTCGATTGATTAGCGAGTCAGCTTGCGGCGCAGTACGCCCGCCAGGCCGAGGATGCCAGAACCGAACAGCATGATGCTGCTGGGCTCAGGGGTCGTCCCGGTGGTGGTGGTGGTGGTGGTGGTGGTGCCCGTCGAACCGGTCAGCGTGAACGCTTCGGACCCAATCGAGCCCAGGGTGTTCTCATAGGCCGTAGATCCTCCGTTGTTTTCATCCCAGAAGATCTGGGCCTCACCAGCGGAGCAGCCGCCAGCGGTGCAGGCATTCTGCAGGCTCACATAGCCGGAGCCCGACCATGGAGTGCTAATGCCGGACGTAATGTCGGACTGGTAGACTGCGAAACCAAAGTTATTGGTTCCCAGCAAGGTGCTGCCGGAGACGCCATAGGTGTTGTAGGTTCCGCCGAACGACGTAGACCCGAAAGCCATGTCAACGGACGTCATCTGGTTACCCGCGGCCGTCCAGTACGCCAAATGGAAGTCCTGGATGGTGGAGCCATCTGGCACCGTGAAAGAGTCGCTCACGGCGAAGCCGTAATCAATGGACCAACCGTCTATATTGCCATTGAAGCCGCCGTTGTTATAGAGCGTGTCTGCCATAGCTGGAGCAACAGCCAGCAACAGGCAGCAAACTGTGAGCAGTGTTAGCGAAGCGATTCGCGTTTTCAAGGATCGAACCCTCCTTTAGGTTCAAATCAGAAATAAACCCACTGGGTAGCCTCATAGCGAGAGAGGCTACTTCAAGAAGAGCAATTCCCGTGCCATCGTAAACCCTGTAGATCCGTCACTTGAGAACCTCCCATGTGCAGTTCTTTGCGACATTGTTCTAGGGAATTTCCCTGCAAAATCGCCTCGCTTCCGCGTAGCCTGCTTTTCTTTCAACAGTTTGGCCATATTCGACAATCTAGTTGCATGTCCGATGCCGAACCCAAGCTCGTTGCTTGGCTGCGGAAAGTGGTGGCCGCGCTACCTGGGGGCCACTTTTGCCGCCGCTTGGAAGTATTGCCGGGCGCGGTCTGTATCCCCAAGTCTGCGATACACATGACCCAAGTTAGTCAGGGCCCGGTAGCGCAGATCCTGATCGTCATCGGGCGATGCCAGAAACTTCTCGTAATAAGGGATGGACTCCCTAAGATGGCCAGTTTCATGTTCGTACATCGCGACGCCGAGATTGGCGACTGGATACTCCTGATTAATCGCCAGAGCTTTGGCGCAATACGGAGCCGACTGGTCGGTTTCGCCTTTATTCAACATGACTATGCACGCCTGCCCGTCGGCAAACCAATTTTGATCAGTGACTTGCGTCGTGTGTATCCAGATTTGCAAGTTGTCGGCCCAGTAGCCAACTTGCCGATAGGTGAGTACCGCCAGACTGGCCGCCACAGCCAGGCCTATCGCCGGCAGCAGCGCCGCAGGGAGATGCCAGGCCTGGACCCAGTCGGCCACTCCCCAGCAGAGCATGATGAACAGACCCAGAAATGGAAGGTAAGCATAGCGGTCGGCCATGGATTGCCTGCCAACCTGCATGAGGCCGATCATGGGCACCATGGTTCCCAGAAACCACAGCCATCCAACCGCGAGATAACGGCGACGCCGGAGAACCACCACGAGGGCTGAGACACCCAGCAGGATCACCAGAGCGACCAATACCTGCCAGAGCCGTATGCTATTGCCGGGATGGATGTACATGGGCGCCAGCTTCAAGGGCCAGAGCATCTTCTGCACATATCGCGCATAGGACACGATGGCATTTTCCAGGCGAATAGGGAAGGTGAACGGCCAATACGCTGGACGGCCCACCTTTTGCGCCTTCATGGTCACGTATGCGTCAATCAGGGAAATAGCAAAAAGGGGAACTTTCTCCTGGACCAACTGGTACAGGCTTCTGGACGGGATATCGGTTTGGGAAAGGGAACCAGATTGCCGGGGGCCCACACTAAAACGGGCCAGCGGCCAGTAATCCCAAAGCAGGAGAACGAACGGGAAGGTGATCACCTGGGGCTTGGCCATTAAGCCCAGCACAAATAGGAGCGCAACCAGGAGGTATCGCGCCTTTCCCGGCTTATACGCATACCCGCGGTAAGCGCCCAAGGCGAGCAGGAAAAACAACATGCTCAGCAAGGTCTTGCGCTCCGCGATCCAAGCCACCGATTCGACATTAATCGGGTGCAGCGCAAACAACGCGGCTACCATCAGACTTCGGCCGGCATAGCCCGTTGCCTTCCACAGGACCCAAAAAAGCAGCACCACGTTGATCAGGTGCAAGGCAACGTTCACGTCGTGCGGACCAGCAGGGGACAAATGGAAGAACTGGCAATCCAGTGCGTGTGACATCCACGTCAGAGGATGCCAGTTGTTGTCGTCATAGGTGGTGAGCGCCCATGCCACAGTCGACCAAGTCAAGCCGGACATGACATCAGGGTTTTCATATACATAGCCCTGGTCGTCCATATTGAAAAACGGGTGCCGATGTACCTGTAGATACACGAGCGCCGTTGCTGCCAACAAGGCAAGTCCGAGGATTAGAATTGACTTTCCGGGTAAGGTGAAACGAGCCGCTTTCGGCTGGGATTGGACCTGTTCTGGAAACTGGACCCTGGCAGAAACCACAAACCCTCCTACCTCGCCGGAATTATAGTCTGTCCCTTTGGCCTGCCTAGGAGAATCTTTTTCCCAAGGTCAGAAAGATGCGTCGGCAGCAAGGCGCCTGGGCGTGTCCGCAGCGGTATGTGGTAACAATTACTGATGATGCCAGGCATGAAGCGCGGCGCGACGCAGTATTGGTGTTACGGAGTGCTGCTGTTGGTGATTCTGTTCTTCACCCTGATTCGTTTTCACTTGCGGGAGTGCCCCCTGGAACGGGATGAAGGGGAATACGCCTACGCGGGGCAGTTGATGCTGCAGGGCTTCCCGCCCTATCAGCTCATTTACAGCATGAAGTTACCTGGGACGTTCGCGGCGTATTCCGTGATCCTCGCGCTTTTCGGGCAAACGCCCGGCGGGATTCATCTGGGTTTGCTCGTGGTCAACGCCGCCACCACATTTCTGGTTTTCCTTTTGGCCCGGCGCCTGTTCGGCCCGCTCCCTGGATTGGTTGCTGCCGCGAGTTACGCTCTGCTGTCCACCAGTCCATCCGTGGTGGGCTTCGCTGGCCACGCTACCCACTTTGTCGTGCTTCCGGCGGTGGGTGGCATCTTGCTCTTGCTC
>PLYW01000283.1 GCA_003151875.1 Acidobacteriaceae bacterium
TGGAATTTTGTACCACGCCGTGTGTTCGCGTGCCGACGAAAGTCATCACACCCACCCAAGCAAAAGAAGCTTGGGTGGTCGGCTGCAGGCTCATGAAGCGCCGTTTCCTCTCAGCATGGTGGTCTCTTTCCAGATCAGCAGCCGTTCCATGATCTCATTTGCCACCTCGGATTCCGGCCGCTCGGTGGCGTCCACTTCGAAGAACGCGGAGCCAAATAGTTCCCGCAACGGTTGCCGGTGAGCGGTCCTATCACCGACTGAAAAGACAACTATCATTCCTGCGGAGCGAAAGGCGCGAACCACGGGAACCACCTCGCCCGCCTCGTAGTCGGAAGCGTTAATCAGGTGGGCAAACCAGCCGTCCTCGAACAGCCGGCGCTCGATCCGTTGCGCTACTGACTGATGACCTTCAACCCACACCAAGGCGACTGGATGCCCGAAGTGTGCGGACCGCTCCTCCGCGGATACCGGAGTAGTTCGGTCAACGGCGTCGCCGGCCGGCATCAGCCGATCGCCCTGAATTGCTTCTTCAATCATTCCCGCGGCAACGGTGGCATTGGTTAGCGGATCAATCAAGATGAAGCTGCCCATGCTCCTGATCTCGCGGTAAAGGTCGAAGTAGAGCGGCAACGTAGTCTCAACCTCGACCGAGGCAATGTCATTCATGCGAAGTGAGGTGGCTTCGAGTTTCACCAGCGAATCGATATCCACCCGATGATTGACTCGCGTCACCCGTGCCCTTACGATCCGCGTCGTGTGCTTCAGCAGATAGAGCTTTCGCCGGTCCATTTCCGTCGGGTGCAGCCACACCAGGGACGCGACAAATCTGCAAGACACCGTCGGCGGTTGATCTGCTGCGGCCAGAAGATCGCCGCGACTTACGTCAACCTCGTCTTCCAGGGTGAGAGTGACCGAACTGCCGGCGGTGGCCGCTTCAGCCTCGCCGTCGAAGGTCACGATCGACTTCACCCGTGTCTTGATGCCTGACGGTAATGCGACCACGGGCTGCCCCGGGCGAAAAGTCCCAGATGCAACCTGTCCCGCAAAACCCCGGAAACCGGAGTCTGGACGGATGACATACTGCACCGGTAAACGCGCTGGACGTAAACTCTCGGTGTCGTGCACTTTGAGTTCTTCCAGGTATTCCAGGAGGGCCGGGCCATCGAACCACTTCATGCGTGGACTGCGGCGCACCACGTTATCGCCTTCCAGTGCGCTCACGGGAACGGCATACACGTCGGCCAGGCCAAGTTGTTCCGCCAGGGCCAGAAAGTCATGTGCGATACGGTCGAACACTTCCTGCGAATATCCGACGATGTCCATCTTGTTCACGGCCGCGATGACGTGCCGGATGCCGAGCAAGCTGGCGATGTAGGCATGGCGCCGAGATTGCGAGAGCACGCTCTTGGTGGCATCGATCAGGACCACGGCGGCATCCGCCGTGGACGCCCCGGTTGCCATATTGCGGGTGTACTGCTCATGTCCGGGAGTGTCGGCGAGGATGAACTTCCGCCGCGGCGTGGAAAAGTAGCGGTAGGCGACATCAATCGTAATGCCCTGCTCGCGTTCGGCGCGCAAGCCGTCGGTCAGCAGCGAGAAATCCAACGGGCCGGTCGATCGATTGATTCGGCTGTTGCGGACAGCAGCAAGTTGGTCCTCGTACACACTCTGGCTGTCGTACAGTAAACGGCCGATCAGAGTTGACTTGCCGTCATCTACACTGCCGGCAGTGGTGAAGCGCAAGACCCCGGAATGCCAGGGGAACAAGTTGACCACTTCGCTCAGCGCCGTATCGAGTTGTGCTCCGGAGGGGCCCACTAGAAGTAGCCCTCGCGCTTCTTCAGTTCCATCGAGCCTTCTTCGTCATGATCGATCACCCGGTTCTCGCGTTCGGAACGCCGGAATGACAGCATCTCTTCGATGATCGCGGGAACGGTGTCGGCCTGGGACCGAATCGCCCCGGTGCACGGCACACATCCAAGGGAGCGCATTCGACACATCAGGGTCTGGGGCTTCTCCCCCGGCAGCAGGCGCACGATGCTTTGTATCAGCAAGAGGGAACCGTCGCGGACGATCACCTCGCGTTCTTTCGCGAAATACAGCGGCACGATAGGAATGCTCTCAACATGGATGTAAAGCCATACGTCGAGTTCACTCCAGTTTGACAAGGGAAACACGCGGATGCTCTCTCCCTTGTGGTGTCTGCCGTTGTACAGGTTCCAAAGTTCAGGCCGCTGGTTCTTGGGGTCCCACTGGCCCATGGAATCGCGAAACGAATAGACGCGCTCTTTTGCCCGCGACTTTTCTTCATCACGGCGCGCCCCGCCGAATGCCGCATCAAAGCCACCTTCGGACAAGGCGTCAAGCAAAGCGCGGGTCTTCAAAGCGCCACAGCATTTTTGCGTGCCGAGCGCGTACGGAGTCGCGCCATCGTCTAATGCCTGGCGATTTGTGTGAACGATAAGTTCGGCCCCGATTTGGCGGGTGTAGGAGTCTCGAAACTCAATCATCTCGGGAAACTTGTAGCTGGTATCGATGTGGAGCAGCGGAAATGGAATCTTGCCGGGATAGAAGGCCTTCTGCGCCAGGCGCAGCATTACCGAGGAGTCCTTGCCAATCGAGTAGAGCATGACCGGCTTGGCAAACTCCGCAGCTGCCTCACGCAAAATATAGACACTCTCGGCTTCCAACGCCTTAAGGTGATCGAGTTGGCCATTCAGCTTCATCGCGTTTGGTGAAAAATAAACGCTTCCCGCTGACTTTCGTTGGCAACACCATTTCCTGATTGATGTTTGGCGGACGCCCCATCCTCTCGCACCACTATAAAGTCGTAAGTGGAAACAAACAAGAGTTGCCGCGTTGCCGCAGCGAAACCGTAAGATATGATCTTTCTCTGTCCGTGAGATGCGTGGCGCCTTTGTAAGATCAAGCCAGGCCGCACCACATCGGTATTGTCGGCTGTTCCACCGAAGGCGCAGCTCTTTATTGTCTGATCATCTGTGTGGAAGGCGCGCAGCTTCTCGGCGCGCACGATCATCCCGAGGTCTCGCTGCACACGCACTCGCGTATGCGGCGTCTTCAAGCCTGAGGCGGCCTCTACTTTCAGCGGGTCATCGGCAATCATCCTGATGCACCCAATCGCCTATATATAATGGTACGGTTGCTACCGGGATGAGTTCGGATATTGATGCGCGCGCCACTGATACGTTGGACGGTACCGGTTTGATCGTTTGGTTTACCGGACTGAGCGGCGCTGGGAAGACAACGATAAGCGAAGCGGTCCGCAAGGAATTGCGAGCTCGACACCTGCGAGTCGAGGTATTGGACGGAGATGCGGTTCGCCAAGACCTATGCAAAGATCTGGGATTCACCAGGGCTGGCCGCGACGAGAACATCCGGCGAATCGGGTACGTGGCCGGCCTGCTGGCGCGAAATGGCGTTAT
>PLYW01000302.1 GCA_003151875.1 Acidobacteriaceae bacterium
CCAGCGATCTGGCGATCGACCTGGGAACGGCGAACACGCTGGTGTACGCGCGCGGCAAGGGCATCGTCGTAAACGAGCCCTCCATCGTCGCCATCAACAAAAACACCGGTGAAGTAGAAGCGGTGGGCAAAGAGGCCAAGGAAATGCTTGGCCGCACCCCCGGCAATATCGTCGCCATCAAGCCGATGAAAGACGGGGTCATCGCCGACTTCAAAGTCACCGAGAAAATGCTCAACTACTTCATTCAGAAGGCCCACAATCGCAAGATGTTGGTGCATCCGCGCATCGTCATCGGCGTGCCTTCGGAGATCACGCAGGTGGAGAAGCGCGCGGTCATGGACTCGGCCTATCGCGCCAAGGCCAGCGAAGTTCATCTGGTGGAACAGGCCATGGTGGCCGCCATCGGCGCGGGCCTGCCTATCACCGAGCCCAGCGGCAACATGGTGGTTGATATCGGCGGCGGCACGACTGATATTGCGGTGATTTCCCTCAGCGGGATCGTGTATTCGCGTTCGGTTCGTATGGCGGGCAATCAGATGGACGAGTCCATCATGAATTACCTGAAGCGCAAGTACAATCTGCTGATCGGCGAACGCACTGCCGAGCAGATCAAGATTGAGATCGGCTCCGCTTATCCGCTGGACAAGCCGCTGACCATGGAAATCAAGGGCCGCAACCTGATCGAGGGCGTGCCCAAGACAATTACCATTGACGACAGCGAAATTCGCGAGTCGCTCAGCGAGTGCGTTTCGACCATCATGAATGCGATTCGGGTCGCGCTGGAGCGCACGCCTCCGGAGTTGTCGGCCGACATCAGCGACCGCGGTATCGTGCTGACCGGCGGTGGCGCCCTGGTAAAGAACCTCGACAAACGCATCCGCGAAGAAACCGGGCTGCCGGTCTCGATTGCCGACGACCCGTTGTGCAGCGTGGTCCTGGGCACGGGCAAAATGCTGAGCGACTTTAAGCTGCTGCGGAAAATATCGATTGACTAGGCATCGGGTTGATCTCTCGGCGGCACCGGCCCATTTGACTTGTCATCACGAGCGCAGCGAGGGATCTGCTGTTCTCGATAATCGCAAAAGCAGATGCCTCGCTGCGCTCGTCTTGACAAGTCTAGTGCTTGCGTTTCCCGAAGCAGCGTAGTGTATGGACACATTCCTCGGCCGCTATAAGAACCTGATTGTGCTGGCCGCCATTCTGTTCGCCCAGATTATTGCTCTGGCCGTGCAGGTGCACCGCCCGGCCCAAGGCGGCGACACCCGCCTCCTCCGCCTGTGGGCGATTTCCGCGGTCACTCCTGTCGAAACCGCGGTGGTGCACACCCAGAAATGGGTGGACGACATCTGGAAAAACTACGCTTATCTTCGTGGTGTTCGCAGGGAAAATCGCGAGCTGCGCGCCGAGATCGACCGCATGAAAGTTGAAGACGCCCGCTATGCCGAGGATGCGCGCATGGCGCGCCGCGTCCAGGCCCTGCTCGCATTCAAGGAGCAGTACGTCGATACCACGGTCGCGGCCCAGGTCATCGGCACCAGTGGCAGCGAGCAATCGCGCATTCTGTACTTGGATAAAGGATTGAACGATGGCATTAAGCAGGACATGGCCGTCATCACGCCGGCAGGTATCGTGGGCAAGATCGTGCAAGTCTTTCCCGACTCTTCGCAGGTATTGCCGATCAACGATCAATTTAGCGGCGTGGGCGCTGCGCTGAAATCCTCCCGCCTGCAGGGCATCTTGAGAGGATCGTCGAATGGTGTGACTACCCTGCAATACGTCATGAGCGACGAGAAGGTGGAACCCGGCGAAGAAGTGATCACCAGCGGGGGAGATCGAATCTTTCCCAAAGGCCTGCCGGTCGGCAAAGTCGTCTCGGTTGAGCCCGGCAAAGACCTGTTCCTGAACATTCGCGTCGTTCCGTCGGCCCGGCTCGATCAGGTCGAGGAAGTGTTGGTCGTCACGAAAATCACAGAGAAGATGCCGGACAGCAAGGATTTGGGGCCGCTCCGTGCATCAGATATTTTGGCCGAACGCCTGCCGACCATTCCCGCGAAGCCGGAAGTTGACGCCGCTGGAAAGCCGAAACCTGGCGCTGCGAGTGGGACTGCATCTGGGACAACTCCGGCAACGGGGACAGGAACGGCCGGTCGTTCTGGTGCGGTGGCAACTTCAGCCGCGAACAAGCCTGCGACTGGCAGCTCGACCGCGGCTGCTCCCAAGTCCAACGGAGCGGCCACCGCTACGCATGGCACTCCGATAAGTACGACGGCAGGAAGTGCGGGAACGCAGAAAGCGCCGAAACCTGCGGCGGCCGATGGGACGCGTCCCGCTGGAACAGTTGCGAAACCACTCAACGGCGCTGGAACGGCAACTGCGCCCCATGCGAGCACCACCATGCCCGCGCCTGGTCCATCGCCGGCGAACCGCCCGGCGATTGGAAACGAGACGACGCCTCCGTCGAAGCGATCCAAGCCGGGTCCGGAGCAGACGCCAAATCCGAATCCACAGCAGCCTTCGCCGCCGCCTAATGGAGAGCAGCCACCGCAGTGACCAGCCGAGTCATGCCATTCCGGGGAAGCCTCACCTCACGCGATCAGGTCGCCGTGTACGAGTTCGGTTGGCCCGCGATCATCTTCATCCCACTGGTTGCGGTACTGATCCAGATCTTCATTCTGGGGAAGATTCCATTCTTGGCGGCGGTCAATTTGCCCTTCATGGTCACCATCTTCTTCGCGGTGGCCCGGCGCAATCCGATCAGCGGATGCCTCACCGGCTGCGCGATCGGCCTGATGCAAGACCTCTTCGCCGGCCCCAGCCATCCGTTGGGCATGTACGGCATCGC
This sequence comes from Acidobacteriaceae bacterium, assembly GCA_003151875.1. Lineage (GTDB taxonomy): Bacteria > Acidobacteriota > Terriglobia > Terriglobales > Acidobacteriaceae > Bog-257. The sequence continues at coordinate 2,843 of PLYW01000302.1, forward strand.
CTTGACGATCATCGGGTACTCGGCGTCGTCGCTGGGCCTGAAAATAGACGTGGAGAATCCCGGCTCACGCTTCATCATTACCTACATCTTTTTCGTGGCCCACCAGGGGATTTATTACGGCGTGGCGCACGGCCTACTTGGCCAGGTGCAGCAGTGGAGTTGGAGCCACGTGGCCGTTTCCGCGCTGGCCAACGCCGTGATCGGCATATTTGTGTTCAAGTTTCTAGACAGGTTCAAGCAGCGGTAGGCGTCGGCACAGTTCCTAAGCGGATATAGTTCGGGTAGTGCGGACCTTTAGGTCCGCGTCCACGCTGTCCATTTTGTCATCACGAGCGGGCTTCAGCCCGCGAGGGATCTGCTGTTCCGACCATTCACCGGCTGATGAAACTTCACGTTTAGAAGAACACCGCAGGAGACACGCCAAATCTGGCGCTTAACCGCTTGATGTGTTCTTTAGTGAGTTCTCGTTTGCCATGCAAGACTTCCGACGCGATGCTCTCTGTACCGAAGATGGTCACCAGGTCCTTCTGCCGCAATCCGTGGGCCTCCATCAGATGTCGAACGATCGCTCTGGGCGTCGCCTCGGGGACAGGAAAGAGTTTTGCCTCAAAGTCTTCGATCAATACTGCGAGGAGCTCGATGAGCTTCTCCTCCGCCAGCGTAGCTGATTTCTTGCTCGTCAGCTTTTCGAGTAGGCGAATGTACGCCTGGTTCTGCTTCTTATCACGGATGACCTCAGGCCTCGTCTCGGAAAGCAAAGCGGCATAATTGGCGGCCAGTGCGTTCATGTCTTCCACTTACCCCGGTTGTATTCACTATGCGTCAGAAGCTCTTTGACGAAAATAATCTGCCATCGGTATTCAATTTTGACGATCAGCCGATAGCTGTTGCCTTTGATGTTGAAGACTGTGTACGGATTTACGAAATCGGCATGAGGGTATACCCTCCGCACATCCGCAAGACTTCGCCAACTCGCATGTTTAGCAACCTTGTGCCAGTCTGATACTGGTCCCTCAACTGACGGGTCAATGGCAATAACATCGCGCCAAGCACTCTTGCTGATGACTCGCATCTATGGGTGACGCTCCGTCAAGTTGCTCTCTCAATTGTACTTCGCAAATTGCGAAGAAACAACCGGCCGCGTGTCAGCCGACTTTCGCTACGCAGACAACGCAGATCCTCGAGGCTCTGAAGGGAAAAGCAAAGAAGGAATCGAGACTCGGGGACGGCATAGGTCCCCAGCGCTTGCCGCCGGACCTCAACGAGTCGCGCCTTTTTCCCCTGCGCTCACACCCCGATTCGGACTACAATAGTTCAGAGTTTCCGATCTGTCATTCGCCACTAAATCGAGTGCAGTCCTGCGATGCGCAGCTTCGCGCGGCGGAGTTGGCGCCAGTTGGGAACACCCTGTCAGTTTCAAAACTTTGCAACTGTAATACCCGGAAAGATGTAGTTGATGTTCGGTCGCGACGAAAAAGTCTCCCAGCTCCGGCTTACCGCAGTGCAATACGTCTTGCTGGGAATCTTCCTGGTTCTCGCCTTCGGGCTTTGGCGCTTGCAGGTGGCGCGCAGCGGTTATTACAGCACGCTGGCTGAACAGAACCGCATCAAGCAGGTCCCCATCCTGGCTCCGCGCGGCAAGATTCTTGACCGCGAAGGCCGCATCATCGTTGACAACTATCCTTCGTTCTCTGTGCTGCTGCTGCGCGATCAGAACCGCGATCTGCAGGCCGACGCCGACAAGATCGCGACTGGGCTGCACATCCCGCCCGACGAGCTGCGCGCCCGCCTGAAGCGCATGGCCGCGGTGCCGGGATATCAGCCGCTGTTCCTCAAGGACGACATTACTCCCGACGAACTGGCGTTCATCGAATCGCACAAAGAGGAATTGCCCGAGCTCGACACCATTACCGTTCACCGGCGCCTCTATCCCCGCAACGGATTCATGGCGCACATCATCGGCTACGTTGGCCAGGTGAGCGAAGACATGCTGACCCAGCCGCAGTGGGAGCTGTACAACCCCGGCGACATCGTTGGTATGTCGGGGGTCGAGCAGTACTACAACGATATTTTGATGGGCAAGAACGGCTCGCGCCAGGTACTGGTCAACAGTCGCGGCAAGGAAGTGGGTACCCTCAGCGACGTGGCGGCGGTTCCCGGCAAGCAGCTCAAGCTCACCATCGATCTCGATCTACAGATAGCGGCCGAGGAGGCTCTGGAGGGCAGGCCGGGCGCCATCGTCGCCATGGATCCGCGCAATGGTGAGATTCTGGCGATGGTCAGCCGTCCCGCCTTCGATCCCAACGAGTTCGCGGTGCGCATCACGCGTGATGAGTGGAACCAGTTGGTCACCGATCCCGGTAAGCCGCTCCTGAACAAAGCCATCCAGGCGCAGCTCGCTCCGGGTTCAGTGTTCAAGGTCATCATGGCCACCGCCGGACTGCAGGAAGGTATCGCGCAGAATCTTGTCATTACTTGCGGAGGTGGCAAAACCTTTTACGGCCGCTTCTTCAAATGCTGGATCGCCGGACACGGCAGTCACGGGACCGTGGGCATCAGCAAAGCGATTTACCAGTCCTGCGATTCCTACTTCTACACGCTGGCTGAGAAGCTGGGTATCAGCCGCATCGCGAAGTACGCCACCATGCTCGGACTCGGACAAAAGACGGGGATCGATCTGCCACAGGAAGTCTCTGGGGTCATGCCTTCCGAAGAGTGGAAGATCAAGAACTTCAAGCAGAAGTGGTATGCCGGCGAAACCATCTCCGTCGGAATTGGGCAAGGGGCGGTGGCGACTACGCCGATTCAACTGGCGCGGGCAGTCGGCGCGGTGACCAGCGATGGCGTCTTGGTCCGTCCGCATGTGGCCTTTCCGGACCAGTTTCCGCCGGGGTTTAAGCAGGTGGCGAACTACACCGACAAAACGAACATTGGCCTCGACCAGGAGAACTGGATGACCATCACCGACGCACTGGCGGCGGTGGTGTCGCCCATTGGAACCGCGCCCAGCGCTCGCTTGCCGGGAATTGACTTCGCTGGAAAAACTGGCAGTGCGCAGACCATCTCCAACCAGCTCAAGGCGAAGATGGGCAGCAGCGAAAAGAGTAAGTACAAGGACAACGGCTGGTTTGTTGGCGTCACGCCGCGCCGGAATCCCGAGATTGTCGTGGCGGTTTTGCTCGAGGAGGGCGAGCACGGATACTTTGCCGCTCGTGCCACTGCGCAGGTGATCAAGGCCTACGTTGAGAAACAGCGTACTCGCCAGACGCAGGTGGCCAAGGCAGGCGGAGCGGCTGCTGGCTCGAAGCAGGCAGAAGTTGCCGCGGTGTGGCACGAGGGCGACGCCAAGACTCCCGACAAGATGCAAGCCGGGCGTTTCACGGTATCAGCCGACGGCAAGACCAAGCCGGTAACTGCGGCGCCGGGAGTGGGAGGAACGGACAAGCCGACTTCTCCTGCTGATCTCGAAACCACCGAGTCCCATGTGGAGATGGCCCATCCCGAAACCGAACCTCCCGCCGAGAGTCGACCGACGCCCCCGGCGACAAGTCCTGAGCTGCAAGCTCCACCTGCAGCAAAGAAGCCTGGCAAGCCAACGATCACACCTGCGACGACAGTCGTTCCCGGGAGGCAGCCATGAGCCGCTACATCTCCTTCCGCGATTTCGACTGGGTCCTGCTGGTGCTGGTGCTGCTAATTTGCTCTCTGGGCGTGCTCGAGATCTATAGCGCAACCCTCAGCACCAAATTTATGGGTGTACATCTCAAGCAGGTGTATTGGATCCTGGGCGGCGTAGGCCTGATGTTCGTGGTCAGCTTCTTCAATTACCAGGCCTTGTTGGAACGGGTACCGCTGCTGTACTTGATTTCCATCGCATCGTTGGTTGCGGTGGAAGTGTTCGGCAAGAAGTATCTGGGTGCCCGCCGCTGGGTGCAGCTGGGCTCGTTTCACTTCCAGCCTTCGGAGTGGGTGAAGCTGGTGCTCATTCTTGCCATGGCCAAGTATTTTGCCGAGACAAAGTCCGAATGTACGGCCCAAGACATCGTTAAAGCCGGGGCGCTGGTCGGCGTTCCCATGCTGATGGTGCTCGTGCAGCCCGACCTGGGAACGGCGCTCACCTACATCCCGATCGCGGTGATGGGCTTGTTCCTGGGTGGAATGAAGGCCCGCCATGCCTTGGTCATCCTGGTATTGGGGGCATTGCTGGCCCCGGTGGGTTGGCATGTCCTCAAGCCTTACCAACGAGACCGCCTGACCAGCTTCATGGAGCCGGAGGCTGACCCCCAACGCCATGGATATCAGGTGATTCAGTCGCAGGTAGCCGTGGGCTCAGGGGGCATTTTTGGCAAAGGGACGGCACATGGGAGCCAGACCCAGGGCCAATTTCTACCCGTGCCGCATACCGACTTCATCTTTGCCGCCTTTGCCGAAGAACACGGATTTCTAGGCGCTATGGGCTTGCTGCTGCTATACTTTATCGTGCTGATGCGTCTGGTGCAGAACGCTCAGACGGCCCCGGATCGAGCTGGTGCCTTTGTGGTCATGGGTGTGGTTGCGGTACTCGCGTTCCACGTCCTGGTTAACGTAGGCATGGTGGTAGGGTTCATGCCGGTCACGGGCATCCCCTTGCCGTTAATGAGTTACGGGGGATCCTCAGTACTGTTCATGTTCCTGGCGCTGGGAATCGTGATGAACATTCGTATGCGCCGGTTTGTGAACTGAATTGCAAACTGTTGGCATTGGACTTTCTTAGCGTCCTTTGGGACGCGCTTCAGAACTGCCGGTCTCCTTCGCCGGGGAAGCCATTACAGACTGGACGTCGGGCTTCCAAAGGATGACAACAAGATTACGACCGCCTTCACGTACGAGGGCATGCCGGCCGCCAGGAGAACAGGCCGGACAGGATTGCAAAGCACGTCTTTCGAAGCGGGAAACGGCCCCTTGGCTGATGCTGAGAGTGAGGCCACAACCTTCGGAACGCGTGCTCTATACGGTGCTAAAGATTCCACAAATTGTTGCTTCACGAATCAGGTCTGGTGCGCACCCCGGCGTAAGTCCCGGTGTGTCGTCAGCCTAATCACCTGTAGAGTTTTTCCTGTCCTTCCCATCGACCGCGCCGGCAAGACCGGAGCATTCCATGAATAAGGAACTTTATGTGTCCTCCACGCCACACGAAACCAAGGTGGCGCTGGTGGAAGACGACCTACTCGCCGAAGTGTTTTTCGAGCGGGAAAACGAATACACCCTCGCGGGATCGATCTACAAAGGCCGGGTCACGCGCGTGCTTCCCGGCATGCAGTCGGCTTTTGTGGACATCGGCTTGGAACGTGATGCCTTCCTGTATGTGTCTGATTTCCTCGAAGTCACCGGCGATGAAGAGGACGAAGAAGAATTCGGCAGTATTCCTGTGCCGCGCAATGCCATCGATGTAAGCAAAGCGTACGCCGCGCAGGAGGCACAGCTCAAAGCGGAGTCTGCCGTTGCTGAACCCGAGATCGCGGAGGAGTTCGAAGTTGCCCAAGAAGATTTCGCTGCTCCCGAGGAGCAATCGGAAGGCGAGGAGACCGAAGCTTCGTCCACGGCGGACCCTGATTCGGCGGAAGGAACCCGGCCCTGGCGGGGACGACGTCGTCGCCGTGGCGGACGTCGCGGTCAGGGAGACGAGCGCAATGAGCGGCCAGAGCCAAAGATCGAGCCCGCAAAGCCCGTGGAGGAAGCGCCAGCCTATCATGCGGAAACGCGTCCGCCCGCGCGTCCCCGCGCGGATTATGGTCCGCCCGCAGGCTATACGCCGATCGTTCTGCCTGGCGAGTCGATTTCGAAGTATCGCAACCTGTCGCAGCAGCCCGCGCCCGAGCCGAAGGACGAAGACACGCGCGAGCAGGGGTTTTTTGCTCCAGTTGAGGATTCCACTCCCTCTGTCGATTCGAATGCTCAGGTCGGCGCTGAAGTTAAGGAACCCGAATTACATTCCGGGTTCGAAACCGGACACGCCGCATCCGAACCACGTCAGACCGAACAGGCAACTGCGCCACCAGCCGGGAGCACCCTTGTCGTCGAGCATGAGGAAACGGGACAGGCCGAAGCGGCGCACCAAGATGATGACCCGGAACCACGGGAACGCCTGAGCGTCGCACCTTCCCACGGTGCAGAGCCCGAGGCGAGAGTGACGTCACAGGCAACTGCCACCGAGCTTCTGACCGCTACGGCAGAGAATCCAACTCTGCCCGAAGAACTGCCAGCGGAAGTCCAGAGCACCGACCTGCCGCCGGCCGGCGAAAATCGGGAACCAAATCACAGCGAAGGCGCAACCCGGCAGTCGCCGGGCTTCCAATCGCTCGCCGCTCCTTCGGTCGCTCCCGAGGGACGTACCCTGGAGCACGAAGTTTTGGAAGACGAGGAGATGGAATTCCATCCCGTCCCCGACGACCTTAGCGCAATGAGCGAAGTGGAAGGCGATGAGGAACTGGTTCTTGAGGAAGAGACCCTCGACGCCGACAACGGCGATTCGGACCGTTGGATTCCCAAGATTGCCGACGTCGATGAGGACGAAGTGGTGGCGGCTGAGGAGCGTGGAGAACAAATCTACGGCCCCGAGACCGACGAGGAAGAGGAAGAAGAGGCTGGCGAGGCGGAAGAGACCAACGGCCGGGCCGAGGTGAGGGCTGCGTCTCCCACCGCAGGCTATCAGCAGCGTCAGACGGAGCGTCCCGGCTCCGATCGCCGTGGCTTTCGCGATCGCAATCGCCGTGGTGGTCCGCGCCGCAACTTCCGCGCGCGTCCCAATACCAACCGCAACCAGCCGCTCATCACCGACTTGCTGAAGGAAGGTCAGGAGGTGCTGATCCAGATTGCCAAGGAACCGATCGGCAAGAAGGGCGCCCGTATCACGAGCCACATTGCGCTACCCGGCCGTTTTCTGGTGTACATGCCCACGGTCAATCACGTCGGAGTTTCGCGCAAGATCGCTTCTGACGAAGAACGCCAGCGGCTGAAGCGCATCGTGACCAGCGAACGGGAAAACGGATTAGGCGGATTCATCGTTCGCACTGCTGCCGCCAACATCAAGGAAGACGATCTGCGCGCCGACATTCGCTTCCTCAAACATCTGTGGGCCGAGATCAAGAGCCGCACCGAGAATAGCAAGTCGCCGGCGCTGATCTATCACGACCTGAACCTGGTGGAACGGGTGTTGCGCGACCAGGTCAATGCCGACTTCTCGCAGATCTGGGTGGACACCGAAGACGAGTATGAGCGCGTCGTGCGCTTTGCCAGCCGCTTTCAACCCTCGCTGGTCCGGCGCATCAAGCTCTACACCAAAGACACGCCGTTGTTCGAGCAGTTCGGCATTCAGGACGAGATCAATCGCTCGCTGAAGTCGAAGGTGTGGCTGAAGAGCGGTGGACATATCGTCATCAACCAGACCGAAGCGCTGGTAGCCATCGACATCAACACCGGCAAATATGTTGGCAAGACGCAGCGGCTGGAAGACACCATCGCCAAGACCAACGTGGATGCGGTCAAGGAAATCGTGCGGCAGATCCGGCTGCGCGACCTGGGCGGCATCATCGTCATTGACTTCATCGACATGGACGAGCGCAAGAATCGCCAGAAGGTGATGCAGGCCCTGGAAGAGGCCTTGCGCAACGATCGCGCTCCGTCGAAGGTGCTGCAGTTCAACGATTTCGGACTGGTCGCGATTACCCGCAAGCGGGTGAAGCAATCGCTGGAGCGCACCCTGGGAGAGACTTGCCCCTACTGTGTGGGCGCGGGCTTTGTGAAGTCGGTGCCGACCGTATGCAATGAGCTTTACATCGAGATGCGCAAGATGGCTAAGGTGCACGACAAGACTGACATCACGCTGCGCGTGAATCCCGAAGTGGCCAAGGCCCTGAAGGCCAGCAACGGCAAGCTGATTTCAGAGATGGAAGACTTGACCGGCAAGACCGTGCTGGTGAAGAGCGACCCTCTGTTGCACCAGGAAAACTTCGATATTCATTAGAGCGTGATTGTGGGGAGGAGTATGTTGGCAAGGATGTCCATACTGAACGTATCGAGATTTGTCGCGATAGTGTTGTGGTCGTCGCTGTGCCTGGGACAAGAGGTGCATGTTTCCCGAGGCGACGGCAGCGTTGTTCTGACCGTTGCGGCGCAGAAACCCTACCCACTGGCCACGGGTCAGGAAAAATTGCCGACATTGAGCGTGTCATGTGTGCACAAGGGCAAGAAGACCGGACACAATATTGTATTTTCGGCAGGCGGTGCCCTGGTTGAAGACACTGACATGGATGCAAAAGGGGCACAGCAGATTTTCAAAATGACGATAGGCGGGACCGCGCAAACGACGGGATGGGTTCCCTACGGAAACACCATAACCTACGCCTATTTTGCCAATAATGACGCTGAGCGTGTGAAATTTATCCAGACCCTGCTCAACGCGGGAAAAGTTTTCATCGAGTTCAAGCCCTTTCTCACCGGTGCGCCAACCACCAGCGTTTTCGACCTGAGCAACCTCCGCGCTGAGATGGACAAATCTCCCGCGTGCGCCTTGCAATAGTTCCGCGCCGCCAACGCCCTGCCAAATCCAAGAAGGTCCCATAACGCGCGTTGGCAGGTGGGTTATGCTTTAGCCATGCAGGTGCGCGTGCTTTACCTGGGGATGCTGCGGGACCTCGCCGGGCGCGAGCGTGAAGTGGTGCAGCTCTCCGACGGCGCGCGCTTGTCCGATCTCTATGCCGAGCTCCAGCAGCGCATACCGAAGTTGCAGGACTTTCGCAACGCCATCGCTCTCTCCGTCAATTACGAATACTCCGATGGGGCGGCGATTTTACAGGACAACGATGAGGTAGCGCTGATTCCGCCCGTAAGCGGAGGTAAGGTTGACGAAGACTCGACGGCCGAGATCTCTTTGCCGCTCATTTCCGGCCACTGTAGCCTGGTCGGCGAGCCAATCCAGACGGCTGCCATCGTCGCCGCCATCAAGCGTCCGGAAGACGGAGCGGTCGCCGTCTTCGACGGGATTGTGCGCAATCACTCGCGAGGACGCCGGACCCTCTACCTCGACTACACTGCTTATGGGCCGATGGCGTTGCGGCAGATGGAGCAGTTAGCGCAGCAGGCACTGGCAAATTACGCTATCCGCGACGTGCGCATCGTGCATCGCCTGGGGCGTTTACGGATTGGCGAAACCAGCGTCTATATTGTGGTTGCCTCATCCCATCGCGCCGCGGCCTTCGATGCATGCCGCTGGCTGATCGATACGCTGAAGAAGACAGTGCCCATCTGGAAGCGGGAGTTTTTCGAAGATGGGGCGGCATGGGCGGATGGCGAATCTTTTCCTCCGGAAATTCCGCGTGCCGGCAGGAGCGCGTCAAAGTAGCTGGACTGGGGTTTGAGCTAACAAATGTTTTCAACCTGCTGGACTTCCGCTCGGGCGACCGCCGCGGTGCGCGAGCTGCTGGTGATTTCTGCGTTGAGTTGCGCCTGGTGGTGTGCTCTCTGCATCGGCCAGGATGCGGCCGCGCAGAGCGTACCGCATCCACCCGACTCGCAGAAGCAGCAGTCACGGAGCGTTCCCCATCCCCCTGATTCGCCGAAGCAGCAGTCAACGACTGACAGCGGCGACCAACCCAACACAACGTTCAAAGTCAACGTGAAGCTGGTCAACGTGTTCACCACCGTCACCAACAGCGGAGGAGCTCCGGTTTCATCCTTGAGGGAAGAAGACTTCCAGGTCTTCGAGGACGGCAAGCTGCAGAAGATCGCGGTCTTCCATCGCGAGTCGGAGTTGCCGCTGTCCATCGTCGTGGCCGTGGACACCAGCCTCAGCACCCGCGGAGATCAGAAGCTCGAACTCGAGTCCGCGCGCCGCTTTGCGCACGCCATTCTGCGTCCCATCGACGGCCTGTCCTTGTTCCAGTTCAGCGAAGTGGTTGATCAGGTAACGCCCTTCACGGCCGATGTTCGAGTGATCGACCGCGCCATCAACCACATCCGCTCCGGGGCGGCGACGGCCCTCTACGACACTCTTTATCTGGGGTCGGAGGCGTTGCTGCCGCGACGCGGCCGCAAGGTCATGGTGGTGATCACCGATGGCGGCGACACCGTCAGCCAGATCAGCTACCAGCAGGCGGTCCGCGCGGCCCAGGAGGCTGAAGTCATTCTCTACAGCATCATCATTGTGCCCATTGAAAGCAGCGCGGGACGGGACATCGGCGGGGAACACGCGCTCATTCAGCTTTCGCGTGACACTGGAGGAAGGTATTTTTACGCCAGTGGGTTGGAACAACTGGATGCGGCATTCCGCCAGATCGGCGACGAATTGCGCACCCAATATCTGATCGCCTACTACCCCAGCACCCGGCTCTCCGACTCGGATTTTCGCCGCATCGATATCAAGATCGATCCCGCGACCAAGGATTACCCCAATCCCGCCGAACTGCAGGTGCGCCACCGCTCTGGTTACTACACCATGCCAACCAGGTAAGCGGTCTGACTGAGTACTGATAACTGACATAACTGACTGCCGGCAAGTGTTCTGCTACACTGCGATTTTCGAGGTCACCATGTCGAATCCTCCGCAACCATTGATCCAGTTGACCAATACCCCCGACTACCGCGAAAGCTATGCCAACAGCGTACAAGTACGGGTGAATGTGTGGGACTTCTTCCTGATTTTTGGCACCCTGCAGCAGCAGGACGAAACCCGCGTGGAGGTGCGCAACTTCCAGGGAATCTATTTGAGTCCGCAGCAGGCAAAAGCGCTTTATACCATCCTGCAGCAGAACCTGGTGAACTACGAAAACACCTTCGGAGAGATCAAGCTCGATCCCCGCATGGGGCCCGGGATGGGCCCGATTCATTAAACCTGCGGACAACTCGCGGGTGTCGAGCTTTCAGGGCCGCCTGCGCGAATACCTCTTCGCCTACGCGCTCATTTTTGTATTCCTGTTCGTCACTCATGCTCCTTTACTGCGGCTGCCCTATTTCTGGGACGAAGCCGGCTACTTTATTCCGGCGGCGCGCGATCTTTTGCTCACCGGTTCACTGATTCCGCACACCACGCTCTCCAACGCACATCCACCCATGGTAATGCTGTGGCTGGCATTCTGGTGGAAGGCCAGTGGCTTCACCCCGGCAGTGACCCGAACTGCGATGTTGTTGATCGCTGCGTTCGCCCTGCTGGGGTTGTGGCGGCTTGCGCGCGACGTAGCCAATGAGCAGATCGCGGCCGCAACCGTCTTGTGCACGGCGGTCTATTCCGTGTTCTTTGCGCAGAGCTCGATGGCCCACCTCGACATGATGGTTTGCGCCCTGACGCTTTGGGGACTGGCAATGTACGTGGAGCGCAGACCGGTGGCCACCATCGTGTTCTTGGCTCTTGCGCCTCTCGCCAAGGAGACCGCCATCGTAACCCCTCTGGCGTTGCTGGCTTGGGAAATACTTTGTCCCTTGCTGCAGCGGAGTACACGGCGACACGAACCGTTCTGCCTATATCAGCGCAACTGGCTGGCTGCCTTCTCGTTTCTGTTGTGCCTGGTCCCGCTCGCGCTGTGGTTCCTCTATCACCATCACCGGACCGGTTTCTACTTCGGCAATCCGGAGTACCTGCGCTACAACCTGCAAGCTACCCTCACTCCACTGCGCATCGTGCTTGCGATCCTGATACGGCTCTGGCACGCGCTGGGCTATCTGAACCTGTTTGTACTGACGCTGGCCGCAGCCTTTGCCATGGGCCTTCCTCCGCTGCCGGGGCCCGACGGCACACTGCGGCCCCGCATTCCCATCAATGTGCAACTCGTGTTTGGGGTGGTTATACTGGCGCATGTCATGGCCCTGTCAGCGCTCGGAGGCGCGGTGCTGGCTCGCTACATGCTTCCGGTTGTGCCGCTCGTGATCCTGCTTTGTGTTTCCACGCTGTGGCGTCGTGCCCAGCATTGGCCGTGGTGGATCGCATTGAGCTGCGTAGCTTTTGTGTTCGCGCTACTCACTCCGCCGCCCTATCGCATCGCTCCTGAGGACACATTGCTGTATCGCGATTACGTCATCGTCCATAAACAGGCCGCCGATGAGTTGGCGGCCCGTTTCCCGCACGCACGTGTGCTCACGGCCTGGCCGGCTTCCGATGAGCTGACGCGGCCGTTCCTGGGATACGTCAAACAGCCGCTTGCGGTGGCGCCCATCGAGAACTTCTCCGCCCTCGAAATCGAACGGGCTGCGCAAGCCACCGATCAGTTCGATGTGGCGCTGCTATTTCCCACCAAGTGGCAGCCTCCGCATCCTCTGTTCCGGAGTTTGCCCTTCGGCGAAGAATTGCAGGAACGTTTCTTCGACTATCGCCAGGAGTTGGGTCCGCAACAAGTGGCGAACATTCTCGGCGGGCGGACGGTGCGTTTCCTGAATCGTAACAACGAATGGGTCGCAATCGTCGTGATCGAGAAAGTCGAAAATGCGGGCGCTCGAGATTTGGAGTTGCGCCGCGCTCCCTAATTGCGAGCCGCACGCCCGAGGTCCGGACTTCGCCGTCGTTCGAGCGGTTAAACTGTGAGCGATGGCACGCACCACCATCCTGGACTACCTCGATAACTTCCGCCGCCACGCTCGCGAGGTGGCCTACGCTCAACATCGCGGTTATCGCATGCAGCGATGGACGTACGGCGATGTGCTGAGCAACGCCTATCGCTTTGCGCGCGAGCTGGAGCAGCGCGGCATCGGCAAGGGCGACAAGGTCATTCTTTGGGGCGAGAACTGCGCGGAGTGGGTGGTCGCCTTTTTCGGATGCTTGCTGCGCGGCGCCATCGCGGTGCCCATTGACAAGATCGCGGCCCCGGATTTCGCCCAGCGTGTCGCCCAACAGGTGGATGCCAGGCTCTGTGTTGGCTCAATGCAGAACCACATCCCGGGCATCGCAGAGATCAACCTGGAAACCCTGCGCGAGCAACTCGCGGCGCTCTCCGATCAGCCCGTGGCTCCCCCGCCGCTCACGCGCGACGATGTTGTGCAGATTGTCTTCACCTCCGGCACGACTGCCGAGCCGCGTGGTGTAGTCATTACTCATGGCAACATCCTGGCCAACTTGGAGCCGCTGGAGCGCGAGATCGGCGAATACCTCCGCTACGAGCGCATTTTTCATCCGCTGCGATTCTTGAATCTGCTGCCCCTCAGCCACGTCTTTGGGCAATTCCTCGGGATCTTCCTGCCGCAATTGCTGGCGGCCACCGTGATCTTCCAAGACACGCTGAACCCGACGGAAGTTCTGCATGCCATCAAGAAAGAACGCGTATCGGTGGTAGTCGCGGTACCGCGCCTGATGGAGTCGCTAAAAGACAAACTGCTGCGCGATTTCGACGCGGCGGGCCGGCAGGAGTGGTTCCAACGACAATTCGAAGCCGCAAACAACCAGCACTTCGTGCAACGCTGGTGGCGCTTCCGGAAAATTCACAACCAATTCGGATGGAAGTTTTGGGCCTTCATCTCGGGAGGCGCAGCGCTCGACGGCGAGACCGAAGAATTCTGGCGCCGTCTGAGCTTCGTGGTCATTCAGGGCTACGGCCTCACCGAGACAACGTCGCTGATCTCTCTAAATCATCCCTTTCGCACCGGCAAACGCTCGATTGGCAAAGTACTCGAGGGCCGCGAGATCAAGCTCGATGAGAACGGCGAAATCCTGGTGCGCGGTGCCAATGTCGCCGCCGGTTATTGGCAGGGAAAGGAACTGAAGCCGGTGTTGAATGAGGAAGGTTGGTTTCGCACTGGCGACCTTGGCGAACTCGACGCGGAGGGCAATCTCTATTTCAAGGGCCGCAAGAAAAATGTCATCGTGACGCGCGAAGGGATGAACATTTATCCCGAGGACCTCGAAAATGCGCTGCGCCAGCCCGCGATACTCGACTGCGTCGTCGTCGGCCTGGAGCAGGGAGTCAACGCCGAGCCTTGCGCCGTTCTCATTCTGCGAGACTCGACCGATCCAGAGGCAGTCGTCAGGCGTGCCAACCAGCAGCTCGCGGAGTATCAGCAGATGCGCCGCTGGTTCGTGTGGCCCGAGCAGGACTTCCCGCGCACTCCCACGCTGAAGCCCAGGATCGCCGCCATCCAGCAGGCGGTGCAGCAACACTTCGCCTCGGGCAATGTCGGAGCCAGCGCGCCGAGGGGAGCTCTGGTGGACCTGATCGCGCGCATCACTGGACGCAGCACCGGCCCGCTCGCCCCCGATGCCAGGCTCGACGAAGATCTGGACCTTAGTTCCATGGACCGCGTCGAACTGATGAGCGCGCTGGAAGACCGTTACCAGGTCGATCTCAACGAGGCGAACTTCGCCAGCGTCAGCACGGTTGGCGATCTCGAACGTTTGCTGCGCGGGCCGCAGAAGTCGCCGCAGAGCGGCTATCGGTATCCGCGATGGGCGCAGCGCTGGCCTATCACCTGGATTCGCAACTTCATCTACTATCTGCTTACCTGGCCGGCGACCATGATCATGGCTCACCCCAAGATCGTTGGCCGCGAGAACCTGCGCGGTATCGACGGGCCGTTCCTCATCAGTTGCAATCACGTTACCTACATCGATGTTGGCTTCGCGCTGATCGCGCTTCCGCCCCGGGTGCGGCACAAGCTCGCGGTTGGCATGTGGGGAGAGATGCTGTGGGAGATGTGGCGACCGCCTCAAACCTGGAATCCCTTCGTGCGTTTGGCGTATCGCGCCGGCTACTATCTGGTGGTTGCCCTGTTCAACGTCTTTCCGCTGCCGCAGCAGTCGGGCGTGCGCGAGAGTTTCGCCTACGCCGGTGAATCGGTGGACCGCGGCTACAGCGTTCTGGTTTACCCCGAAGGTGTGCGCACGCCGGATGGCAAGCCGTCGCCCTTCCGCTCGGGTGTCGGAATGCTGGCTTCAAGGCTGAACGTCCCGGTTGTTCCCATGCGCATCGATGGATTGTACCCGATGAAAATGGCCGGGCACAAAATCGCGCGCCCCGGAGAGCTGGCGGTCGTGATCGGCAAGCCCATGCGCTTTCCGCCGGAAACCCCCGCGGAGGAAATCACCAAGCAGCTCGAACACATCACGTCGTCCATGTGAGCGGGGCTTGAGAAACTGACCCCCTCTGTGACGCGCCTCCTAGCCCTCGTATGGGCAGAAATGATAACAATACTTGTTTGGCCCTCGGGTATGATTTCGTCCCTGTTGATTTCGGGGCGCAAGGCGCCCCACCGAAGCCGGGTTTTGCTTGGGTGGGGGATTTTGCGGGGGAGTAGCGATGCGCGAAGCGGTACTTAAATTGTGGCCTGAGATCGAGTGGATTAAGGCGCCCGAGCTGCGTGAGCAGGTCACCAAGACCTGGCAGCGCGCCCTCGAACTCAGCCCGCTCACGCCAGACGACCTCAACCGCATCCCGTTCACCTTGCTGGTGCCAAACTGCCCCACGACTTTCATGGAGCACAAGCGCTGCGTGGTGCACATCGCGCGCACGGCGGCCGAGAGCATGAAGGAATTTATGGGGCGCGCGCTGCCCATTGATATGGACACGGTGATTGCGGGCGCGATCCTGGCCGATGTCGGCAAGCTGCTGGAGTACGAAAACGTGGACGGCAAGACCCGCCAGAGCAAGCGCGGCGAGCTGCTGCGCCATCCCTTTACCGGCGTGGCGCTGGCGATGGAATGCGGAGTGCCCGACGCGGTGTGCCATATTATTGCGGCGCACGCCGCCGAAGGCGATCTGGTAAAGCGCACCACCGAGGCCTACATCGTGCACCACGCCGATTTCATGGCCTTTCTGCCGTTCAAGAACCTGGCGAAATAGAAGAAAACGAGGAGAAGACTCTGATGTCAACCACAACTGCGCCAGCGCCGAGCCAAGCGGCCGCCAAGCCGACGATCACGGCGATCATGGCGCAATGGGCCGCCGGTCTGAAGTTCGAGCAGCTCTCTCCAGACGCGGTGTATCAGGCCAAGCGCTTCTTGCTCGACAGCATTGGCTGCGCGCTTGGCGGCTACCAGCAGCATGACGTCATGATCGCGTTGGGAGTGCTGAACGAAATTGCAGGTCGGAGCGGTGCAACTGTGATCGGCAGCGGCCAGCAGATGGATGTGGTGTCGGCGTCGCTGGCCAACGCGCTGATGATTCGCTGCATGGACTATAACGACATTTACTGGAAGCAGGACCCGTCGCATCCGTCGGACATTTTTTCCGCGGCAATGGCGGCCGGTGAGCGTGCCGGCAGCGATGGGCGCGAACTCATCGTCGGTCTGGTGCTGGGCCACGAATTTGAGATGCGTCTATGCGAAGCGGCCTTCCCCGGCATTCGCGAGCGCGGCTGGCATCATGCCACGTTGACCGCATTCGTCTCGCCGATCGTGGCCGGACGCATGCTGTGCCTCAGCGCCGACCAAATTCAGCACGCCATCGGCATCGGCGCCAGCGCGCGCGCCACCCTGGGCGCAGTCACCGCCGGCAAACTGACCATGATGAAGAACACCGTCGATCCCATGGCCACGCAGAGCGGCGTGCTGGCCGCCTTGCTGGCGGAAAAGGGATATACCGGCCCCGAGCATGTGATCGATGGTAAAGAAGGGTTGGTCCATTGCTTCGGGCCGGAGTGGAAGCTGAATATTCTGACCGACGGGCTGGGCGATTCGTGGCGTATCACGCAATGTGGGATGAAGGCGTTTCCCACCGAAGCCCTGACGCACACGCCAATCTCCGCTGTGCTTGCGCTGGTGAAGGACCACGACCTGAAGCCCAACGACATAGCCAAAGTACACATTCGCACCACGGCGCGCGGGGCCGACATTCTGAGCGATCCCAGCAAGTACGATCCTCATACCAAGGAGACAGCCGACCACTCGCTCCCATATGTCATTGCTGCTGCTATCGCCGAACGCCAAGTCACTCCCTTGCAGTTCACTCAGGCGAAGATCATGGACCCGGTGATCCGGGCCCAGCTCAGCAAGATCGCTGTCTCCGCCGATCCCGAGATCGAGAAGGTCTTTCCGGCGCTACAGCGCGTGATCGTGATGATCCACACCATCGATGGCCGCGAGTTCACAACCCAGCTTGACTACCCCAAGGGCGATCCGCGAAATCCGCTGACCGACAAAGAAGTGGAAGAGAAGTTCGAAGCGCTGGCGGAGCCGGTGATGTCGCGCGAAGCCCGTCGTCGCGCCATGGACGCCATCTGGAACCTGGAGAAGCAGCCGAGCGTGACTGCGCTGATGAAGCTGTTCAAGGCTGACCGGCTACTGGCAGCGGGAGGTCATTGAGATGGGACAGACCATCGTCGAAAAGATCGCGCAAGCACACATGTCCGAGGGGCCGAGCCGTCCTCTGCGCGCCGGTGACTTCCTTTCCATCCGGCCTTATCACGTGATGACCCACGACAATACCTCGGCGGTCATGAAGAAATTCAAGGCCATCGGCGCGAAGAAGGTGCACGATCCGGCACAGCCGGTCATCACCGCCGATCACGATATTCAGAACACGGAGGCGTCGAACCTGGCGAAGTATCGCAGCATGGAGGCGTTTGCGCGCGAGCAGGGCATCGACTTCTATCCGCCGGGCACCGGCATCGGCCACCAGATCATGGTGGAGAAGGGCTACGTGCTGCCCGGGACATTTGTCGTCGCCTCCGATTCGCACTCCAATATGTATGGCGCACTGGGCGCGATCGGGACGCCGGTGGTGCGCACCGACGCGGCGGCAATCTGGGCGACGGGTGAGTTCTGGTGGCAGATTCCACGCACCGTGCAGGTTGTGCTCGAAGGCCGGCTTGCGCCGGGTGCAACCGGCAAAGATGTGATCGTGACGTTGTGCGGACTCTACAACCGTGAAGAAGTGTTGAACGCCGCCGTCGAGTTCACCGGGCCGGGTGTGGCGTCGCTCAGCATGGATGCGCGACTGACCATCGCCAACATGTCCACCGAGTGGGGAACGTTGGTCGGCTGGTTCCCGGTGGACGAGGTTACGCTGCTTTACCTCGAAGCGCACAATGAAGAATTGCGGGCGCGGGGGATCACGCGTATTCCCCAAGAGAAATTTGAGGAGTGGCACACGAATCCTCCGGCTCCGGACAACGACGCGACGTACGCGGGCCGGATCACGCTGGATCTGGCGGAGGTCACGCCGCATGTTTCGGGTCCGGACACGGTGCAGGTGATGCAGTCGGTCGCCGAAATCGCGAAAAAGAAAGTCGCCATCCAGAAGGCGTACCTGGTTTCGTGCGTGAACTCGCGGCTGGAAGACCTGGAGGCTGCGGCGAAGGTGCTGCACGGCAAGAAGGTCGCGGACGGTGTGCAGTTTTATCTTGCGGCGGCCAGTCGCGCGGTACAGGAAGAAGCGGAAAAGCGCGGCGTGTGGCAAACCTTGCTCGACGCGGGCGCGCATTCGCTGCCGTCAGGATGTGGGCCGTGCATCGGCCTGGGTACGGGATTGCTCGAAGCGGGCGAGGTTGGTATCTCCGCCACCAATCGCAATTTCAAGGGGCGGATGGGTTCGCGCGATGCGCAGTGCTATCTTGGCAGTCCCGAAGTCGTCGCCGCTTCCGCCGTCGCCGGCTACATCTGTGGACCTGCGCAGGCCGAGTATCACGAACTGAAGAAACATTTTGAAGTGCTGGCCACGGGTTCGGCTTCGGCCGAGAAGGTCGAAATCCTGCCCGGGTTTCCGCAGCGCGTGCGGGGAAGGCTGATCTTCCTGCCGCAGGATAACCTGAATACCGACGGCATTTACGGCAAGGACTACACCTATCGTGAAGACATGACGCCGGAGATGATGGCGGGCGTCGTGATGGAAAATTATGATCCGCAGTTTGCTGGGCGCACGCGTGAGGGGGACGTCATAGTCGGAGGCTTCAACTTCGGCACGGGTTCCAGCCGCGAGCAAGCGGTGACGGCGATGAAATGCAAAGGCATTCCGCTGGTGATTGCGGGTAGTTTCTCGCAGACTTATCTGCGCAACGCGTTCAATAACGGATTTCTCTGCATCGAGACGCCGGAGCTGGTGAGCCGGCTGCGCGCAAAGTCTTCCGACGCGGTCGCGCGCAAGGAAAAGACGATTATTCCGGGGGACGAGGTCGAGGTTGATTTTTCCGCCAGCATCATACGTTACGCAGGCGAGCAGTTCGCCTTCCCGGCGCTGGGCAGCGTGCCGCAGTCGCTGGTGATTGCAGGCGGAGTGGAGAACCTGGTGAGCCAAAAGCTGGGGCTGAGCACGGTGACGGCGCAGATTTAGTGGCTGTCCCACAATGTGGGACATAGAGCGGTTGACGGTTAATGTGCGTAATAGGGGTCCTTCGACTCCGGCGGCCAAAAACGGGCTGTCTTCGCTCAGGATGACAAATCCATCCGGCGGAATACTCGGTTGTGCAGAGGAGTTGGCATCCATGGCAAAACATAAAGTCGTGTCCATGCCGGGCGATGGCATTGGCAATCAGGTCCTGCCCGAGGCGATTCGCGTGCTCGACGCCGTCGGTTTCGAGGCTGAGTACGTACACGCCGATATCGGTTGGGAGTGCTGGACCAAGGAAGGTAATGCTCTTCCCGAGCGCACCATCGAGCTACTGCGCCAGCACAAGGTCGGTCTGTTCGGCGCCATCACCTCGAAGCCGAAGAAGGAAGCCGAGGCCGAGTTGAGCCCTGCATTACGCGGCAAAGGCCATCAGTATTTCAGCCCAATTGTTTCCATGCGACAGATCTTCAACCTCGACGTGTGCATGCGACCGTGCCTGTCGTTTCCCGGCAATCCGCTTAACTTCATCCGCAAAAAGCCGTCTGGCGGGTACGAGGAGCCCAAAGTGGACGTGGTGGTCTTCCGGCAGAACACGGAAGGATTGTATGCGGGAGTGGAGTGGACGAATCCTCCGCAACCAGTACGTGACGCATTGCGCACCCACCCGAAGTTCAAGCCCTTCGCCAACGTTGCCGGTGAGGACCTGGCGATTTCGGTACGCATCATTACTCGTCCGGCGGCGCGACGGATTTGCGAGACCGCATTCCTTCATGCGCGCAAGCACGACTACAAATCGGTGACCATCTGCGAGAAGCCCAATGTGCTGCGCGAAACTTCGGGCATGATGGAAGAAGCTGCCAAGGAAGTACAGAAGCAGTACAGCGACATTGCGCTGTGGTCCACCAACATCGACGCGCAAACCATGTGGCTGACCAAGAACCCGGAAGAGTATGGCGTGATCGTGGCCAGCAACTTGTTCGGCGATGTCATCAGCGACGCGTTCGCGGGACTGGTTGGCGGGCTTGGGTTTGCGGCTTCCGGCAACGTCGGTCAGGAGGTTGCGGTGTTCGAGCCCACGCATGGATCAGCTCCCAAGTATGCCGAGTTAAATCCAGCAATCGTCAACCCGATTGCTATGATTCTTTCGGCGGCGATGATGCTCGATCATCTCGGCGAGAACGACAAGGCGCGCAGAATTCGCGATGCTATCGCGGCGGTTGTGGCCGAAGGCCAAGTGCGTACCTATGACATGATGCGGCTCTCCGGCGGGACGAAATCGCTGGCCCAGGGCGCGGCCTCGACAACGCAGATGACAGACGCCATCCTGGCGAAGCTGGGGGTGACAGTGGAGAAGGCTTATGCCGGCAGTGGCAGGAATTAGCACATTACGACGAGGCGAGGCGGGACGCGCCGGCGACGACATTCGCTCCGACTTGCACGTCAGCTTCGAAGAACGCGCCAGCGGCGGGATTGAGATCGGCCTGCGCTCGCGCGTTGAGCTGTATTACGGCGAGGTCATCCGGCGGCAGGTGTGCGACGTCCTGTGCACGCTGGGCGTCGAGCATGCGCTAATCGGGATCATGGACGAAGGCGCGCTGCCATTCGTGATCGCAGCGCGCATCGAGGCAGGGGTGCGCCGCGCTGGACTCGCGCAAGGCAAGTCAGCGCTGCCAGAGGCGGTAACGCTTGCGGCGCCGTCGCTGCGAGACCGTCTGCGGCGCTCCCGCCTTTATCTTCCGGGCAATGAACCCAAATATTTCATCAACGCCGGACTGCATGGGCCGGACGCGGTCATTCTCGACCTGGAAGATTCGGTGCACTATGCCGAGAAAGACGCGGCGCGGCTGCTGGTTCGCAATGCGCTACGGGCCGTGGATTTCGGTACCGCGGAACGCATGGTCCGGATCAATCAGCTTCCGCTCGGTCTGGCCGACCTGGAAGAGATTGTTCCGCAGTCGCCCGATGTCATCCTGATTCCGAAAGTCGAAGCCGCTGCGCAGATATCTGACGTTGTGGGAGCTGTTGATTCGATCACGCAACGAGTGGGCGTCACGCGTCCCATCTGGCTGATGCCGATTCTCGAATCCGCGCTGGGCATCGAGAATGCGTTCGCCATCGCGACCGCTTCGGGGCGCATTGCCGCCATCACTCTCGGATTGGAGGACTACACCGCCGATCTCGGAGTTGCCAAGACCGCAGGCGGAAGCGAGTCGCTCTATGCCCGCCAGCGCGTGGTGAATGCCGCCCACGCCGCCCACGTGCAGGCCATTGACTCCGTGTATGGTGACGTAGTCGACACCGACGGACTGCTGCACTGGGGCGAGGCTTCATGCGCCATGGGGTTTGAAGGCATGGGATGTATTCACCCGGTGCAAATTGAAATCATTCATCGCGCCTTTGCGCCTGCGCCAAACGAGCTAGAGAAGGCGCAGGCAATCGTTGCGGCCTTCGAAGAGGCGCAAGCTCGCGGACTTGCCGTGGTGAGCCTCGGGTCCAAGATGATTGACGCTCCCGTAGTGCAGCGCGCAGTGAAGTTGGTCGCACGCGCCAGGAAGATGGGCATCATCGCCGATCAGGCGTCAGCAGGAGATCCATCATGAGCGCGGGCGTGGCAAGCGGCTTAGTCACGAACGCTGCCGGCCGGCGAGTGCCAACTCATGTCAACGGTCGCGAACAGGCGCCATACCAAGGAGTCAATCAACACACGCCCTTGGGAAATAAAGCCGGCCCGCCGATTCGCAGCAGCAGCGAGTATCCCACAAACGGGGACAAGCGCCTCCCCGACTTGGAAACCGCGCTGCGCCTCTGCGGACTGCGTGATGGCACGACCATCAGCAGCCATCACCATCTGCGCAATGGAGACCGGGTCGCGCTCACCGCGTTGCAAACCGCCGCGCGCATGGGCGCCAAGGAGCTGGTCTGGTTTCCCAGCGCGTCGTTTCCGTGCCACGAGCCGGTGATCGATCTGATGAAGTCTGGCGCGGTGCATCACATCGAAGGCAGCATGAATGGGCCGCTCGGCGATTATTGCTCGCACGGACACATGCGCGGCCTGGGAGTGTTGCGCTCGCACGGGGGACGATGGCAGGCGGTGCAGGATGGTGAAGTCCACATTGACATCGCGGTGATTGCCGCGCCCACGGCGGACTTCTTCGGCAATGCCGATGGCTCGCACGGAAGGTCGGCATGCGGTTCGCTGGGATTTGCGCTCGCCGATTCCGTTTATGCCGATCGCGTCATCGTTGTAACCGACAATCTGGTGCCGTTCCCTTGCATTCCCTGGCAGATCCAGGGCAACAACGTTGACTACGTGGTCGAGGTTGACTCCATCGGCGATCCTTCACTGATTGTGAGCGGCACTACGCAGATCACGCGCAGTCCCGATCGCCTGCGAATCTCCGAGCTGGTGGCGCGCTTTCTGCGCGACAGCGGCATCATGCGCGATGGCTTCTCCTTCCAGGCGGGCGCGGGTGGCATCGCGCTGGCGTTTGTGGATTACCTGGCTGGCATGATGAAACAAGCCAACGTGAGAGCGAGCTTCGTGCGCGGAGGCTCAACCAAGTATCTGGTCGATCTGCTCAACGAAGGTCTCATCGGATACATTCTCGACGGGCAGACGTTCGACTTGGATGCCGTGCATTCGATCGCCAGCAACGCTCGTCATGTGGCCACCAGTCCGTTCACTTCGTACAACTTTCACGGCAAGGGCAACTTTGCTTCCATGGTTGACGCCGCCGTGCTAGGCGCAACCGAGGTTGACGTCAACTTCAATGCAAATGTCGTGACCCACTCGGACGGGCGGTTGCTGCACGGAATTGGCGGCTGGCAGAACTGCCTGTTCGCAGGATGCACGATTCTTGCGGTCCCGTCGTTCCGCGATCGCATTCCGGTGATCGTTGACGAAGTGACTACGGTGACCGGGCCGGGTGAACTGATCGACGTGGTTGCGACCGAACGCGGCATTGCCATCAATCCACGGCGGCAGGACTTACTCGACGCGGTGAAGGGCAAAGGACTGCCGATTCGTTCCATCGAAGAACTGCAAGCCGAAGTGGAGAAGATCTGCGGCGGCAAACCAGCCAAGCCCCGGCTCCTTGACCGTCCCGTGGCCGTCGTGAAGTGGGTAGATGGAACCGTGCTCGACACTGTGTGGCAGGTGGTGGACGACAATCCCTACGCGCCCAAGGTCAGCGGTGGCGAGTAATGCGCCGGCAATAGCGCGATTTGCCTTCAGCCTGGCAAACTCTCCGGCAGAAGCATCTCCCTGATCTCAATTGGCCGGGACGATTCGCGCCTTCGGCCAGACGGCATCTTTGGCGCGTGGCTGGCCTGGACCGCAGGTTATGCTCCTGACAAACTGAGGCGCGTGGTCGTCATCGCGCTTGAAGATGTAAGCGCGAATCTTGTAGCAGATTCCCTCGTCGGCGCCGGCGCGCGCGATGTCCTGCGGCGATTCGGCCGCTACCAACGGTCGCGGCCCGCTGTCTGTTGCCATCGGCGAGCTCAGGCCCGCGAGATTCGGGCTTATGACCGGGCTGTCAAGTGTGGCCGGCGGCTGGCTGGCGTGGCCGAGGGCAGCGGCTATCAGGATGAAGCACAGCGTGAAGCGAGCCATAAACAAGCCCTCCTTTGCGCGTAGGATAGCACCGTTCCGGACGGTTGAACGAGCGATTGGGACGAACTGCTCAGCCAGTTTCCGATACGACGAAAGCGGCACGATGGGCACGGCCTCAGGGGGATGTTCTGGCCGAGCGGAACTGGCACTCTACATTTAGCAACGCAGTGAAACCCGGCCGCCATATAAGAAACTGTATGGGCGGCGAAGCGACGCAGGTTACCATTCTCCTCCTTACCCCACGCACCTGCCGCAGGGTTTTCCAGCAAGGCAGGCTGACCCAGCGGACACGCTCCGCTGGGTCTTGGTTCCTAGAGGGAAAATCGGTAACCCGCTATCGTCTTGCGCAAAGCTGCACCTCGTATCACATCCTCGAAGCGGCGGTTGTGTTCTAATACTATGGGCTGGGTTGAGCCATGCTCTGTGGTGTCCCACACGGAGGAACCTGATGGACGAGCGCGAGCTGTATGACGAGCGGCAAGAGACCAGGAAAGCCACCTTAAACTGCCCTCATTGCCATCAGGCTGCCGAATACGATTTGGGCTGGTTCGTCCGCACCAAGAAGCGTCAATTACCTCCACGCGCTGACGAACGTGACCGCGCGAAATTTGCCAAAGCCCGCTCCTACATGGTCCGGCGCGACGACCTGGTCGCCTGCAAGAACATTCGCTGCCGCAAGCGCTTTGAGGTCTCGGGCGTTCAGTCGGTGGCCTTTCTCGATGAACAGGTGAAACCCGAAACCCGGCAGTGACTGGCTGGCCGCCGGATGAATCCTTACGGTTTCACGTCAGGTCTCATCTTCTAGAATCCTGATGGACAGAATGAACTGGAACAACCAACGCGATGGTTCTGTGCCACCGCGCAGGACAAATCTACCGCGAGAGTTGAGCCGGTGATGGCGGGCCTCAAGAAGTTTTGGCAGCGCGTCACCGACGGCATGAAGCTCAACGAGCTCTGGAATCAGTTCCAGGCCGACGCTCGTTCCAGTTATCGCCTCTACTCCCAGGACGTAGATTCCACTCGCACCGCGGGAGTATCCAAGCGCAAACACTTCTTCAATGTCGCGCGCCAGTTTTTCTGGGCGATGCTGGAAAAATTGACTCCGGCGCGCCGCGTTCTGCTGTTGCTTGCACTGGTGTTCCTCTTTACCAACATAGGAGGTTCCGGGCAGGACAATACTGGAGGAGCGAGGGTCTTCTGGTTTAGCGGTTCCTTTTGGGGCGGCCTGTTGCTGCTGGTCCTGGTGATTCTGGAAGTCGCCGACCGGGTAGTCATGAAGCGCGATCTCCAGATCGCCAAAGAAATCCAGGCATGGCTGCTGCCGGCGAGTCCTCCCGCTGTGCCCGGCCTCGAGATCGCGTTTGCCACCCGTCCGGCGAACACCGTGGCCGGCGACTACTACGATGTCTTCGCGCGCCCCGGTTCAGGGCCAGCCGGCGAAACATTCCTTATTGCAGTGGCTGACGTGGCCGGGAAAAGCATCCCGGCCGCCATGCTGATGGCTACCTTCCAAGCCAGCCTGAAGACGCTTTCCACAACGCCGGGCTCGCTGGTCGAACTGCTGGGCCGCATGAACGCGTATGCCTGCAGCAACAGCCAGAACGGCCGCCGCTTCACCACTACGTTTATCGCCGAATACAATCCGGTATTGCGGACCTTAAACTACGTCAATGCCGGCCATAACAATCCGATACTGCGGCGCCAGACCGGCAGCATTGAGCGCTTGCAGATTGGCGGCGTGCCGCTCGGCATTCTGGAGAATGCTCCTTATGAGTCAGGCTCGGTGACGCTGCAAACTGGCGACTGGCTGGTGATCTTTACCGACGGCGTGGTTGAAGCCGAGAACCAGCGGCAAGAGGAGTATGGTGAGGCCCGGTTATTCGGGGTGCTGCAGGCAGGTTTGAACTATGCTCCCGCCGTGCTGCTGAATTCCATCATGGGCGACCTCGACCGTTTCGTCGCCAACGCCCCGCAGCACGATGACGTTACGCTGATGCTGCTGCGAGCCGGCTAGATCACTTCACCAGCGATGTTCGTGTGGCCAGCAGCCTGCCTGACCGCGACTCTGCTTGCGTCATTCCACCGCTTTCCCGAACAGCGCACTCACCCCTGCGATGTTGGGAAGCAGCTCCGCAGGAAAATTGTGGCGCTGCTGTAAGTACGCAGGATCGTTGTAGCTCAGCCAAACCTTCCCTTCCGCGTCCTGCCAGAACAATGCTTTCAGTGGCAGATCGATGGCAACACTGGGAGCAGCCTGCATCAAGGGAGTTCCGCCCTTCGGACTGCCGAAGATGAGCAGCTTGGTAGGGCGCATGGCGAGCCCAACCTTCGCGGCCTCGCCGCTGTGATCTATGCGCGCGAAGATAGTTACGCCGCGCTCCTTGAGCAGCGCTTCGAGGCGCTGCATGGTTTCTTCAACGCTGTGTTGACTTGCCAGATGGATGAGCCCGTTCTGCGCGTTCACAGTCATTTCGACGCCTCCGTTTCGTTGCGGATGCCTCTGCGCGGCCGAGCCATTATGGACGGCGACAATCGCTGTCAGCAAGCCGCGCCTGGCAACACTCCGTGTAAGAATGGAAGCGATGCCATCGAGCCGCTGGGATGCTGTCATCTTCGACTATGGGCGAGTGCTGAGCCTCGCGCCTTCGGACGCTGAATTGCAGGAATTTGCGACGCTGGTTGGCGTCACCGAGCCGCCCTTCTTCGAAATCTACTCTGCCACTCGCCATGACTACGACTGCGGCCGCGCCGATTTCCGGCAACACTGGCAGGCTTTCTCCGTAGTTGCCGGCGTGGAACTCCGGCCCGCGCAAGTGGAGCGCATCGCCGACATGGAAACGCTCATGTGGCTACGCGTCAATCCCGAGGCGCTCGCGCTGGCGCGCCAGATCAAGGCAAACGGGGTGCGGACCGCCATCCTCTCCAATATTCCTCACGACCTGCTGGCCGAGGTGCGTAAATTCAGTTGGCTCGATGAATTCCAGGTAAAGATTTGGTCATGCGAGCTGGGCATCTTGAAGCCTGATCCGGCCATCTACCGCGCTTGCCTTTACGCTCTGGGTTGCCGCGCCGAACGGACGCTGTTCTTCGACGACCGTGCCAACAACGTGGAAGGCGCTCGCGATCTGGGCATGGAGGCGCACATCTTCAAATCCGCGGGACAGGCGACGGCGATTGTGCGAGCAGGGATGGACAGCAGCAGTCAGTAGTCAGTGGTCAGATGTCAGATTTGGCAAAGCTCCTGACCTTTAACCGCTATTTCCTACGACCCCAATTGTCATCCCGACCGAGCCCGCTGCGACGGGCGAGCGGAGGGATCTGCGGTTCGCGACTCAGCCCGTGGCGTAACCGGCAACAAATCTTCCGAGAAATGTTGCAACTTTCTCGTGGTTTCGCGTTCAATCATTTAAGGGCTGTGCTCTGGAAGTGTGCTCCCGACTCTCAGGCGTTGGTCGCCGATTGTTAGGAAAGATAAGTTCTTGTACAAAGGAGGCACCCGCACATGCGAGGCGCTCGTTTACTTCATCTCATCTTCCTACTAACTTTCTTGCTGGTTCTGCCTGTCCTGGCGCAAGCTCCTACCGATCAAGCCCTGACCAATGCCGACATCGTCAAGATGATGAAGGCGGCCCTTCCCGAGAGCGTCATCCTGCGTGAGATCCGGATGTCGAACACCGATTTCGCCACCAGCCCGGCGGCGCTGACCGAATTGAAAAAACAGGGCGCGTCGGAAAGAATTTTGGGGGCGGTCCTCGACAGCCGAATGGGCATCAGTCAGCCCGAGCCAGAACCGCGGGCGACACCGCGTGTTGTTGCGCAAGTCGCGGCGCCCGGCCTTCACCATCTGCCCTCCGTTGAAGCCGACATGCGGATCAATTCCACCGCCAATGGCCATCTTTCGATGGGCCACAATCACATACAGGTGGACCACTCCGGCGTGCCCCTGTTCAGCCTGGAATGGAAAGACATCAAGAACCCGAATAGCGGCAAATAGGAACGAGTCGCCGGAGCGGCTGAAACATACTCTCCTCTGATTCCGTATTATTCTCGGTGGGCATTCCGTCTTAGGAAAACTGGATGGCTACCGTTTCTAATCTCTCTCCGCCAGAAGATCGCCAGAGTCCGGCCCGCTGGTATGCCAGTGGCTTTGCGGTGGTCGCCTTGATTGTTGCGGCGCGACTGTCGCTCCACCTGCTGACCGCCAACCGCTACGGCATTTTTCGCGACGAACTCTATTACGTCGCCTGCAGCCGGCATCTGGACTGGGGCTACGTGGACATGCCGCCGTTCATTCCGGCGGTGACGTGGCTGTTCACTTCCCTGTTTGGGGCTTCGCTGTTTGTTATCCGCCTCATCCCGGCAATCGCGGGCTGCGGCGCCATCGCCCTGACCGGGTATCAGGCGTACCAGTTCGGCGGACGGCGCTTCGCAATGGCGCTGTCAGGTTTGGCGATGGCGGTTTCCGCCGTCTTCGTCATCAACGGCCACCTGCTGGGGACGAACGATTTCGAGGCGTTGTTCTGGATGGGCTGCGCTTCCGTCGTCATCCGCATCATCCAGACCGGCAATCAGAAATTGTGGCTGTGGTTCGGCGTGCTGGCGGGCATCGGTCTCGAAAACAAGTATTCGATGGCCGTGTTCGGCCTGGGCATCGTCGTGGGATTGCTGTTCACGCCGGAACGCAAGGCTTTCACTCACAGGTGGATCTGGATCGCCGGCGGAATCGCATTTCTGATTTTCCTGCCCAACTTGCTATGGAATGTTCACCGCGACTGGCCGTTTGTGCAGTTGCTGCACAACATCCACGCCAGCGGCCGCGACGTTGAACTTAATCCCGTCGACTTCTTCCTGCGGCAGGTCCTGATGGTGAATCCCTTCGCCCTTCCGTTGTGGCTGGCGGGATTGGGGTGGCTGTTCTTTGGCCGCGAAGGGCGGCCCTACCGCGTTCTGGGCTGGGCGTACCTGGTCACGTTCGGGGTCTTCATGGTTCTGCATGGCAAGGATTACTACGTTGCTCCGGCGTATCCCATGCTCTTCGCGGCCGGCGCCGTGGTCTGCGAGCAATGGATCGAGCGCACCGGGCACAAATGGCTGAAACCCGCGTTTGCTCTGGTGCTCGTGGTTCCGGCGCTGGTGTTCTTGCCACTCATTGCGCCGGTCATCAGCCCCCCGCAGTTCGTCGCGTTCACGCGGGCCATTCATTTCGCGCCACCCATCAGCGAGCACAGTCACGCTCGCTCTCCGCTGCCGCAGTATTATTCCGACGAGCTTGGCTGGGAAGCCATGGTCGCCGAGGTGGCCCGCGTGTATCACAGCCTGCCGCCCGAGGTGCAGGCCAGGACTGCCATCAAGACGAGCGATTACGGACAGGCTGGCGCGATTGACTATTTCGGTCCGAAGTATGGTTTGCCCAATGCGGTGTGCTTTCATCAGAACTACTGGTACTGGGGCGTTCATGGCTACACCGGCGAGAGCATCATCGTGCTCGGGGAAGGCAATCCCGCGCATCTTAAGAGCATCACCGAGTATGCCGAAAAGGTGGGACACTTTGAGTATCCCTACGCGCTGGAGGATTTTGACATCTGGTATGTCCGCGGGCTGAAAATGAGCTTGCACGACATTTGGGAACATGAGAAAGACTGGGACTAGTTCGGCAACCGTGCACAGCGGAGCAGGCGGCGTTGCTCCGAAAGAACAGGCGCGGTCAAAGCGCTTTGCCCGCAAGGGCCGGATAGCACCGCCCGCGAACCGGAGCTACGCTGTGACCATGCAAACCGAACTTCAGAACGAAAATCATTGGCAACAAGTGATGGCGCGCGATGCCCGGCAGGACGGACGCTTCGTTTTCGCGGTGCGCACCACCGGCGTTTACTGCCGCCCGTCGTGTCCGAGCCGTCGTCCGCGGCGCGACTCGGTTGAGTTCTTTCCCGATCCGCGTGAAGCCGAGCGCGCCGGTTACCGCGCCTGTCTGCGTTGCAAGCCGACGGAAATCTCCGCCCAGGCGCAATACGTGCTTCGGGCGCGGCGGATGCTTGACAACGCCGAAGGCGTGATGACTCTCGCAGGGCTCAGCAAGCGGGTCGGGCTTAGCCCGTTCCATCTGCAACGGCTGTTCAAGCGCGCAACGGGGCTCAGTCCGCGCGAGTATCAATCGGCGCGGCGCATGCAGCACGTCAAAACCGAACTACGCAAAGGAGAAGATGTGACCACCGCACTGTACGACGCAGGTTTCAGCTCGCCCAGCCGTCTCTATGAAAAGTCCGATCAGCAGCTTGGCATGACGCCAGGCACGTACCGGCGCGGCGGCGCGGGCGCGACGATCATGTTTGCGATTGCGCCGACTCCGCTGGGACGAATGCTGGTTGCTGCCACCGAGCGCGGGCTGTGCGCTGTCCGCTTTGGCGAGAGCGTAACTGAGTTGGAACGCGGCCTGCGCCACGAGTTCCACGCCGCGACCGTACAACGTGACGATGCGGCCATGCGTCGTTTTATCGAGCCGCTGCGGGCCAGCCTGGGCGGCGAGAAGACCACGATCGACTTGCCTCTCGACGTGCGCGCCACCGCCTTCCAGCGGAAAGTATGGGAGACGTTGCAACGGATTCCACGCGGCGATACGCGCAGCTACACGGAGATCGCGCGCGCGATCGGCGAGCCGAAAGCGGTCCGCGCTGTGGCCCACGCTTGCGCTTCGAATCCTGTGGCGCTGGCGGTGCCATGTCATCGCGTAGTGCGTAGCGACGGGAACCTGGCCGGATACCGCTGGGGACTGGAAAGAAAGAAGAAACTGCTGGAGGGCGAGCGGGCCAACTCCTAACTATGTGGCCTCCCTGACGTGCGGCGGACTGGTCCGCCGCATTTTCATCGCTGTAATGAGTTCCGTTTCGGCACTCGCTGTTCCACTTGGTTTCCCATCCTCCCGCCGCTCATTTATACTTGCTCGTTTCACGTTATGCGCTCAAAGCATTCCGTGAAGCGTTAGGAGCCGTGGTGAAGATCCTGGTCTGCATGAAGCAGGTTCCGCAGAAAGACGCGCCGCTCAAGTTAAATGAGGGCGGCACGTGGATTCGCGAAGATATTTCCTACGAAGTGAACGAGCCCGACGCCTACGCTCTGGAAGAGGCGCTGCGGCAGAGAGAGAAGCACGGCGGCGAGGTGGTGGTGATCACCAGCGGTCCGGCGCGCGCGCAGCAGGTGTTGCGCGAGGCGCTGGCCAAGGGCGCCGACCGCGCCATTCACCTGGAAGGCGACGGTTTCGTTATCCTCGATGCATTCAACACTGCCAAGGCCTTCGCAGCGGCCATCAAGGACGAAAGCTTCGATCTCATCTTCACCGGCTTGCAGTCGGATGACTTTGGCTTTGCCCAGACCGGCGTCATTTTGGCTGAGCTGCTCGGCTGGCCGCACGCCACCATCATCATGCAAATTGAAAAGAGCGATAGCGGCATTCGGGTGAAGCGCGAACTCGAGGCCGGCTTCTTTCAGTTTGTCGATATGCCGCTGCCGGCGCTGCTGACCATCCAGTCGGGCATCAACAAATTGCGGTACGCAACCTTGATCGGCATCAAGCAGGCAAAGAACAAGCCGCTCAAGAAAGTGAGCTTTGACGAGGTCAAGCCGGCGCTCGGCGCGAACCTGCAGAAGATCGAGAAGCTGTACATCCCGCAGAAGACCAAGAAGACCGAAGTGCTGCAAGGTCCTCCGGGAGAGATCGCCAAGAAGTTGGTGGACAAGCTGCGCAACGAGTTGCGCGTGATCTAAGGCGTATTCGAGCGGCCCTGGCTGCGACGCATCTGCATCGGAAGGTTGCGTCCCTGATCTTTGGTAATCAAGTGTTGTCTGGCACCAGAAATCGTGGCTCGCCGAGCTTCCAAAGGTATTGCATCCTGGTCACTATTTGGCATCTAAGCGGGTGAACTCATGACGAAAGGAGCTCGTCTGCTTATGCCAGGATTTGATCGCGATCAGGTTGCCATTGACAACACGGTTGAGAACCGCCGCCTTGGTTCTTTTTTGCTGACAGTGGGCTGGATACTGCTCTGGATGGACGCAATTTTGGCGATGTTCGTCTTCATCAGCCTGCGCAACGGTTCGTGGTTTTGGCCGATATGGCTGGGCATCGAGTGCGTTTTAGGGTTGATTCTGGTGATTATGGGGACCCGCTATCGGCGCGCTGTCGGCGTTACCCGGCTGGGACAACGCGAGCTGCAGCGCACGCTCGAGCAACAGCGCCGGGAAGACGCGGAAGAGGACCAGGTGGCCTGACCCGCCGAGGGTGCGAAATTGCCACCTTGGAAGTTTGGCTAACAGTAGATTGGCAAGTCGGCGCCCGCGGCGGCGGGTAGGAGGCGACCATGCCATCGTCAGAAGAAAAACGTGAAACCGGCTCCGCCTTCGTGATCATTGGCTGGATTCTGGTGCTGTTTGCATTCCTCGTCATGTTCTTTCAGCCGGCGGCACGCAAGCTGGGAGAGACACGCTTTGAGATCATCGCAGGCGTATTGGTCGCAGTGGGTCTGGTGTTGAATATCGTCGGCGCTCGCATTAGACGCCGCAATCGGTGAGCTAAATAAGGCTTGCAACGTAGATAAGGTCGGATCGAAATGGCAGATACCATCCTAGTTGTTGTAGAGCAACGCGAAGGCAAATTGAATCGGGTTTCCTGGGAGACCATCACCGGAGCGCAGGCGATCGCCGTTGAAACGGGTTGGGCGCTGGAAGCGGCCGTAGCTGGCAGCGGCGTGGGCGACATCGCCAAAGAAATCGCCGCGACAAAGGTGTCGAAGGTGTACAACCTCGAGTCGGCCAAACTTGAGCCGTACACGCCCGATGGCTTTGTGGCCGCGCTGAAACCGTTCATCGAACAGAAGCAGCCCAAGCTTGTGCTGATGCCGCACACCTACCAGGTGCGCGACTTCGCTCCCAAGCTGGCTGCCGCGTTGAATCGCACGCTCATCAGCGATGCCGTCGGCTACAAGTATGAGGGCGGCGACCTGCGGTTCACCCGCCAGATGTTCCAGGGAAAGTTCGCCGCCGACGTGTCCTTCGTGGGTGATCCGCCGTACTTCGCAACCTTCCAGAACGGCGCCTTCCGTGGCGACCAAGTCGTACACGGGGACGCAGCGGCGCCGGTGGAAACCGTCAATCTCGACGTGGCCGACGGTGCCGTACGAAATAAACCCGAGGCCCCGTTCAAAGAGGCGAAGCAGGCAGTTGACCTAACGCAGGCGGCGATTATTGTCGCTGTCGGTCGCGGTATCAAAGAGCAGAAGAACATCGAACTTGCCCAGCAGTTGGCCGACGCGTTGGGCGGCGAGATCGCGGCATCACGGCCGATTTGCGATTCTGGCTGGCTGCCGATGGATCGTCAGGTGGGATCGTCGGGACAGACGGTTGCACCCAAGCTGTATCTCGCGCTGGGAATCAGCGGGGCGATTCAGCACGTAGTGGGGATGAAAGGCGCGCGCACTATCATTGCCGTCAACAAAGACGCAGAGGCGCCCATCTTTGAAATTGCCGACATCGCCGTGGTCGGCAATCTGTTCGATATCGTTCCACCCCTGATCGAAGAAGTGAAAAAAACGAAAGGCGCTTAGCGGCATCACACGCGCCGGCAGATTCTTGAGGTAGAGAGCGGCGCATGAACTTGCNNCCTTTCTTTTTGCGTAACACCAATTTGTAATTTAGGGACATCACCTGCCTGAGGGCTGTGATGAGTGGCCGTAGCAATGTCACAGCTTTGTCATTGAGGGTAACGATAAAATAATCATGTACCTTTTTGGGAAGGCCTAATGATCGTTTTTCGTAAGCCGCTTGAAGGTGTTGAACGCCCGGTAATGGAAGCCGATGTCGTCATCGTTGGCGGAGGGCCCGCTGGCATGGCCTGCGCTTTGCGCCTGTCGCAGCTGATTGACGAGCACAACGCCAACCATCCCGACGCGCAGTTGACGAAAGAAAATATCTACCTCCTGGAGAAGGCGAGGGAGGTCGGAGCGCATTGTCTGTCGGGCGCGCTGCTGGACCCGCGTTCCATGCGCGAGCTGCTGCCCGGTTTCGAAAAGGAAGCGCCACTTGATGCCGCGGTCGTGAAAGAGGCGGTTTACTTTCTGACCCGCACCGGTAAGTTCAAGTTCCCCATCACGCCTCCCGCCATGCGCGACCATGGAAACTACGTTATCTCCATCAACAAGTTCGTGAAGTGGCTGGGCAGCAAGGTGGAAGAGGCAGGGATCACGGTGTTCACCGGGTTTGCCGGCTCCGAGCTGCTTTTCGATAGCGGGCGCGTGGTGGGCGTGCGCACCGACGATAAAGGCGTGGACAAGAACGGCGAGCGCAAATCTAACTTCGAGCCCGGCTACGATCTGAAAGCCAAGGTTGTCATCCTCGCTGAAGGCACTCGCGGCTCGCTGACCAAGCAGCTCATAGGACGCTTCCAGCTCGATAAAGAACGCAATCCGCAAACCTACGGGGTCGGAGTGAAGGAGCTGTGGGAGCTGCCGGCTGGGCGCGTCGCGCCGGGCGAAGTCATCTACACCATGGGCTACCCGCTGACCTTCCACGAATATGGGGGCGCTTGGATTTACGGCGCCAAAGACAATCTCGTCTCGCTGGGTTTCGTCACTGGGCTCGACTATCGTGATCCGCGCCTTGATCCGCATCGCGTGCTTCAGGAGTTCAAGAAACATCCGTTCATCGCCAAGCTGCTGGATGGCGGCAAGATGGTGCGCTATGGCGCCAAGTCGCTGCCCTATGGCGGCTGGTGGTGTATTCCCCCATTGGCAGGCGATGGCTGGATGGTGCTGGGCGATTCTGCCGGTTTCTTGAATTCACAGCGGCTAAAGGGCATCCATCTCGCCATTAAGAGTGGGATGCTGGCGGCCGAGACTGCCTTCGATGGCATGGTGAAGAACGACTTCTCGCTCGGCCTGCTGGAGACGTTTCAGGACCGCGTGGAGAAGAGTTGGATTAAGACTGAACTTTGGCCGGTGCGCAACTTTCACCAGGGTTTCGAGAGCGGCCTCGTGGCGGGCGCGTTCCACGCGGGCATTCAGCAATTTACGGGTGGCCGCGGTCTGCACGCGCATTACACCAACGAAGCGGGGCACCGACGCATGGAGCCGTTGAAGCGGCTTCCGGCGGACGGCGGGCCGGAGGCGCATATCATCGGTCCCGCCAAGGGCGACGGCAAACTCATCTTCGACAAGCTGACCGACGTGTATTACTCCGGCACCAAGCATGAAGAAGACCAGCCGGCACACCTCGTGATCCACGACACCAACATCTGCAACGAGCGCTGCGTAACCGAGTACGGCAACCCTTGCAAGAATTTTTGCCCGGCCAATGTTTACGAGATGGTCGAAGCGGCGGATACGCCGAGCGGATTGCAGATCCATTTGAACGCATCGAACTGCGTGCACTGCAAGACCTGCGACATCATGGACCCCTACGAGATCATCACCTGGGTCCCGCCCGAAGGCGGCGGCGGGCCGAACTACGACGGGATGTAGCGAGGCCGGTATTCGCGATTCGCTTTTCCCCGTTGNNCTTTGCCGTTGAGCATTTTCCTTTTGTGGATTGCTGCTTTCCCCTGCGGTACTCATCTATAATCGCAACTACTGTTTCCGACCTCCGTGGCCTACCGGTATTCCCAAGGCTGCGGCGGCGGTGTTCCGCGGACTTTGCGGAACCGAGGGTGTGGCGGGAAACGGCCATGCCTCCCGTGCTTGGAAAGGAAACGATCAACAGCGCTGTGTTTCCCTGCGCGCTGGGTCTGCTGTCCCTTCCTTGCACAGTACAGGTTTTAACTGAAAGCTGACGGCTGAGAGCTGACTGCTGTGTTCCTCACCGACAAATTCGGGCGGCGCATCAACGACCTGCGGATCTCCATCACCGATCGCTGCAACTACCGCTGCGTTTATTGCCGCTCAGGCACCGGCGGGCCGCAATTTCCCGAGATGCCCATTGCCGACTACCTGCGCATGGCGCGCGTGTTTGTCGGGCTGGGAATCACCAAGGTCCGTCTCACCGGCGGCGAGCCGCTGTTGCGCAGAGGTCTGGTGGAGATGGTGCGCGACCTCGGCGACATGCGCACTCTCGAAGGCCAGCCACTCGACATCGCCATTACGACCAACGGTCATCTGCTGGCCGAGATGGCACAGCCGCTTGCCGACGCCGGCCTGACGCGAGTGACGGTTTCGATGGACGCCGTCGATGCCGGAGAATTTGCGCGCATTACGCGCGTGCCCAACGGCTACGAACGCGTGCTGGCCGGAATCCGCGCCGCGCAGACCGCTGGGCTCAGCCCGGTGAAGATTAACTGCGTCCTGATGCACGGCTTCAATGACGATCAGATCACCCCGTTTGGCCGCTTCGCGCGCGAGGAAGGCGTCGCCGTCCGCTTCATCGAATTCATGCCGCTGGAAGAAGACCGCGTCTGGTCACCGGAGATCGTCGTAACCCTCGACGAGATCGTGCGCCGCATGGCCGAGTTCATGCCGTTGCGCGAAATCGGCCACGCGCGCAGCGAGACCGCCCGCCGCTATGTCTTCGACGACGGCGTCGGCGAGATCGGGATCATCGCACCAGTGTCGCATCCCTTTTGCGGACATTGCAGCCGCATCCGCGTCACCTCGGACGGCAAGATCCGCACCTGCCTGTTCTCGGTCCGCGAGCACGATCTGGCTGGCTTGATGGCGCAAGGCGCCAGCGACGAAGACATGGTCAAGTTCATCGCCCATGCCGTCGAGCACAAAGAGGAGCGCCACCACATCGGGGAACCAGGATTTATTCCGGCGTCGAGAACGATGGTGCATATTGGGGGATGACAGCACTCAGCCTTCAGCACTCAGCCTTCAGCACTCAGCCTTCAGCACTCAGCCTTCAGCACTCAGCCTTCAGCACTCAGTTTTCGGAGAATCATCGCAGATCGCTCTTGCCAAGTTCACGAGGTTGACTGAATGCTGAGTGCTGAAGGCTGAGTGCTGACTGCTGAGTGCTTCCCCTCTTGCATTAACCCTCTCAACGCGCCACAATAGATTCATTCGGTCCTTGTCACAGCGCCGTGTGAGGTGCGATCCGTGTTTTTGTAACGCAGGCGCGGTCCAGGTCATCGAATGAAGTAAGAAGCGTCAACGTGCAGCTTCAACATCCCCGTAGGTCGGGCCCGCCGTGGCGGGTAGTGGATCTACTGGAGCCGCAGGTCAGCTTTCAACATCCCCGTTCCGGGGCGTGAGATTCCGATCAACGGAGCCGCGCGGCTGGGACTGAAGGCAGAGACAAAAAGTGGCTACAGCACCGATTACTGAAGCGGTATCCTGCTCGCTCGAAAACTATCTTGTACTTCCGGATAGCTCCATGGACGCCCGCATTGCGGACGCCAAAGCTGCCTTGGGCAGCGAGTGCATCGTTCTTGGTCATCATTATCAGCGCGATGAAGTGGTGCGCTTCGCCGATTGCCTTGGCGACTCCTACCGCCTGTCGCAGATGGCAGCGCAGGCCAAGGGCAGCTACATCGTCTTCTGCGGCGTGCACTTCATGGCGGAGAGCGCCGACATTTTGGCGCGTCCCGGACAAGCGGTCATCCTGCCCGACCTGAACGCCGGCTGCTCCATGGCCGACATGGCCGAGATTTCGCAAGTGGAAGACGCCTGGGAGCAACTCGTCAACCTCGGCCTCACCGACGACGAAGGCAGCGGCATCACCCCCATCACCTACATGAACTCCACCGCCGCCATCAAGGCATTCTGCGGCGAACGGGGAGGCATGGTCTGCACCTCCTCCAATGCCAAGGGCGCGTTCGAATGGGCGCTTCGCCGCAACGGCAAGATTTTCTTTCTGCCCGATCAGCACCTGGGCCGCAACACCGGTTACGCGCGCGGCATTCCGCTGGACGAAATGGTGGTGTGGGACCCATACATGCTGCAAGGCGGACAGACCGCCGAGCGCTTGCGCAAAGCCAAAGCGATTTTGTGGAAGGGACACTGCTCGGTACACCAGCGTTTTCTGCCGGAGCACGTGGACAAGGTGCGCGCCAACTATCCCGGCATCCAGGTCATGGTTCATCCCGAGTGCCGCTGGGAGGTCTGCCAGAAAGCCGACGGAATCGGCTCAACCGATTACCTCATCAAGGTTGTGCGGCAAGCGCCCGCCGGATCGTCGTTCGCCATCGGCACCGAGATCCACCTGGTGAACCGCCTGGCGAAGGAAAATCCGGACAAGCGCGTCATCACGCTCGACGATTCCGGCTGCCTGTGCACGACCATGTTCCGCATCTCGCCGCAACACCTGTGCTGGGCGCTAGAAAACCTGGTGGACGGCAACATCGTCAATCAGATCACCGTAAAAGACAGCGTGAAGAAGTGGGCGCGCGTGGCGCTTGATAGAATGTTAGAGATACAGTGATCATTCGCAAACGTCCACGGGAAAAGTATTGGCGGCGTGTTCCGCGCTCTTGGTCGGACCTGCGGGAGTATCGCCGCCGCATGGTGAATCGCCACCGGGCACACAATCAAGCCAAGCTGGGAAGTATCGATATGGCACGCACGTTTACAGTTTCCGAAGCCGAGACCCTGCTGCCAGTGCTGGAGTCGCTGCTCCGTTCCGCCATGCAGGCCAAGGCGCTGATCGAAGAGGTTGATGGCGAGATGCAATCGCTGGCCAACCGCATCTTCATTAACGGCGGCACGCTGGTGGACGTGGTGTCGGTGGCCCGCCGCAAAGCTGAACGCGAGAAGGCGGTGCAGCGCGCCAAGGACGCCGTCGCCGAGATCGACGCCACCGGTGTCCAGGTGAAAGACCTCGATGTCGGCCTGCTCGATTTTCCCTGCATCGTCGGCGAAGAAGTCATCCTGCTCTGCTGGAAGCTGGGCGAACAGAAGCTCACGCATTGGCACGGTACCGAGGAAGGTTTTGCCGGCCGCAAGCCCATCGACGAGCGCATTCTTCGGGGCCAGAAGAAGAGCAACTAAGGAATAGCCTTTAGCACTTAGCCATTAGCTCTTAGCAAATAATGACGAAGTGGATTCTGCTAGCGGTGGGTTTGCTGCTGCTTCTTCCAGAGGCTTGGTATTTGATTTCCGATCCTATTCGACCTAATGATGCCGCGGTCGCATTCAAGGATCTGGCTGAGATCCCAGCTTTCCAGTTGCGGGAACAGCATTCAGTGAACCTTACTGTGACAGCACCGAATGACCCTGCTTGGAAGCGTATTAGACGTAGCTGGGGTGAGCCAGACTACGCTATTGTTCACGTGGGCAGAAACTCTCTTGTAGGCGCATACCAACATTGTTTCGACGCTGTCAGTGTCGGAGTGACGCAAGGAGAAAGTCAATTGAGCCTCGAAGACTCGGGGCCAATTTATGGTTTCTCCACTGATTCGGATGGATTTCCTCCGTTGTGCAAATCGCTAGGCAAAAAGTTTCGCGTGCGTCCCGGTTCCGCCGTACAGATCGACATTACCGCCCAAAGTGATCAACTCACTTCCGACACGAAGGTAATCGTTAGGCCAGTTTGGGATTACACGAAAGATAAGCTGGTCGGTGTGGCTATCGATGAAGATCTCCGTCTTATTGTGAAGTGGTTAGCTGTTTTTGGATTGGCGATAATGCTACTGGCCGGATTACTTTTTGTGCACGCAAGACGCTTGCGTAGTTAATTCACTTCGCAAAAGAATATGCCCTCATGATCCAGCTCTCTTCTGCCGGGAAACGTTTCGGGCCCAAGCTCCTCTTCAATGACCTCGATTGGCTCATCATCCCGCGCGATCGCGTGGGGCTGGTAGGCGCCAACGGCACCGGCAAATCAACCCTGCTCAAGATTCTCGGTGGACTCGAATCGCTCGACTACGGCACGGTCACGCCCGCGAAGAACATGACCTTCGGCTATCTGCCGCAGGATGGGTTGCAGCTCTCCGGCCGCACCGTGTTCGACGAGTGCATGTCGGTGTTCAGCGACTTGCGTTCGCTGGAGCAGGAGATGGAAGAACTCGCTCACAAGATGGGCGAGCTGGACCATACTTCCGGCGAGTACGCGCAAGTGGCTGACCGCTATCAGCGCATCACCGGCGAGTTCCGCGTGCGCGACGGCTATGCCCTCGATTCGCAGGTCGGCACCGTGCTCGACGGCCTGGGCTTTCGCAAGGAAGACTGGACGCGGCAGACGGAAGAGTTTTCCGGCGGCTGGCAGATGCGCATCGCGCTGGCCAAGCTGCTGCTGGCCAA
>PLYW01000280.1 GCA_003151875.1 Acidobacteriaceae bacterium
GTTGATGTCGAGGGGCGACGGCGCGACCGCATAGATCACTCCGCGTTGCTTCGGCTGGGCCGACGGGTCGCTGCGAAAGATGCCCACGGTTGCGG
Organism: Acidobacteriaceae bacterium; assembly: GCA_003151875.1. Taxonomy (GTDB): domain Bacteria; phylum Acidobacteriota; class Terriglobia; order Terriglobales; family Acidobacteriaceae; genus Bog-257. Next base: position 96 of record PLYW01000280.1, read on the forward strand.
GCGCGTCCCAGGTTTTGCGGGTGAGGTCGGAACTGATCTGCTTCCAACTCTGTCCGCCGTCGCGCGTTGTCCACAAAGTGTTCGACGCGAAGTAAAGAAGATGTGGATCGACGGGCGAGAACACAATTGGCTGGGTGCGAATCACACGAAAGTCCGGTCCAGGGACCAGCACCGGAGTCACGTTCTGCGCCTGTCCCGTGCGCCAGTCGTAGCGCGACAGCTTGCCGCCGAACACAATGTCGGGGTCGAGCGGATCGGGCACGACATAGCCATACTCTTCCGCCGCCACCGGATGCCAATCGCGAAACGTGACCTCGCCATCGTTGCCGCGGCTGGAAATGCAAGCCGAGCCGCTCTCCTGCTGCCCGCTGCATAAGCGATAGGGAAAAGCGTTGTCGGCGTTCACGTGATACATCTGCGCCGTGGGCTGGTTGTACCACGAGCTCCAGGTCTCGCCACCGTTTACGGTAACGATGGCGCCCTGGTCACTCGTCAGGATGATCGTGTTGGAGTCGTTAGGATTGATCCAGATGTTCTGATAGTCGTCGCCGCCGGGAGCCCCGCGAAATCCAGTCCAGGTCTTGCCGCCATCGACCGATTTCCAGGTGACGGTGCTGACCATGTAAACCACGTCCGGATTCTTCGGATCGATCATCGGGACGGGTAAATCGCCGCCGCCGATGCGGTCTTTGGGACGCGAATCGGTGGTCGTGATTTTCCAGGTGTTACCGCCGTCGGCGGAACGATACAGTTCAACCTTGCCCTTGGTCGCAACCGAAGCGAAGAGCTGCTTGGGATCGCTACGCGCGATAACAACGTAGGCTTGCAGGATGCCGTTCGGCAGTCCTCCCGCCAAAGGATGCCAGGTTTGTCCGCCGTTGGTCGACTTGAACACGCCTCCGTTCGTGCCGTTGAATTCGCCATTCTCCCATGGGCCTTCCCGCGCCTCCCACAATGTGGCATAAACGATATTCGGGTCCGATGGATCGATCTTTACGTCGCCAGCGCCTATGTTCTCGTCCTTATAGAGCACCTTCTCGAAGGTCTGACCGCCATCGGTTGACCGATAGATCCCGCGCTCCGGGTTGGGGCCGTAGGGGTGTCCTGCAACGGCGACAAAGAGCCGGTTAGGATCGTGGGGATCAATGGCCATCTGCGAAATCTGTTGGCCATCGCGCAGTCCAAGGTGGGTCCAGGTCGCGCCACCGTCGGTGGACTTATAGATTCCGTCGCCAACCGACAGGTCGGGCCGATGCAGCCCTTCACCGCTGCCGACATAGATNNCGGGTGCGGCCTCCGCGAAAAGGCCCGACGTTTCGCCAGTGCATTTCGCCAAGAAGCTTGGTATCGATCGGTTGCGAGTATGCCGGAGGAACGAACGGTAGAAGAAATGAGAACAACAGGACTGCAGATGTTAAGAACAAAGTTTGCATTACTCGATCACCCAGCCTCGCCAGATTAGAACTGAACAAGAACACAGAAGTAGAAAATAGAGGCGCACGGCGTCGCTCCGCAGCGTTGGGACCGTCGACGCACGAGCCCCGTGGGTTCGATTTTCACAGCCCGGTTTGACGACGCCTGTCCACCTACTCTTTCCCACGACTTCACGCGAAAGTGTAATCTATTTGAACACATTCGTGCCGGGGACAATTGAGTTGAGACTTTCCGTCAGCCGTCTTTGTCAATTTCTGCTTTTGTTCGTCGCCGCTATTGCCTCGAGCTTTCCCAGCGCCGCGCAATCCGTCTCTGCCGATCTCTTTGGCGCGCTGCAATGGCGGATGATCGGCCCATTTCGCGGTGGTCGAGTGGTTGCCGTCGCCGGAGTGCCGGGGGATGGAGCGACCTTTTACTTCGGCTCCGTCGGCGGCGGAATCTGGAAAACGACGGATGCCGGCGTGACCTGGACGCCGATCTTCGATGGACAGCCCATCGCCTCGATTGGGGCGCTCGTCGTGGCGCCTTCCAATCCTAACGTCATGTATGCCGGCACCGGTGAATCGGACATCCGCACCGATCTTTCCTCGGGCGACGGTGTGTACAAGTCGCAGGACGGCGGCGCGACCTGGAAAAATATCGGTCTCGGCGATTCCCGCCAGATCAGTCGCATCGTGGTTGATCCTCACAATGCCGANNCGTTTACAAGTCGATCGACGGAGGAAATACCTGGACCCGCGTGCTCGACAAAGGACCCGCCATCGGCGTCTCCGACCTGGCCATGGCGACGGCTGCTCCGAACATTTTGTTTGCCGGAACCTGGAACGCGCATCGTCCGCCGTGGAGCACCTATGCGCCGCTGCAAGGACCGGGCGGAGGGCTGTATCGCTCCACCGACAGCGGAGCGACTTGGACACAACTGACCGGCCACGGATTGCCGGACGGGGATTGGGGACGGGTGGGCGTTGCCGTGGCTCCGGACGGCAAGCGCGTGTATGCCTTGCTGGATGCTGGCAAGAAGTCGGGGCTCTACCGTTCTGACGACAGCGGCGACACCTGGGCCCTCGCCAACAGCGATGAACGCCTCACCAGCCGGGCGTGGTATTTCAACTGGATCACCATCGATCCCAGCCATCCTGATGTCATTTACATTCCGAATGTCGCGCTCTACCGGTCGGACAATGGCGGCAAGACCATCTCCATCGTGCGCGGAGCGCCCGGCGGCGACGACTACCACCAGCTCTGGGTCGATCCCGAGAATTCTGCGCGCATGATTGTCGGCACCGACCAGGGGACATCCATCAGTCTCAACGATGGCAAGACATGGTCCTCCTGGTTCAACCAGCCGATCGGGCAGTTCTATCACGTGATCACCGACAACGAATTTCCTTACCACGTTTATGGTGCTCAGCAGGACAGCGGCAGCGCAGCGGTCTTGAGCCGGACCAATCATGGATTGATCACGGCGCGCGACTGGTTTATGGTCGGCGGCGGCGAAAGCGGATGGCTGGCCCCCGATCCCAGCGATGCGAACATCGTTTACGCTACTGGTGTTTACGGCAGCGTGGTGCGTTGGGACCGGCGCACCTCGTTGAGTCAGGACATTACTCCCTGGCCAGCGTCCAACTTCGGCAGCGAGATCAACGACCGCAAGCACCGCGCCCCGTGGACGCCAATGCTGGTCTTCTCGCCGCTGGAGAAGCGCGCACTTTATCTGGGAACGCAGTACGTGATGAAGACCACCGACGGTGGCCTGCACTGGGAGCAGATCAGTCCCGACCTTACCGGCGCTGCGTCGAACTCCGCCAGCGAAAAGCCCGCCGGACCTGCCACGGTGCAGAACGCGAAGGAGCGAGGTTTTGGCGTGGTGTACAGCATTGCGCCTTCACCGCTGAAAGCCGATGAGATATGGGCGGGTAGCGACACCGGCCTGCTCCATCTCACTCTGGATGGCGGGAAGACATGGCAGAACGTGACACCGAATGGCGTCGGAGACTGGAGCAAGATCGCCATGATCGAGGCGTCGCGCTTCGATCCCGGCGTGGCCTATATCGCTGTCGATCGCCATCGGCTCGACGACCTCCGGCCCTACATGTATCGCACTCGGGATTACGGCAAAACTTGGCAGGCGATCGCGGCGGGAATCGGCGCGCAATCTTTCGTCAACGCGATTCGCGAGGACACGCAGCAGAAGGGTCTGCTCTTTGCGGGAACGGAGCTGGGTATCTACGTTTCATTCGATGATGGCGACCACTGGCAGCCATTGCAACTGAATCTGCCTGCCGCGTCCATCCGCGACATCACAATTCACGGCGATGACCTGGTTGTGGCCACGCACGGACGCGCCTTCTGGATTCTCGACGACATCACGCCACTGCGGCAGATTGCGAGCCAGCCGCAGGGCGGGACTGTCCGGCTCTATCAGCCGGCCACGGCCATTCGCGTTGACAACGATGTCTTCCTGGGATCGCCGCTGCCTCCGGAAGAGCCTGCCGCGAAGAACCCGCCCGACGGGGCTGTGCTCGACTACTACCTGAAGTCGCCGGCTAAGCAGGTGACGCTCGAAATTTACGATCCCAGCGGGAAACTGGTGCGCCGCTTTGCGAGCGGTGCAAAGCAGCCAACGTATCCTCCCCTGCCTATTCACCCCCGCTGGCTGCCGAAACCCGCGGTGCTGGATAACGCCGCCGGTATGCATCGGTTTGTTTGGGACCTCAGGTGGAGCAACTCGGGAAGCTCCGAAGAGATTGAGGAAGATGAAGGCTATCGGGCTCCCCGCGGCCCACGAATCACGCCAGGCATCTATCAAATTAAACTTATAGTTGACGGCGATGACTTCAAGCAAAACTTGAATATAGAAATGGATCCGCGATCTTCCGCGACTTCAGCCGAGCTGGACGAACAGCTTCGTTTCGGGCTGGAAATCTTTGGCGAGGTGCATCGCGGCCGGCGGGCCATGGCTGAAATCGGCGCGGTGAAGAAACGTCTCGAGCAGGTGCAGCAGAAGCTTGGCAGCCATCCGTTGGAACTGCTCAAGCAAGTTTCAGAGCTGCAGACGGCGATTGCGAAAATCGAGAAGGGAAGCGGCCCTTCGATGATGGGACTCGAGGCTGCAAACAGTGGCCTGGCGTCGGCGCTTCGTGTGGTGGAAAGCGGCAACCGGACGACGCCATCGCAAGCCATCGAGGTGTACCAGCAGTCCGACGAGGCGGCCAAAGCACGTATCGGGGAGTGGACGAAACTGAAGAGCACGGAGCTACCGCGACTCAACAACGCGTTGCAGAAGGTTGGCGTCGCGCCAATCCAGATATCGCAAATCGAGCGCGAGGTGGAGTACCTGACGTCGCAATAATCTCCTAAGGGCAGTTTTTGCGCACGGACGTTGGCGTTAGAATCATGTGGGACTTCTCATGACTCGATTCTGCTGGACGCTCCTGATTCTGGTGTTGGCAGCTACGGGAGGGTTTGCCCAAAGCGCCCAACCTTCAGGCGGACAGAGCACATCGCGCCCTCAATCGGATGCGCCGCCGTCACCGCCTGACGCCCCTATCCCCGATCAAGGAACCCTGGCGACACCTCCAGCTAAACCGGGAGCCAAGCGCGTCATCAATAAGCTCGATCCCCATTGCATTGACACCATCTTCCATACCTGCTGGTCTTCGCTCGCAGCCACTCCTCAGAAGCCAATGTCCGAGGACGAACAACAGGCGGCGAAGGACATCGAAGTAGGGTATTACTACCTTCGCGAGAAGAACTATAGGGCCGCCAAGTCGCGCTTAAAAGAAGCGGTGGAGATCAGGCCTGACTCTCCGGAGGCGCTAATAGGGCTGGCGCAAGCGCAGCAGAAGCTTGGCAAACGTAATGATGCTCGGCAGAACTATGAAGCATATCTGAAGCTGAACCCCAACGGTCCCGATGCAGAGAAGGTGAAGAACGCACTAGCCCAACTCAAGTGACGGTGTTGTGTGCTTGATGCTTATCACGCTTGGCTGTGACGCATCTCGCAGAGTTTCCCGTAGAATAAGACGACCTTTGGAAGTGGAAGGAGCGTGCAGATGCGAGGCAACGAAAAAGTCATCGAGCAGTTGAATGCGGCCCTCAGCGCGGAGTTGACGGCCATTGCGCAGTACATGGTGCANNCCCTTAACGCCCAAGGTGGGCGCCACCGTCGAGCAGCAACTGAAATTTGATTATGCCGACGAAGCCGATGCCGTGCAGCAGTACAACGCGGCGGCAAAGATCTGCCGCGACGCCGGCGACGCCGGATCCAAGGACCTGTTTGAGCGGATGATCCAGGATGAAGAGAGCCACGCCGACTTCCTGGACGCCCAGATTCATTCCATCAAGGAAATCGGAATCGGCGCGTATTTGTCGCAGCAACTGGTCAGCGACAAGTAGAGTCGCAAAGCGGCTACCGCCGCCTATTCTGAGCTGGGAAATTTATCGAGCCATCCCTGCGGCGTAGAGCTGCGCGTTGATTCATTGCGCCGATTCCAGGTTCAAATCGCCTGCGCGCGCGCAGCTTATGCCGTGTGAACCAGTCCTCCGGANNGCATGACTCCAATGCGAAGCCCCATTGCGACCATGAAAGTGTTCGTAGTAGTGGTCTGTGTCGCTATGTTTGCCGTGTCCCAACCTGCCGCCGTCGCACAAAAAGAGGGAGCCCAACCGACAACGGCGCTGAAATCAAGAGTGAGGGCAGTGGGGACGATCAAGTCAATCACTGGCAATACCATCGCTGTTACAACCGATACGAGAGCAGAGGTCAACGTCGTTATCCAACCGTCCACGCGCTTAGTTCGAAGCGTTCCCGGTCAAACCGACCTGAGGAGCGCATCTCCAATCCAAATGCAAGACTTGCAAGTGGGCGACCGGCTTCTAGCTGGTGGAACAGCCGCAGACGATGGCAAGTCCGTGTTGGCCACGACGGCGATTGTTATGACGAAGGCCGACATCGCCGAGAAGCAGGAGCAGGATCGCGAGGAATGGCAGAAGCACGGCGTTGCAGGCGTGGTGAAGGCGATCGATGCCGGAACCGAAACCATCCAGCTCTCCACGGGCACCTTAGCCGCGGAGAAACTTACCATTCACGTGTCGCAGAGCACCATCATTCGCCGTTACGCGCCGGACTCGGTGAAGTTTGACGACGCCAAGCCGGGCGCGCTCGACCAGATCAAGACCGGCGATCAACTTCGCGCGCGCGGAACGCGCAGCGCTGACGGTGGCGAACTGACGGCCGACGAAATTGTTTCGGGTACCTTCCGCAATATCGCGGGTACGGTGATCGCCAGCGATCAAGGAAATAGCTCGGTCACCGTGATGGACCTGGCAACCAAACGGCCGGTGACCCTGAAAATAACCACGGATTCGCAAATGCACAAACTGCCGCCCATGGTAGCGCAGCGCATTGCCATGCGCCTGAAAGGCATCGCGCCAGGCAACAGGGGTGGCGGCGCGGCAGGCGGGCCGCCGAGGATGGCGAACGCCGAGCGCCCATCGCCCGGGAATGGGCCGGGACAGCGCCCGGGTGGCGCGCCAGACTTCCAGCAAATATTGAGTCGCATGCCTGCGGTGACGCTCGCCGACTTGCAGAAAGGTGATGCGCTGATGATTGTGGCCACCGAGGGGAGTGCCAATTCGCCCTCGACGGCAATCATTTTGTTGAGCGGTGTTGAGCCGATTCTCACCGCTGCGCCCAGCCAGGCGGGGACCATTCTTTCGCCATGGAATCTGTCCACCGGAGGCGCAGCGGGTGCGATGGGAGATACTCCATAGATCCGCGGTCCATGAGAGTACGAATGTTCCCAATGCGCACGTGTGCCATCCTCGGTGTTCTTTTGTTCGCCATTCTTACGGCTAACCTGCCTGCGCAAACTGCGTCGGGCACTCTGCGCGGCCGGATCACCGACCCTTCGGGGGCCGTTATTCCCAACGCGACGGTGGCTGCGACTACTGCCGACGGAAAATCGGTCACGGTAACCACAAATTCCCAAGGAGTTTACGAATTCAGGGCGCTGGCGCCCGGCGATTACACCATTACCGCGACGGCGAAAGGTTTTGCGGTTGACCAGGAAGAAGTGGTCAAAGTTACCGCGGGACAGGTCCAGCAGTTTGACATCGCGCTCTCCATCGCAGTGGAAAAGCAGAATGTCGAAGTCCAGGAAGAGACTCCTACGGTCGATGTCAGCCAGCAGAATAGCGCGGGCACGCTGGTCTTGAAAGGCCAGGACCTCGACGCCCTCTCTGACGATCCTGACGAGCTGGCGTCGGAGTTGCAGGCACTCGCCGGTCCGTCGGCGGGGCCGAATGGCGGACAGATTTATGTCGATGGATTCACCGCCGGAGAGCTGCCTCCCAAGTCTGCGATCCGCGAAATCCGCATCAACCAGAATCCGTTTTCGGCGGAGTACGACAAGCTCGGCTATGGACGCATTGAGATTTTCACCAAGCCCGGGACGGACCAATTCCATGGCCAGGCCATGATCAACGGCAATTCCTCGGCCTTCAATGCGCTGAACCCGTTTGTAACCGAAGAGCCGGGCTACTACTCGGAGATCTTTAACGGCAACCTCAGCGGGCCGCTGGGTAAGAAGGCGTCGTTTTTCTTCACGGTACAACAGCGCAACATCGACAATGTCAGCGTAGTCGTGGCGCAGGTGCTGAATCCCAATAACCAGATCGTTCCGTACAACACGACGGTGCCCAGCCCCTCGACGAGGTTGAATATCAGCCCGCGTGCCGATTTCCAGCTTTCGAAGAACAACACCTTGACGGTGCGCTATCAGTATGTGCGGAACACTCAGGACAACGAAGGCATTGGCCAGTTCTCGCTGCCTTCGCAGGGCTTCAACTCCCACAGTACGGAACAGACGGTGCAAATCAGCGACACCCAAGTCTTAAGCCCGACGATGGTGAATGAGACGCGCTTCCAATACATCCGCGATAGCAGCAACCAGATTCCCACTAGCGACCAACCAACGCTAAATGTGCCGGAGGCCTTCAACAGTGGAGGCAACCCCCAAGGCACGGTTTACAACAATCAAGATCACTATGAACTTCAGAACTACACCTCCATCGCGCATGGCCGTCACTTCATCAAGATTGGCGGACGGCTGCGGGGGACGGTGTATTCCAGCAACGAGGACTCGAACTTCAACGGGCAATTTACTTTTCCGTCGCTGAACGCGTATCAGAAGACGCAAATCGGTTTGCAACAGCACCTGACGCCGGCACAAATCCGAGCACTAGGCGGCGGCGCCAGCCAGTTTTCCATCATTACCGGCCAGCCGCTCTCGGACGTCTCCATGATTGACGTCGGCCTGTATGCCGAAGACGAATGGCGAATCCGGCCGAATATTTCGCTCAGCTACGGTTTGCGCTACGAAACCCAGACCGGCATCCCGTACCAGGGGGATTGGGCGCCACGCGTGAGCCTGGCGTGGGGACTTGGCCACTCCAAGGCGCCGAAGACGGTGCTGCGCGGGGGATATGGAATCTTCTACGACCGCTTTTCCTACAACTATTTGCTGCAGGCGGAGCGGCTGAATGGAGTGACCCAGCAGCAATACACCGTTACCCAACCAGATTTCTATCCGCGGATTCCTCCACCCAGTGAACTGAGTAAGCTGGCGACAAACTCGCCCACGATTTACCAGGTGTCGCCCAATCTGCGCATACCCTACACCATGGAGGCGGCGTTCAGCGTCGAGCGGCAGGTCACCAAGAATGCGACGGTGTCGGTCACCTATCTAAATTCGCGCGGAGAACATCAGCTCTTCCTGCGCAACGCCAATGCGCCATTGCCTGGAACGTACAATCCCTCAGACCCCACCAGCGGCATTCGCCCGTTCGGCGGGACCACCAATATTTACCAGTACAACTCGGAGGGGGTTTTTCTGCAGAACCAAATGATCGTCAACGGACGTGTGAGTGTCGGAACCAAGCTCTCGCTGTTTGGCTTTTATTCGCTCAATTTTTCCAACAGCGACCTGGGAGCCAGTACCGCGGGTGGCGGCGGCGGCGGCTTCTTTGGCGGGGGCTCCAGTTCGGCGGAGTTCATCATGAACTCGTACGATCCCATGCAGGACTACGGTCGCGCCGCATTCGATGTTCGCAACCGTGGCGTCATTGGCGGCACCATCTCTCTGCCCTATGCCTTTCGCCTCAGTCCGTTTATCCTCGCGAACTCCGGTGCTCCGTTTAACATCATCGTGGGGCAGGATCTAAACGGCGACTCGATCTTTAATGATCGTCCGGCGCTTGCCAGCACGCCGGGTCCCGGCGGCGTGATTAAGGTCACGCCCTACGGCACCTTCAATACCGTACCGATTCCGGGCCAGCCCATAGTCCCTATCAACTACGCTACAGGCCAGAGTCTGTTTACCTTGAATCTGCGGCTGAGCAAGACATTCGGGCTGGGTCCCAAGACGGAGAGTCATGGTGCCGGTGGTCAGCGGGGAGGAGGAGGCGGGGGTGGTCCGCGTGGAGGAGGAGGCGGTGGACTGGGCGGTCGCGGACTTGGCGGCGGGGGTGGCAGCCCGTTCAACTTTGGAAACGAGACCTCGCACCGCTACAACCTGACTTTGAGCGTCAGTGCGCGCAACCTGCTGAACAACGTCAACTATGCGCCTCCGATCGGCAATCTTAACTCGGGATTCTTCGGCACATCGAATGCGCTCGCAGGACCGCCGTTTTCGTCAGGATCAGCCAACCGTCGCATCGATCTGCAGATGCTGTTCTCGTTCTAGAACGGGGGCTGGAGGTCAGGGGCTAGGGGTCAGGGCTAGAGATTAGGGAGCGGAAGAAGCCGCTTGGCTGACTGAGGGCACTGGCCATCCCAATGGCGAGGCAACGCGATCTCTGCCGATCAGCGGTGCACAGCAACACCGCGCGAAGACTCTACGCCTAGCTCGCTCTTCCATACCTGTTCGTAACCGACCGCAGCGTAGTAAAGGGCGCGGTCAAAGAACTGGCCCAAAGAGCGCACCAGTTCCATTTCACCAATGAGGTCTTCCGGTTCGAGCAGGCCCTCCAGCAACAGGTAGTCCCATAAGACGTGCTTGGTGGTCTGGACGGCAAACATGACCTGGCTGAACGGCACACCCTGCCGGGCACGCCGCACCCCTAGACCGATGTATCTCTCCTCGACCTCCGACAGCGTCTTGGACAGCAGCCAGTCGCCGACATGGCGATAGATTTCATAGGTCCTGTGCTTCAGTTCGTGGGCCGGCACCTTGTCCAGGAACTCGCGGCACTCATCCGCATTCTTCAGTTTGTGTATTAAGGCTTCCGAAAGCTTATCGGCGTGTGTTTCGATGAGCTGAACCAGCCTGACGGCGAACATAAGCTGCCTCCTGGTTAGGGAAAGAACTGCGTACGGCCTTGGAGACACGAAGGCCACTCAACGGCTAACTACAGTTTCCACCTCAACCGAACGGCTTGGCAGTGACCCGTGACACAGGGTGGCGTGACAGCATCGCATCAGGCATGCACGCCAACCGCAAAGTGCTCCAGTTCATGCGCCACGGCGATGGACAAACGGCGAATACCTTCGCGAATCTGTTCGGGACGCGCGTTGGAGAAATTCAGCCGCATGTGCGAGCCGGTTTCTTGTCCCCCGGGGAAGAATGGTTCGCCGGGCACGAACGCGACGTCCTGACGCAAAGCCGTGTCCAGCAGCTTCATGGTGTCGATTCCAGGTGGTAGCGTGACCCACAGGAACAGACCGCCGAGCGGGTGGGTCCACGACACCTCGGGCGGGAAGTAGTCATGCAAGGCCTTCAGCATCGCATCGCGACGCTCTTTGTACACCTTGCGAATCAGCTTCACGTGCTCCTCCATGAAGCCGTCGCGCGCCACCTCGTAAGCCACCATTTGCGTGAAGCTGCTGGTATGAAGGTCGGTACTCTGTTTCAACTGCACCAGGTGGGTGATCACGTCGGGCGGGGCGACGATCCAGCCCAGTCGCAGCCCCGGCGCCAGCACCTTGGAAAAGGTGCTGAGGTAGATCACATTTCCCAACAAATACCCGTTATCGCGCAGCAAGTTGGTGCGATCGAGTACCACCAGCGGCGGAATGTGCTCGCCCTCGTAACGCAATTGCCCGTAGGGATCGTCTTCAATGATCGGGATACCGTACTTGTCGGAGAGCAGCACTAGTTCGTCACGCCGTGAACGCGACAGCGTTGTACCGCCGGGATTCTGAAAGTTCGGCAGGATGTACATGAACTTCGGTCCGGAACGCAGCGCGCGTTCCATCTCGCTGGTCTGCAGCCCGTCTTCATCGATGGGCACGGTCACGTATTCGGCACCCATCAGGTCGAAGGCCTGCAACGCGCCCAGATACGTCGGCGACTCAACCAGGATGCGATCGCCGCGGTTGATGAGCAGCTTTGCAATCAGGTCCAGCGCCTGTTGCGAGCCCGAGGTGATAAGGATGTTATCGACTGTGGCGAGAATGCCGTACCGCGCCATATGCACCACGATCAGTTCGCGCAGGGGCAGATAGCCCTCGGTTGGCCCATATTGCAGCGCGGTAGAGGGGTTGGTTGTTAGAACTTTTTGACAAGCCTCGCGGAAGCGCTCCACCGGAAAAATCTCTGGCGCGGGCAGGCCGCCGGCGAAGGAAATCACTTCCGGGCGCTGCGTGAGCTTCAGGAGCTCGCGGATGATGGAACTCTTGGCTGTTTTTGTGCGTTGCGCGTAGCGATGAGCCCAAGGCGCGGCCATACACACCTCCCCATTAAAGATCAACTTAGCGCAGATTGCACCGCTTGTCTGTGACGGGCGACACCGGCAGGGGGTGACCGCCAACCTCTTAACGTCTCCCGAACAAGGTCATCTGCTCCGCTTCTTGCTGCACCGGATGCGCCTTCTGGCTGCGCGAACTGAACTCTCGGCTGATACCATGCTTCTTGCGTAGGCGCGCCATCAGCTCGGAAATGCGTTTGCTGTAGGCCTTGCTGACGAAGGCGAGGTCGGCGAAGCGCTTGCGGTAATCCTGAACCAGTTGGGGAAATTCCTCCTCCAGAAATGGAAGGAAGACGCTGGCCGAGCATGGTTTCAGGAACAACGGATTGGCGTAAATATACTTTCCACCCGCCAACCTGGTTGCCTCTACGAGGGCATCCAGCGCCGAGGGCGAATCGGTAATGCCGGGCAGCACAGGTGCGCAGATGACACCCGCGTTGACTCCGGCGGCATTGAGTCCGCGCACGGCTGCCATGCGCAGGTCGGGACTCGGCGCGCGCGGCGCAAGAATGCGTGCCAGATTGGCGTCCATGGTGGTGATGGTGATGTTGACGAATAGCGAATTGTGCTGCGCTACCCGCCG
>PLYW01000366.1:0-4675 GCA_003151875.1 Acidobacteriaceae bacterium
CCGCATCAATCGGGATCTGCCCCGACCGTTTCAGATGCCAGCCGAGAAACGGATAACGGAACAGCTCCTTCTTCGCCATGATACGGAACTGCACCGGCAGGCACGCGTAGAGCACGGGAATGTCGAGCGCCGACAGATGATTGGCGGCATAGATGGCCGTCTGCGCCGGGCTGACATGGTCGAGTCCCTCGACACGCACGCGGACCAGCGCCGTCTTCAGGATCATGCGCGCCCAGGTGCGCGCGAACCAGTGCTGCACGCGGCCCTCGCGGTCTGACAGCGACGAGAGCAACGAGAGCGTGCCCATCACTCCCGTGTACACATAGATCATCGGCGTGAAAAACAGGTACGAACGCAGACGGCTCAGCAGAGAGCCCCGGCGCGCTTCGCGGCTTTCGACTTGTGGTCCCGTGTTCGTCATCGCGTCATGCCGGAATACCCATCGCCGACATCGCCTCACCCACCAGGAAGATGGAGCCCGTCACTACGATCAGTCCTGGCGGCTTGCTGACCTCGCGCGCGCGGGCCAGCGCGGCAGCGACGTTCTGCTCTTCGTGTAAGGGCGTTCCGGTGTGCGAGGCGGCCTGCGCTAGTTCGCTAGTGGTGGCGGCACGCGGGTTGGCAGCTTTCGTCACGATCACCTGCTCGGCAATGGGGAACAATATCCCTGCCATCTCCTCGAGCGCCTTGTCGCGCATGGCGGCGAATACCATGGTCAGCTCGCGTCCGGGAAAATTCTCCGAAAGCGCAGATCGCAAAGCCCAGGCGCCTGCCGGATTATGCGCCACATCCAGCACCATCTCGCGTTGCTGGGTTGCCGCCGATGGCGGCAGCACCTGGAAACGGCCCGGCCAGTGGGTCTCGCGAATTCCCTGCTCAATTTGCTGGGGCGTCACCTTGAACCAGAACTGCGCCAATTCTTCCGCGGTAGCGACCGCCAATGCCAGGTTGCGCAGTTGATGGCGTCCGGCCAGCGGCGAGTCCACGTCAATCTCCTCGCCCATCACAGTAAGCGGATAACGACTACGGCCGCGCTCGGGCAGAGGGCGTCCTGCAAGATAGGTCTCTGCGCCAGGCGACACCGGCGGCACATACTTCACGGCGCTCACGCCTCGGGCATGCTTCTCCAGGATGGCTTGCCCAATCACATCGTTGGCCTGAGGATGTTGCGGCAGCGTGACCACAATGCCGTTCTGCCGGATGATGCCTGCCTTCTCGTGCGCGATTTCGGCCAGGGTATCGCCGAGATACTTCTGATGATCGAGCGCGATATCGGCGATGACAGAGATTGTCGGTTCGACGACATTGGTGGCGTCTAGCCGCCCACCCATGCCAACTTCCAGCACCGCGATCTCGACCGCAACACTGGCGAAATATTCGAAGGCCATCACCGTCAGCATCTCGAAGAAGCTGGGGTGCCAGGGCAGCTTGCCGGAACGCATCAGGTCTTGCGCGGTGCGCTCGACCCGGTTGTGCATCTCGCCGAACTCCGCGTCGGAGATGGCCTCGCCGTTGACGCGAATGCGTTCGTTGATGCGAATCAGGTGCGGCGAGCTGTAGAGCGCAGTCCGGTATCCGGCGACGCGCAAGATGGAGGAGAGCGTTGCGGCGGTCGAGCCTTTGCCGTTGGTCCCCGCAATCAGCACGCTGGCGAAACGCCGCTCGGGATGGCCGAGCGCGTCGAGCATCTCGCGCANNGTTTCAGATTACAACATTCGGGAGGGAAGCAATCAGCACTCAGCCGTCAGTACTCAGCCCATGGGTGTCGGTTGACAAGAAGCGTCAACGGTAAGGGGCGTCGCGAAGTTCGGATTTCTGAATGCTGAGTGCTGAGTGCTGACTACTTTTCCGCTAGTTGCTTCTTCACCGCCTCGCTCAGAAGCTTGCCGTCCACGCGCGCGTCGCCGAACTTGGCCTTGGCGTTCTTCATCACCGCGCCCAGATCTTTCATTGTGGGAGATCCCATCTCGGCGATGACGGCGCGGACCGTGGCAACGATCTCCTCTTCCCCGACCGCCTTGGGCATGTAGGTCTCGATGATTACGATCTCCTGGGCCTCCCGTGCCGCCAGCTCAGGGCGGTTGCCCTTCTCGAACTGTTCGATGGAGTCCTTGCGCTGCTTGATCATGGTGGTGAGGACCTGCAGCTCTTCTTTTTCGTCGAGGTCGGCGCGTTTGTCGATCCGCTTGTTCTGCAACGCGGCTTTCATCATGCGCAAGGTTGACAGCCGCAACTCTTCCCTCTTGCGCATGGCGTCAACCATGTCGGTTTGCACCTGTTGGGTCAAGGTCATGTGCATAATTATAGAGTAGTGAGTCACATTGGCTGGTGATACGGAGCACACAGCCACTACCCACATGTCCGTGGCTTGCCCGGCCGCGGAAGCCTATATTTGTAGTGTCGGCGCTCGTCTGTGCCGGCAATCAACCTGTAGAGGTACTTGCCATGCTGCGTAAGACACGGCTATTTACTCCCGGTCCAACTCCCCTTCTTCCAGCCGCTCAAAATGCCATTGCCGCCGCGGACATGCATCACCGCACGGCCGAATTCCGTGAAATCTTCACCCGCACACTTGCCGATCTCAAGACCTTCATCGGCACCAACAACGACGTTCTCATTCTCGCCTCGTCCGGCAGCGGCGCCATGGAAGCCGCGGTTTCCAACCTGACCTCTCCCGGCGAGAAGGTGGTTGTGCTCACCGCCGGAAAGTTCGGCGAACGCTGGCGCGATCTCGCCAAGGCCTTTGCCTGCCAGATCGAGCTCATTGAAGTTCCTTACGGGCAGACCTTCGACCTGCGCGAAATCAAGTCCAAGCTGGAGGGCGCGGGTGTGCTTTACATGCAGGCCACTGAGACTTCCACCGGGGCGCGTCACGACGTGAAGGCCATCGCCGCGTTGCTGAAAGGCACCGATACGCTCTTCGTGGTCGACGCCATCACCGGTCTGGGCACCACTCATTTCGAGGTGGACAATTGGGGCATCGATATCCTCATCGGCGGTTCGCAGAAGGCGGTCATGATCCCGCCGGGCCTCGCCTATCTCTGTGTGAGCGAGCGCGCCTGGCAACGTATGGAGACTGCCAAGCAGCCGCGTTTTTACTTCGATCTGCGCAAGGAGCGCAAGTCGGCAGCCAAGGGCGAATCCGCCTTTACCCCGGCCGTCGCGCTGGTCTGCGGACTGGCTGCGGCGCTCGACTACATTCGCCGCTGCGGCAACGGCAATCTTGCCGATGGACGCGAAGCCCTCATCCACAATGCGGAAACTTCCGCGGCCATGGTCCGCGCCGGCGTTAAGGCCCTCGGCCTGAAGCTGTTCGCGCCCACCTGTCCGGCGGCTGCCGTCACCGCAGTGCTGGCCCCAGCGGGCGTGGATTCCAGCGCCATCGTGAAGGAATTCCGCGAGCGCTTTGCCATGGTCGTGGCCAACGGCCAGGGCGAGATGAAGGGTAAGATCTTTCGCATCGCTCATCTCGGCTACTACGACTATCTCGACGCCATCGGCGTCATCGGCGCTTTGGAACATGTACTGCTGAAGGTTGCGCCGTCCCATCACATCGAACTGGGCGCAGGCGTGCGCGCCGTGCAAGAAGTTTTTGCCGGCCAATTCGCCGAGGTGGCTAGCGTATGAAAGTCGTCATCGCTGACAAAATCTCCTCTTCCGCATCCGCCATCTTCGGCGAACACAACGACTGGAAAGTGGTGACCACCGACAAGGAGACGCTCCCCGCTGAGCTCGCCACGGCGGATGCCATCCTGGTGCGCTCGGCCACGTTTGTCGATGCCGCCATGATGGACAAGGCCCCCAAGCTGCGCGTCATCGGGCGCGCCGGCGTGGGCGTAGACAACGTCGATCTCGACGCCGCCACCAAACGCGGCATCGTAGTGATGAACACTCCCGGCGGCAATGCTGTCGCTGTCGCCGAGCACACCTTCGCCCTCATGCTGGCCCTGGCGCGTCACCTGGTGCGCGCCGACTCAACCATGCATGCCGGCAAATGGGAGAAGAAAACGCTGCAAGGCACCGAGCTTCGCGGCAAAACCCTTGGCATCGTCGGCCTGGGCCGTGTCGGAGTCGAAGTCTCGCGCCGCGCCATCGCCTTCGGCATGAAAGTCGTCGGGCACGATCCCTACGTGGCGCCCAGTCTGGCGCAGCAACTGAACATCACCCTGGGATCGCTCGATGAGGTCTTCGCTCAGTCCGACTACATCACGTTGCATGTCGGTCTCACCCCGCAGACCCAGGGCATGATCAATGCCGATTCCATTCGCAAGATGAAGAAGGGCGTGCGTCTGATCAATTGCGCTCGCGGCGAGTTGCTGAATGAACCCGCCGTCATCGAAGCCCTGCAGTCGGGACAATTGGGTGGCGCTGCGCTGGATGTTTACAGCCATGAGCCGCTCAAGGACTCTCCCCTGGCGACTCTGCCTAACGTCATCCTGACGCCGCACATCGCCGGTTCCACCCATGAGGCGTCGGAGGCGGTCGGCGTGCAGATCGCGCTGCAGGTCCGCGAGTACCTGCTGAAGGGCGTCATCCAGAACGCTGTCAACGTCCCTTCGATCAGCGAGGAAGAGTACCAGCAGATGCTGCCGTATATCTTGCTCGGCGAGCGTTTGGGTGCGTTCCTGGCGCAATCCAGCGAAGGCGGCGTGGAAGAGATGGGCCTGAGCTACAG
>PLYW01000366.1:4682-31050 GCA_003151875.1 Acidobacteriaceae bacterium
GAAAACACGGTGGCCGGTTGCGTTCAGCCCAGCGGCCTGCCAAGACTGCTGGAAATCGACGGCATCGACGTGGAGGCGCCGCTGGAGGGGACCTTCATCTACCTGCGCAACCTCGACGTGCCCGGCGTTGTGGGCCGCGTCGGAACGGTGCTTGGGCAGCAGAATGTCAACATCGCCAACTTCTCGCTCGGCCGCCGGCAGAGTGGGCAGGAAGCGTCGGCAGTAGCGGTGGTACAGGTCGATGGTGAGATCAGCGACAAGGTGCTCGACGCCTTGCGTTGCATTGAGACCATTCTGCTCGCCAAAGCGATTCGCTTCGCCGCACCGCAACCGAAAGCGGTTTCGGCGTAACACAGGACAAAACCGCGCCGGAACTCCATCCGGCGCGGCTCTTTTCAAAACAACGCAATGTCCGGTACGGGCTCTTGGGCTTGCGTTCGCAAGGAAGCTATTTTTGTCGGCAGTGTTGGTCTGAAAGGCGGCAAAATGCGCAAGCGTGTGTTTTTCCTGTGTTGTTGTGCTCTCTTCCTCGCGCCGTTGGTTTCCGCTGCACAGACTTCTGGCCCAAAAGAGAGGGTAGCCAGCGAGAGCCTCCCGCCCATTATTGTCTTGGGCTTGGAAACATACAAGACCAGTGGCCCGGAAGAAGCGGTTCGAACCTGGATTAAGGGTAGCGCACTGGATGGAAGTAAGGACGCGCTCAGCCAGGCAAACCTCTTGCGGCAAATTTAAGATTACTACGGCACATATCGGACGTTTGAGATCGTAAGCGCCAGAGACCTTTCGCCCCGAACGCGGGTTATTTATTTGGTCCTGGACTTCGAGAAAGGGCCGCTCTTCGCCAAGTTTGTTGTTTACCGATCAGGTCAAGCCTGGATTCTGGCGTACTTCAACCTCAACACCAAAGAAGAACTTGTCTTTCCCAGTTGCCCATGAAAGAGCCCAAGGGCAAAGCCGCGCTGGGAAGGAACTCCTGGCGTGGCAAAACGAATTGAAGTGATGCGCTAGTGCGCGGCTGTGGTCTGTCCCGCGCGGGCGGCGACTGCCAGGCGAACTTCGGCGCGCCGCAGCGCATAGAGTGTCGCGTCATAGTCGAGATCAGCGGCGGCCTGGCGCAGAGCTTCCTCGGCCCGGGCCTTGGCCTCCTGGGCGCGCTTGACGTCAATGTTCTCGGCGCGCTCGGCAGCGTCGGCAAGGATCGTCACCTTGTCCGGCAAGACTTCCGCGAAGCCCCACGCGACCGCGAGATATTGCGTGGTTGNNCGGACGAGGAGCCGATCGGGAGTCACGATTTGTAAGTGCAGCGTGTCAGCCATGGCAGATTACGCTTGCGCCGCCTTCATCTTCTCGGCTTCTTCCAGCACTTCGTCGATCGAGCCCTTCATGTAGAAGGCCTGCTCGGGAATGTCGTCGTGCTTGCCGTCCACAATTTCCTGGAAGCTGCGCACGGTGTCGTCGATCTTGACGTAGCGCCCCTCCAGGCCAGTGAACTGCTCGGCCACGTAGAAGGGCTGCGAGAGGAATTTCTGCACCTTGCGGGCACGCGACACCGTGAGCTTCTGGTCTTCGCTAAGCTCGTCGATGCCCAGAATCGCGATGATGTCCTGCAGGTCCTTGTAGCTCTGCAACACCCGCTTCACGGCCTGTGCCGTGTTGTAGTGCTGCTCGCCGACCACGCGCGGATCGAGAATGCGCGAGGTGGAAGCCAGCGGATCGACCGCAGGATAGATGCCCAGCTCCGAGATCTGGCGCGAAAGCACGGTGGTCGCATCCAGGTAAGCAAAGGTTGTGGCCGGCGCCGGATCGGTCAAATCGTCGGCGGGCACGTAAATGGCCTGTACCGATGTCACCGAGCCCTTCTTGGTGGAAGTGATGCGCTCCTGCAACTCGCCCATTTCGGTGGCCAGGTTGGGCTGATATCCCACGGCGGAAGGCATACGGCCAAGCAGCGTGGATACTTCCGAACCCGCCTGCGTGAAACGGAAAATGTTGTCGATGAACAGCAGCGTGTCGGAACCTTCTTCGTCGCGGAAGTACTCGGCAACGGTCAGCGCGGTAAGGGCCACGCGCAGGCGCGCTCCGGGCGGCTCGGTCATCTGGCCGTAAATGAGTGCCGCCTTGGACTTCGCGGGCTCCTTGATGTTGACCACGCCCGACTCCTGCATTTCCAGCCAGAGGTCGTTGCCCTCGCGGGTGCGCTCGCCCACTCCGGCGAACACGGAAAAGCCGCCGTGCTTCAGGGCCACGTTGTTGATGAGTTCCATGATGACGACGGTCTTGCCGACGCCGGCGCCCCCGAACAGGCCGATCTTGCCGCCCTTCAGGAACGGCTGGATCAGGTCAATAACCTTCACCCCGGTCTCGAACATCTCCATCTCGGTGGACTGCTCGTCGAAGGCAGGCGCTTCGCGATGGATGGGCATCCGTTTCTCATAGGGCACGGGGCCAAGCTTGTCCACGGGCTCACCAATAACGTTGAGCACGCGACCGAGTGTCCCACGGCCCACCGGCACGGTAATGGGACCGCCCAGGTCGAGGGCCTTCATGCCGCGCACCATGCCTTCTGTGGGCTCCATGGCAACACAGCGCACGCGGCCTTCGCCGAGTTGCTGCTCCACTTCGAGGATGACGTTGATGGGCTGCGGGACGGTGAAGCCCTCACTGGTGACGCGCAGCGCCGAATAGATGGGCGGCAACGCCTTTTCGGAGAACTGCACGTCCACCGCAGGCCCCGCGATCTGAATAATGTGTCCGATATTTTCAGGCATAAAACCTAGCTCTCAGCTGTCAGCTTTCAGCCGTCAGCGAAATCTCTGTTGCCATGTCCGTCGGTCTCACGAACATGGTCCTTGTGTGACTGTTCGACTCTGCTGGCCGCGTTAGCTGAAAGCTGACAGCTGATGGCTGACGGCTCCTACAACGCTGCCGCGCCGCTCACAATCTCGATAATCTCTTTGGTGATCGCCGCCTGGCGCGCCCGGTTCATGGTCAGGGTCAGGGAGTCGATCACGTCATTGGCGTTGTTGGTCGCCGAATCCATCGCGGTCATGCGGGCGGCGTGTTCGGCCGCCACCGATTCCAGCAGTCCCTGGAAAAGCTCCATGGCCAGGTAACGCGGCAGGATGTCGGCGAACAACTCCTCCGCGGGTTGCTCGTAGATATAGTCCACGGGCGCGGCGCCGAACTTCGCGGCTTCGTGCTCGCCCTCGGTCGGACCCGGTTCTTTTAGGCTGATCCCCGCCGCGCGCGCCGCCTCTCCCATACGCTCGCGCTCTTCCAGCGAGAACTCTTCCGTCAAGGCGATTTCGCGACGCCCGATCTCCTGCATGGGCAGAATCCGCTGCGCGATCAGCCGCTGCGCGATCACCGACTTGAACTCGTTAAAAACGACATAGACCGAGTCGATCTCTTCCTCCACGTAAGCCTTGGCGATGCGGAGCGCAATTTCATCCACCGCTTCGTACTCCACCTTGGCCAGCAGGTTCAAGTGTTCCCCGACAACTTGTATCTGCCCGACACGCACCGGATCTGCGGGATTAATTACCGGATAGCGACGCCGCAAAAAATCGCGCCCTTTTCGCCCGACCGCCAGAATGTCGATGTTCTTGTCGGGAAAAAATTGCAGGAACTTGGTTGCGACTTTCAGGACGTTGGAGTTGAACGCGCCCGCCAGTCCGCGATCGCCGGTCACCAGCACCAGCAGAATGTTCTTCTCGGGACGCACGGCCAGCAGCGGATGCTTTGGCATGCCGGTCTCGGAATCTACCAGGTCGGCACGCTCCATTGCCGAGGTCAGCACGTTGACCAGCATCTGCGCATAGGGGCGGGACGCCAGGGCACGTTCCTGGGCGCGACGCAGCTTGGCCGCCGAAACCATTTTCATGGCCTTGGTGATCTGGCGCGTGTTCTTCACGCTGCGGATGCGCCGCCGAATGTCGCGTACGTTCGCCATTTGCTTTTACGCGCTCGCCTTCGCTACAGCCTGACGTTCGCTGGCAAAACGCTCCTTGAATTCCTTGATGACCCTGGTCAGGGCCGCGCGCAGATCGTCATCGAGGATCTTCTTCTCTTCGATTGCCTTCAGCACTCCAGGATTTGTAGTCTCCACGTAGGCATACAGGCCTTTTTCGAACTCGCCCAATTGATCGATGGGCATTTCGTCGAGCAGGCCCTGCGTGCCGGCGTAGATGATGAGAATTTGCTTGGAGAACGGCAGCGGCTGATACTGGCCCTGCTTCAGGATCTCGGTCAGACGGCCACCACGAGCGAGTTGCGCTTGCGTTGCCTTGTCGAGATCGCTGCCGAACTGCGAGAAGGCCGCCAGTTCGCGGTACTGCGCCAGATCCAAGCGCAACGTGCCGGCGACCTGCCGCATGGCCTTGATCTGCGCGTTGCCGCCGACGCGGCTGACCGACAAGCCGACGTTCACAGCCGGTCGTACGCCCGAGTTGAACAGATCGGTCTCGAGATAAATCTGGCCGTCGGTGATGGAGATGACGTTCGTCGGAATGTAGGCGGAAACATCGCCCGCCTGGGTTTCAATGATAGGCAAAGCGGTCAGCGAGCCACCGCCAAGTTCGTTGCTGAGTTTCGCGGCGCGCTCCAGCAGACGCGAGTGAAGATAGAACACGTCGCCGGGATAGGCCTCGCGTCCCGGCGGCCGGCGCAGCAGCAGCGAGATTTCGCGATACGCGACAGCGTGCTTCGACAGATCGTCGTAAATGCACAGCGCGTGCTTTCCGTTATCGCGGAAGTGCTCACCGATGGCGCAGGCGGCGTAGGGCGCGATGTACTGCATGGGAGCAGGATCGGAGGCCGACGCCGAAACCACGATGGTGTATTCCATTGCCCCGAAATCTTCCAGCGTCTTCACCACGTGCGCGACCGAGGAACGCTTCTGGCCGATGGCGCAGTAGATACAGATGAGGTCGCGGCCCTTGCTGTTGATGATGGTGTCGAGCGCAACCGCGGTCTTGCCGGTCTGGCGGTCGCCGATGATGAGCTCGCGCTGACCGCGCCCGATGGGAATCATCGAGTCGATGGCCTTCAGCCCGGTGGCCATGGGCTCTTTCACCGGCTGACGGTCGATCACGCCAGGCGCCAGACGTTCAACCGGGATGTACTTGTCGGTATTGACCGGGCCCTTGTCGTCAATGGGCACGCCCAGCCCGTTGACCACTCGGCCAATCATGGCATCGCCCACCGGCACACTCATGATGCGGCCAGTGCGCTTGACTTCGTCGCCCTCTTCCACCGCCGTATATTCGCCCAGCAGCACCACGCCGACCTGGTCTTCTTCCAGGTTCATGGCCAAGCCCGCAACATTGTGTGGGAACGACAGAAGTTCGCCCGCCATGACCTTGTCCAGGCCATAGACGCGGGCAATGCCGTCGCCAATGGACATCACGGTGCCGACTTCATCGACGGCGATCTTGGTTTCGTAGTTGTCGATCTGCTCGCGGATGAGCTTGGTGATCTCGTCTGCTTTGATCTGCGCCATAGAATTCCGTTCCAGTATTGCCAATCGTGAAAACTGTGCTGTAGGGGCGCACCTTCAGGTGCGCCGATAAGCCCTTTAATTCTTGTCATCCCGAGCGGGCTTCAGCCCGCGAGGGATCTGCGGTTCCGACCTTCGTCCTACGTGGTGCTGAGCTCCTGCTTCATCTTCTCCAGTTGACCGCGCACCGAGCCGTCGTAAATCGTGCTGCCCACGCGCACCACAACTCCGCCCAGAAGCTCGGGATCGGAGGAGTAGGTCGCGCGAATTTTCTTGCCGGTCAAGCGCTCCAACTGCGATTCCAACTGGCGCTGCCCGTCCGCGGAAAGCGGTCGCGAGCTGGAGATTTCCGCCTCCGCCAATCCCAACTGAGCGTTCAGTTCGCTGTCAAACTGTTTGGCCACGTCATCCAACATCGCAATCCGCCGGTGATCGATGAGGATCGCGATGAAATTGCGGACCGGCTTGGCCGCGCCAATCTGCCCAACCACGGCATCCAGCACTGCCCGCTTCTGTTCCGCCGATATGGCCGGCGATTCCCACACGCGGCGCAGGTCGGCGCTTTCGTGGACGGCAGTCACGATGGCATTCAGTTGCTGCCGGGCGACATCGGGACCAATCTTCTGCTCGAGGACTACCTCGACCAGGGCGCGGGCATATCGGCTGGCAATGGCGGCCATAGTTTATTTGCCGTCCTTTCCCAGTTGGCCGACGAATTCACGCAGCAACGCCTGATCGGTGGTGTCGTCCACTTTGATTTTGCGCGCTGCCAGATCAACCGCCAGCGTGGCGGCATAGGTCTTCAACTCGCGGCGGGCATTGCGCGCGATGGCGCCGACGTCGGTCTCAACCGACTCCAATATTTTGCGCTTGTCTTCCTCGGCGGCCTGGAGAATGCGCTGTTCTTCGGCCGCAGCCTCCCGTTCCGCCGAGCCACGAATCTCCGCCACTTCGGTGTCCAGCTTCGCCAGTCGGACTTCGATATCGCCCAAACGCCGCGCCGCTTCGGCACTTGCGGCCTGCGCCTCGCGTATCCCCTTCTGGATGGCTGCGGTGCGATCGCGGAACATCTTGGGCACGGACGAACGAAAAAGGAAGACAAAGAACAAGACGACCAGAACAAAATTGAGGAACCAGTAAACCAGGTAGCTGGCGCGCGGGCTGAGTCCCACGAGATGGCCCATCCACACGACCGACTTGGAGTACTTGAATTGCGTGTTTTCTTCCTTCTCGCCGACCTCACCGCTGGCCGCGCCGTTCAGTTCTTCGCTGGTCACGGTGTCGGGATTCTGAGAGGCTGGCGGCTGCTGTACCGAGGCAGCTTGCGTCTGGTCGGCGGAGGCAGCGGAAGAGGAAGATCCAGCCGGCTGCTGCGCGGCGAGGACGCCGAACATAAGAACTACGAACAGAAAACTCAGGGTCGCGAGGCGGGTCGCAGGCTTCATCACGCTTGACCGCCTGCCGCGGGAGCCATACCCGCAGGCCGCAGAATGGTGCGGATGATCTCTGCCGCCAGCCGCTCGGTTTCGGCTTGCAATCCTCCTCGGGCGGCGGCCATGTCCTGCTCGATGGCGGCCCGAGCTTCGCGGACTTGTTGCTGGGCCCGGGTGCGGGCTTGCAGAACGGCATCGGCACGAGCTTGCTGGGCCTGCTGGCGGCGGGCCTCCTGGGCTTTGAAGATGACCAGGCGCGCCTCTCGCAGGCGCTGCTCGTACTCCTGGGTGCGGGCCTCGGCGGCTGCTATGTCGGCGCGCGCCTTCACCAACGCCCCCTCGGTGCGCTGGCGGCGCTGTTCCAGCACGCGCTTCAGCGGCTGGTGGAGCAGCACGCTGTAGATCGCGTACAACGACAGCAGGATTACTATGGTCGGAACGGCTCCGAGCAGTAATTCGCCTACCTGTTTGAGGATCAGATCCATTCTGGTTCGTGAATGCCTAATGCTGAAGACGCAATGAGGGCGCTAGGGTATAAGTGGAACTATTCAAACTAACAGAGCGTCAGACCGGGTGTCAACGAAGGCAGGGCATCGCTGGCGGCTCAATTTGAATGCAACACAAGGGTCCTAAAGCCCGGGAGTATTTACAAAGCAGCTCATCCCTCGCGCCTGAAGACCAACTCTGCTCACGATGCAGCCGCCCTGAAACGGCTCCGGGGGAACCCCTGCTCCCAGGGCCACTTCCGGCCCGTCAGGTACACCCGCTCCCGCGTAGCGTTGGGCCAGCAGTTGCACTTGCTCGGGATCGGTCAGCACTTCGGCCGATTTCGGGGGCGCAAAACGTCCCGAGAGAAAGTAGGTAGTCACCACGCCGGCAGCGAAAATGGGATGGATGACCGCCAGCGGCGCCAGAGGAATGGCGTATCTCTTGCTCTTCAAGAGTGTCTCGACCACGCCGTGCGGCGTATGGCTGCGCCCCACGCTTCCCGGCACCTGCGGAATCACGGCGGTGGTCAGATCCAGCCGCTCGTGATGTTTGCCGTATTTGGCCAGCGACTTGGCCAGTTGCTTGGGAGTCGTGATTCCCAAGTCCGCGGTGACGCTCCTGCGCGTGGCCCCGGGATGATAGAAGTTGACAATGTCGCGGGAGAAGTCGGCGCAATTGCGGTAGAACAAGTTGAAGTGTGAACGGTTATTTCTGGAGTTGAGAGTAGCGATGAGCTTCTCATCCTGTTCCGCCGTAGTCTCAAAATGAAAGACATAGATTTGCCGGTCAAATGCGGCCCCCACCAACTGCGTCCAATCCGCCGTCGACAGGCCGCCATCCGCAAAGTCCGGAACGATGTTCCGCAGGTGGGCACGCCGGTATTCGTCTCGCAGCGAGCGGACCGTTCCCTGGCTGACGAAGACCGGTACATCCTCAATGCGATCCACCGCATAGAGGTACGGAATCACCGGCATGGCCAGCCAATCGCGACCGGCGACGTGGCGATACCGGCTAATGATGACCCCCAGTTCTCCCGGATTGCAGCGCCGCAATTCGGTGGGCGTGGTGGCGCAGACCTTGGGCAGGTAGATGGCAGAGTGTCCGGTAGGGACGGCGCCGCCGAACGAACCATAGGGCTCTTCTACGAGCAAGGCCGCATCGGCGTGTGCCAGCAACGGGTGAATAAGCCCGCTCAGCAGCAACATCGAAATTAGAAGTTTCCTCACTGCCAATTCCGCCTCACGTTCAGTTCTCAGACACAATGTAAAAACACGACTGCGCGACAAGAGTTGGCCAAATTCCTGTAAGTTTCCGATGTCGCGGTAAGGAATATCGAGAATATCATCTCTAAGGGGAAAGTTGTGGTGAAGGTCGCACGCTAGAGATTGATTATGCCGATTACCAGGCAGGGGCTAGATTTTTCGTCCCGCAAGCGAAACCCGGGCGTAAGCGTGTGAGGATGCAACTGCCCCCGCCCTAGCCAGAACCTGGCTAGAACGGGGCACCCCATGTTTGAACAGGTTCGTCAACAGGGGCTTTGGCCCGGCCACCCGCCCTCGGGATGACAGCATGAAGGAACTGATGGCTGGTAGCTGATGGCTGACAGCCGACAGCTTCTACCGCAGCAACCCCCGCAGCACGTACTGCAAAATCCCGCCGTGCTGGTAGTACTGCACCTCCTGCGGCGTGTCGATGCGTACCGTGGCGTCGAACTCCGTCGTCGTGCCGTCGGCCTTGGTGGCGCGCACCTTCACGGTCTTGCCGGGCGCGAACTTCTTCAGCACGTCGGTCAACCCGACGATGTCGTACGACTCTTCCCCGGTCAGGCCGTTGGTTTCGGCGGTTTCGTCGTCGAGATACTGCAACGGCAAGATGCCCATGCCCACCAGATTCGAGCGATGGATGCGTTCGAAGCTCTCGGCCAGCACCGCGAGCACGCCAAGCAATCTAGGCCCCTTCGCCGCCCAGTCGCGCGACGAGCCTGAACCGTACTCCTTGCCCGCCAGCACCATCAGCGGAATGTCCTCCTGGCGGTACTTCTCGGAAGCCTCGAAGATGAACATTTCCTGCCCATCCGGCAGGTGGCGGGTGTAAGCGCCTTCGCGATCGGGCGTAAGTTTGTTGCGCAGCCGCACGTTGGCGAAGGTGCCGCGCATCATGACTTCGTGATTGCCGCGGCGCGATCCGTAGGAGTTGAAGTCGCCCACGGTGACACCGTGCGCGATCAGATACTGTCCCGCCGGGCTGTTGGGCTTGATGGAGCCGGCGGGCGAAATGTGGTCAGTGGTGACGCTGTTCCCCAGATAGCAGAGCACGCGCGCGCCGGAAATATCGTTCACCGCCGCGGGCGTCTTCGGCATGTTGTCGAAGTAGGGAGGATTCTTCACGTAGGTCGAGCTCTCCTGCCACGCGAAGGTTTCTCCCTCTGGCACCTCGAGACCGCGCCAGCGTTCATCGCCCTCGAAAACTTTGCTGTAAGCATTTTGGAACATGTCGCCGGTGACGTACTTCGCGAGCACGTCGTTCACTTCCTGCGACGTCGGCCAGATGTCCTTCAAGTACACTGCTGTGCGTTTGCCGTTGTGGCTATAGCCGAGCGGCTCGTTGTACATGTCGATGTCGGCGCGGCCGGCCAGCGCGAACGCCACTACCAGCGGCGGCGACATCAAATAGTTCGCGCGAACCTCGGAGTTGATACGGCCTTCGAAGTTGCGGTTGCCGCTGAGCACCGACGCCACCACCAGGTCTTTCTCCGTGATGACATTCGACACTTCCTGCGGCAACGGGCCCGAATTGCCGATGCACGTGGTGCAACCATAGCCGACGAGGTGGAACTTCAGCTTCTCCAGGTAGGGCATCAACCCGGAACGCGTGAGGTAATCCGTCACCACCATCGATCCCGGCGCGAGCGAGGTCTTCACCCAGGACGGCACCGACAGCCCTTTCTCGACGGCCTTCTTGGCCAGCAGTCCCGCGGCGACCAGCACCGATGGATTCGAGGTGTTGGTGCAACTGGTGATGGCAGCGATGACGACGCTACCGTGGGTCAGCGCTTTGGTAAAAACAACGTGCTCTTCGACAACGTCTGTCTGCGAGTCCATTCCGGCTGGATGCCCGCCTTCACCCTCCCAGCGGGCAGCCTGCTTGGGGGGGACCTCCTGGCCCGGCTTCAGCAAACTTGGCAATGCCTGCTCGAATGACTGCGCAGCCGCTGACAGCGCTATGCGGTCTTGTGGACGCTTCGGACCGGCGATGCTTGGCTCAACCGTAGCGAGGTCGAAATCCAACACGTCGGTGTATTCCGCCTCGGGCGTGTCGGCAGTGTGGAACAGTCCCTGCTCCTTGAAGTAGGCCTCGACAATGCTGACGTGCTCCGCGGTGCGACCGCTGAGGCGGAGATAGCGCAGCGTCTCCTCGTCCACCGGGAAGATGCCGCAGGTCGCGCCGTATTCGGGCGACATGTTGGCGATGGTGGCGCGATCGGCGAGCGGCAGGTTGTGCAGACCGGGGCCAAAGAATTCCACGAACTTGCCGACGACACCTTTCTTGCGCAGCATCTCGGTCACGGTGAGGACGAGGTCGGTTGCGGTCGAGCCTTCGCGCAATTGGTTCTTCAGGCGCACGCCGATGACCTGCGGGATCAGCATGGACACTGACTGCCCCAGCATCGCGGCCTCGGCCTCGATTCCTCCGACGCCCCAGCCGAGAACGCCGAGACCGTTGATCATGGTGGTGTGCGAGTCGGTGCCAACCAACGTGTCGGGATAAGCCAGCGGCTTGCCGGACTCGCCGTTCGCTCCGACGAAGACGACACGCGCCAGGTATTCGAGATTGATCTGGTGAACGATGCCGGTGTCGGGCGGCACGATGGCGAAGTTCTTGAACGCGGTCTGTCCCCAGCGCAGGAAGGCGTAGCGCTCTTTGTTGCGCTGGAATTCCAGTTCGGCGTTGAGCTGAAACGCCTGCGGGGTGCCGAACTCGTCCACCTGCACCGAGTGGTCGATTACCAGCTCCGCCGGTTGCAGCGGATTGATCAGCTTGGGATCGCCGCCCAGAGCCTTCATGGCATCGCGCATCGCAGCCAGATCAACCACCGCAGGCACGCCGGTGAAGTCCTGCAAAAGCACGCGGCTGGGCATGAACGCAATTTCCTGCACCGGGACGGTCTTGCCCGTCCATGAAGCGAGCGCGCGCACGTCGTCGGCCTTCACCGTCTTGCCGTCTTCGCGGCGCAGCAGGTTCTCCAGCAGAATGCGGAGCGAGTAAGGCAGGTGGCCGCTGGCGCAACCCTGCTTTTCCAGAGCGTCAAGGCGGTAGATTTCAAATTCCCGCTTGCCCACGCGGAGGACGGAACGACTGCTAAAACTGTTCATGGATGATTCCCTTCTTGATTAGAGGAGCGATGACTGGGCGCAGGTTCTTAGAAAGCGAAACTATTATCTTAAACTGCCGAGGTGGGAAGTGGATAGGGCCATCAGTGCAGGCGGACCTTATGCGGCAGCAGGTAAGTGAATCCGGCAAACGCTTCCCAACGTGTGGACGTACTGGTCAGTCCACGATTGAAACCGCCATCGAGCACAAGATTGTTTCGCATGTTGTAGTTCAGCGCCCACAAGTTCCCGACGGTATTGCTGCGCAGGAAAGGCTGAGTGAAATGCCAAATCTCTCCGGAGATTCCAAGTTTCTTGTACAGCGAGTGTGACACCGAGAGCGTCTGCCCAAACTGGGCCCGGCGGACCGTGCCGTCGATGACTTCATTGAAGAGATAATTGGTGTCGTAGTGGAAGCCTTTCACGTCGGCACTGACCAGCAGGATCGCTGAGTTTCGGAAGCTGCCAATGTCAAGGTCAGGAGCGTTCCCGCTGTAAACTCGGCCGAAGTAACTCAACGCGACTGTGGGTTGCGCGCCTTCGCCGTGGTGGATAACCGCTTGAGCTTCGAGGGCCACGTCTCCAACTCCATTTGGAGGTTGGCCTTTAGCGCTGGAATGCGCATACGGCGATGTGCTGGCCAGCAACTCGATCCAGCGCGATACGGAAAACTTTATTACCTCGTTGAGATTCTGCTGCGAGGAGACGCCGGGTGAGTTCCACGCTGCCAGAACTCCGGTCTCAAATTGAAAATAGCCAACCGGCGTGAGGGTTGCGGGGGTTGAGACAGTCGGTCGGCCGGGATTGGCTACGGCATCGTTCGGGGCTGCGCTTGCCGGCGGATTGCCGGACGGGTCCTGCTGCTGCGCCGCAGCCACCAGCGCCGCGGCCAGGAACAACGCCAGGAGCAGGAACGAGAAGCCGCGAATCATTGCTCTTGCGTCCAACGGTTATTTCGCCTTGAGGAGAAGGACAGGCACGCTGACGCTATGCCGGACTTGAGTGGCTGTGGTGCCGAGAAACAGGTCGGCCAGAAAGCGGTGTCCGTGGGTGCTCATGGCCACCAGATCGCAACCCTTTCTCTGTACCCACTTGATGATTTCCTTGACCGGCTCGCCGTATGCCAGTTCCGCTTCTGTAGGAATGCCGATGGCCTGAAACTCCGCCCGCACTTTCTCCAAATACGCAGTGTCTTCCGCGATTTCCGGACTGATCGCGTCCGGGCCATAGGTCCGGGCCGCCCATCCGTCAGCCACATGCAACAACACCAGACGGCTGTGCGCCAGCTTGGCGAGCTGTTTGACGTGTTCGATGATCGCGCGATCCGTTGGAGTGCCGTCCAACGTCACGAGAATGGTGTCGTACATGGTCGTCCCGTTTATCTCGTTGCCGGATTACGTGCCGGCAATGACTTGCCACGCAGCTTTCAGCGATTCGGGCAAGCTGTAAAGGTCCATTGCGGTGATCAGCATAGCACTGCCCCAACCCGCGAAAAGTAGAAACCAGCCGTTCCTCCAATTCCCCATTCGCTTGCGGGAACTGGTGAACTGCAGGAGCGGAAACATCGCGAACGGAAGCTGCAACGCCAGCACTACTTGACTGAGGATCAGCAGATCGGTAACGCTGCTGTCGCCTCGCAGGCCAATAATGAAGACTGCCGGCAGAATGGCGAGGGTGCGCGTGATGAGCCGCCGCACCCACGGTTTGATCCGCCAATGCATGAAGCCTTCCATCACGACTTGCCCGGCGAGGGTACCGGTGATGGTGCTGCTCTGGCCGCTGGCCAGCAGAGCCACCGCAAACAACGTGCTGGCGAAAGCCGTCCCCAACAACGGCGCCAGGGTCAAATACGCGACCCGAATCCAATCGCTGTTAGCTCCGAACTTGACTACCTGGCCACCGGTGATGGTCACGCTTTCCTTGCCAAAGAACACCATGGCCGCCAGCACCAGGATCGCCGCGTTGACGAAGAAGGCGATGGTCAGCGCCACAGTTGAGTCGATGGTGTTGAAGCGGACCGCGCGCCGCATGGACAGTTCGTCCTTCTGCAGCTTGCGGCTCTGCACCAGGGCCGAGTGCAAGTACAGATTGTGCGGCATCACGGTCGCGCCGATGATGCCGACGGCGACGTACAACATCCCTGCTTGGCGAAAGTGTGGCGAAATCAGCGCCCGTCCCATTTCCAGGAAACTGGGCTGGGTCTGCGGCAGCACGAAAATCTCGATGAAGTAGCACACTCCGATGGTGGCGATCAGCAGGACGACGATGGCCTCGATGGTGCGCATCCCAAACTGCTGCATGGCCAGCAGCAGCAACACATCCAGCCCGGTGATGATGACCGCCCAGAGCAGCGGGATATGGAACATCAAGTTGAGGGCCACCGCACTGCCCAGCACCTCCGCCAAGTCGCAGGCGCCGATGGCGACTTCACTCATCAGCCAATTGGGCCAGCGCGTCCATTTGGGATACCAGTCGCGGCAGCACTGCGCGAGGTCCTTGCCGGTCACCACGCCCAGCCGGGCGGAGATGACCTGCATAAAAATGGCCATCAGGCTGGCCAGCCCGACCACCCACAAAAGGCCGTACTTAAACTGTGCGCCGCCCTGCAGGTCCGTCCCCCAGTTGCCGGGGTCCATATAGCCGACGCTGACCAGAATCGCCGGCCCCACGAAAGCCCGCCACTGTTGCCAGAAGCCGGCCTCATGGTGCGGCACCGCGACGGTGCTGTGCATCCCCTCCAGCGACACATGGTTGCCAAGGGCGTCCCCGGTTTCATCCGGCCGTACATTCTGCGGGTTAGGCGGCGCCTGGGGTTTCGTGTTCAAAGCTCACCGAAAAAGGAGTCGGCGACGACACTCCATCGCCCCGAATCCCACATCCTTAGCCGAAGTATATAGTATTTACTAAACCATGGTTAATTATTTTTTAAACGGGAGGAACTGTCGCCCTTGGTAGGTTTGACCCACACTTTTTCCGCGGCGCTGTGGCCCAGTGACACCTTGCCTGCCGCGGTGACCAAGCTCAGGGTGTCATCATAGTTCCGGAGATGGACCACAACCTCTGCTCCGGGACGAATACCAAGCCTCTCCAGAAACTCTCCCAGCCTGCGGTCGCGCTCATAAACGCTTTGCACCGCATAACGGCTGCCAGGCTGCGATTCGGAGAGCAGCAGCAGGCCACGCTTACGCTTTCTCCGCGGAGACTCCGGAGTGGGCGAATTGCCGTGCGGACAAGGCCCTCCGCGTCCCAATTTGCGCGTGAGCATGGCCTCGAAGTCGCTGGAGACGGCATGTTCCAGGCACTCCGCCTCGTCGTGCACCTTGTACCACGCCATGCCGAAGATCTCGTGCAACATGCGCTCGATCAAATGATGCCGTACGGCCAACCGCAGCGCGATCTTCCGTCCTTCCGCCGTGAGTTGTACCCGCCCGTCGCTTCTGACGGACACCAGTCCGTCGCGCTTGAGCCGCCGCAAAGCCATGGTGACCGCTGGAGCGGAAACCGAAAGCCAGTGCGCCAGGCGGGCCGAGATGACCTGCTCGCCTTCGCCCTTCGCCTCGAGGATGGCCTTGAGGTAATCTTCTTTGGAAACCGTGATCATGGGATTGTTAGGTCCTAGTTAACGACAGTTAATAGAGGATTGCAAGGCAATCCCAGATTTGTTGTTGGACGACACGGCGGCACAGCACCCCTGTGGCAATAGGGGTCCTTCGCCCCCCCCTCACGACGTTCGGGGTCGCTCAGGATGACAGATGGCAAAGCGTCTCCACTGCAAGTTTGACATCGGGCACACTGCACACCTACTCTTTTCTTTCGCTTCGCGAATCGTCTTATCAAACGCAAGGGTGGCCGCGAAGCCTTGTCCCATGAAGGTACTCGTCCTCGGCAGCGGTGGTCGCGAACACGCGATCGTATGGAAGCTGCGGCAGTCGCCGCGGGTCACCAAGCTTTATTGTGCTCCCGGGAACGGCGGTATTGCAGCCGACGCCGAATGTGTCGCCGTGGACCTCAAGAGCCTGGATTCGCTGGTGCAGCTTGCCAACCGGCTCAGTCCCGACGTGACCGTGGTCGGGCCCGAGCTGCCACTGACGCTGGGCGTGGTGGACGAATTTCAGAGGCGCGGCTGGCCCGTCTTCGGACCGACCCGTGCGGCAGCACAGTTGGAGTCCAGCAAGAGTTTCGCCAAGGAGTTCATGCAGCGCCATCGCATCCCGACGGCGAAATACTCGGTCTGCGTCAACCAAGAAGAGGTCCTCGAGGCCCTTAAATTATTTCATACGCCGGTCGTGGTGAAGGCCGACGGTCTCGCCGCCGGCAAGGGCGTGGTCATCGCGCAGACAAAAGACGACGTGCAGCGCGCCGCCGAAGACATGCTCAGCGGCAAGATGCTGGGCGAAGCCGGATTGCGTGTAGTGCTGGAGGAATGTCTGGAGGGCGAGGAGCTGTCGTTCCTGGTGATGAGCGACGGCGAGCGGGTGGTTCCGCTGGTGGCGGCGCAAGACCACAAGCGCGTCTTCGACAACGATCAGGGCCCGAACACCGGCGGCATGGGCGCTTATTCGACCGACCAGATGGTCGATGCCCAGATGCGCGACTGGCTGGTGACCCACATCGCGCGCCCGGTCGTCGCCGGCATGAGGGCCGAGGGCGCGGAGTACAAAGGCATCCTTTATTGCGGCATCATGATGACCGCGCGCGGGCCCATGGTGTTGGAGTTCAACTGCCGCTTCGGCGATCCGGAGACCCAGCCCATCATCATGCGCATGGAAAGCGACTTGCTCGAAGGCATTGAGGCGTCCATCGAAGGACGCGTCAGCGAAGGCGATTTTCGCTGGACCCATGATCCGGCAGTCTGCGTCGTAATGGCATCCGGCGGCTATCCTGGCGGGTTCGAGGCGGGCAAACTCATCAGCGGCATCGACGAAGCGGAGCGCATTTATGGGGTGAAAGTTTTCCATGCC
Source organism: Acidobacteriaceae bacterium (assembly GCA_003151875.1). Classification (GTDB taxonomy): domain Bacteria; phylum Acidobacteriota; class Terriglobia; order Terriglobales; family Acidobacteriaceae; genus Bog-257. The sequence continues at coordinate 21,433 of PLYW01000366.1, forward strand.
GGCACCAACCGCCGCGATGGCGCCTATTACACCTCTGGCGGCCGCGTGCTGGGCGTGACCGCGCGCGGCAAAGATCTGCCCGATGCGGTGGAGCGCGCTTACGATGCAGTCATGAAGATCCGCTTCGACGGCATGCACTATCGCAAGGACATCGCAGCACGGGGGCTGAAACATTTGCGCGCGGGGTAATCACCAATGGCCAAGCATCCTCTCGTCTCCATCGTCATGGGCAGCGACTCTGACCTCGAGATCATGAACGAGGCGGCAAAGGCGCTGACCGAGTTTGGTATTCCGTATGAGATCGACATCACCTCAGCACACCGCTCGCCGGCGCGCACCAGCGAGTATTCGCGCGGGCTGAAGGCGCGCGGCGTGAAGGTGGTTATCGCCGGCGCGGGCGGGGCCGCCCATCTGGCGGGCGTCATCGCCGCCGAAACTACGTTGCCGGTGATTGCGGTGCCAATCCCTTCGACCGCGCTGCTGGGACTCGATTCGTTGCTGGCGATGGTGCAGATGCCGGCAGGAATTCCGGTCGCGACCGTGGCCATCGGCAAACCGGGCGCGACCAATGCCGGCATTCTGGCGGCGCAGATGATTGGACTGTATGACGAAGAAGTGGCGAGAAAGCTCGACGCCCACAAAAAGAAGCTGGCCGAGGGCGTNNAAATCGCCGCCGAGATCGTCGCGCTTCAGCGCAAACTCCACCGTCGCTTTGAGGAAGCCCAGCTTGTCGCCGGTATCGTGTCGCTTGCCTTCGAAGGTGTAGCCGTAAATCTTTTCCTTCTTGAGCAACTGTTTCAGGCCGTCGGTGAGTTGCAACTCGCCGCCAGCGCCCAGCGGAGTCGAATCCAACATCTCGAAGATTGCGGGCGTCAGAATGTAGCGCCCGATAATCGCCAGGTTCGAAGGGGCGTCTTCCACCTTCGGCTTCTCCACCAGGTTTTGCACTTCGAAGAGACGGCCATTCCATTTTCCTGGAACCGGCTTGGCATCGAGCACGCCGTACGAAGAGATTGCTTTGCCCTCGATGACCTGCGTCGCCAGCACGGAACATCCGGTCTCGTTGTAGACTTCGATCATCTGCTTCAGGCACGGGACCTGGGCGTCGATGATGTCGTCGGCCAGGATCACCGCGAACGGTTCGTCGCCGACTAGCTCGCGCGCCATCAACACCGCATGGCCCAGGCCCATAGCCTCTTTCTGCCGGACGTAGGCGATGTGGATCATCTCCGAAATCTGGCGCACGATGGCCAGCAAGTCGGTCTTGCCGCGCTCCTCCAGCATCTTCTCCAGCTCGTAACTGACGTCGAAGTGGTCTTCGATGGCGCTCTTGCCGCGTCCGGTCACGATGATGATCTGATCGCAGCCGGAAGCCAGCGCCTCTTCGACGCCGTACTGGATGATGGGCTTGTCCACCAGCGGCATCATCTCTTTGGGCTGGGCCTTGGTGGCGGGCAGAAATCGCGTACCCAGTCCCGCCGCCGGAAAAACCACCTTGCAAACCTGCTTTTTCATGGATCCTCGTGCGGTAAATGAACAGCTAACGTATCACGCGACCGCCTGCTGCTCTCCCGCCAACAGTTCGAGCAACGACTTCAGCCGCGCCAGCACCTGTTCCGGCTGTTTCTCTTTCAGCGTGAACTTCAGCACGCCCGCCGGCGTGAACTGGCTTCCCGGTTCTCCGGCGACGAATCGGGCCAGGCGCTCCGGATCGACCGAGGCGCTCTCGGTAAACCGGATGCTCACGGCCTCACGGCGGCGCTCAATCTGCGCCACACCGATACGCTGCGACAGCAATTTTAGAATTGCATACTCCAGCAGGCTGCGGACCGGCGGAGGCGGCGTGCCGTAACGGTCGCCCAACTCACCGGCGACATCCTCCAGTTGCGCCTCTGTCTCCACGCCGGCGACGCGCTTGTACATGCGCAGCCGCTGGTTCTCTTCTGGGATGTAATCGGAGGGAATGCGGATGTTCAGCCCCAGGTTCAACTGCGTTTCGGCGGTCTCCGGCTGCACCTCACCCTTCAGCTCGCGCACGGTGCGCTCCAGCATGGTGGTGTAAAGCTCGAAACCGACCGCCTCGATGTGGCCGCTCTGCTGGCCGCCCAGCAGATTTCCCGCGCCCCGCAATTCCAGATCGAGCGCCGCAATCTTGAAGCCTGCGCCCAGATCGCTGAACTCCTTGAGCGCCGCCAGCCGCCTTCTTGCCAGGTCGCTGAGTTCGCGGTCGGGGGGAATGAGCAGATAAGCGTACGCCCGGCGGTCAGAGCGGCCAACCCGTCCGCGCAACTGATACAGCTCCGAAAGCCCGTGGCGGTCAGCGCGGTTGATGATGATGGTGTTACACAGCGGAATGTCGAGGCCATTCTCGATGATGGTGGTGGCCACCAAAATGTCGGCTTCGTGGCGCATGAACGCAAGCATGACGCGCTCCAGTTCGCTCTCCGCCATCTGGCCGTGGCCGATCAGGATGCGCGCCTGCGGCGCCATCTCGCGCAGCTTGTCGGCGATCTCGTAGATGCTTTCCACGCGATTGTGCACAAAGTAAACTTGCCCGCCGCGCTCCAACTCCTTCTCGATCGCCGAGCGGAGCAGCTTTTCGTCCCATGCTGCCACCACGGTTTGAATCGCCATGCGGTCTTTGGGCGGCGTCTCGATCACGCTCATGTCGCGCAGCCCCAGCAGCGACATGTGCAAGGTGCGCGGAATGGGCGTGGCCGACATGGTGAGCACGTCCACCTCTTTGCGAAGCTGCTTCAGCCGCTCCTTGTGGCGAACGCCGAAGCGCTGTTCTTCGTCCACGATGACCAGCCCGAGGTCGCTGAACTTGACGTCCTTCGACAGCACCCGATGAGTGCCGATGACGATGTCCACCTGGCCCGCCTCGACTTTGGCGATGGTTTCCTTCTGCTGCTTAGCGGTGCGGAAGCGGCTGAGCATGTCGATCTTGATGGGAAAGGCTGCGAAGCGCTGCTGGAAAGTGTTGTAGTGCTGGAAGGCGAGCACCGTGGTGGGCGCCAACACCGCGACCTGGCGATTGTCGCTGACCGCTTTGAAGGCCGCGCGCATCCCGACTTCGGTCTTGCCGTAGCCCACATCGCCGCAGAGCAGGCGGTCCATGGGCGTGGCCAACTCCATGTCGCGCTTGACGTCAACAATCGCGCTCATCTGGTCTTCGGTTTCGCTGAACTCGAAGGCGCCCTCGAACTCCCGCTGCCACTCGCTGTCGGCGGCAAACCCATGTCCCTCGGCGGTCTTGCGCACGGCGTAAAGTTTCAGCAGCTCTTCGGCCATGTCTTGCATGGCCTTCTTCACGCGCGCCTTGGTCTTTTGCCACTGCTGCGTGCCCAGCCGATTCAGCACGGGTTTCACGCCTTCAGAGGAGCGGTACTTCTGCACCAGGTCCAGCCGGGTAAGCGGAACATACAGGCGCGCACCCTCGGCATATTCCAGGACCATGAACTCGACGGTGCCGCCGTCTTCCTGCGGAATTTCTTTTAGTCCCTGGTACTGCCCGATGCCGTGTTCGACGTGCACCACGTAATCGCCGATGGCCAGATCGCGGAAGTCGGAGAGGAATGCCGAGACTTTGGACTTCTGCCGTTGCGGATGGGCAAGGGAAACCTCCGGCTCATCGAACAGATCACGCGCCCCGAAGAGGACCAGGTTCGCCTCAGGCAGGATGACCCCTTCGGGCACATACGCCTTCACGATGGTTGTGGCCTCTACCTCTTCCGCGAAGTACGAAGACTCGTCCACATACACTTCGCTGCCCGGCTTGGGAGTGCGGCTGCCGATGCGGAACGACAAGTTGTACTCATTGAAGACGCCGGCCAGACGTTCGACCTCGCCTGTGCTGGAGACGGCAAAGAGGACGCGCTTGCCTTCCCGCGCGAGGCGTCCGACTTCCTCGGTCATGGCAGCGACCGAGCCGTGAAAGCGCGTGGTCGGTTGGGTTTGCAGCGTGAGATGTTCTTCGTCGTCGGCGCCTTCGATCCCTAGTTGTTCGACGGCGATGGTAGCTGCGTACTGCAAGCGCTCGCTCCATTGTTCCGGCGTAAGATACAGATTTTCCGGACGAACCAGATTGCCGATGAGGCTGCGTTCGTGCGCCTCAGTCACTTTCGTCCACCAGGCATCGTGCGCGACGTTCAGAGCGTCAGGTTCGTCGAGAACGATAGTCGCGCCCGGCAGCAGATCGTCGAAGAAGTGCTCTTTCGCTCCGGCCGCCGGGGCGTAGAGTTCCCAGCCCGGAAACACGGCAACGCCGGTTGCGCGGACCGCATCCTCGATCGCTTGCTCGTCCCCCACCAATCGGGCGCCGGAGAGCCGTGCATTGATCGCAGCCAGCGTCTCTTCTTCCACGGGCGTTTCCGTCAAGGGAAGCAGAATGGCTTCTTCGGTCACCGCCGCCGAGCGCTGAGTGCCAGGATCGAACTTGCGAATGGACTCCACTTCATCGCCGAAAAGTTCGATGCGGACCGGCCGGTCCATCTCCGGCGAATACACGTCGAGCAGGCCGCCGCGATGCGCGAACTCGCCCGGCATCTCGACCACGTCCACCTGGTTGTAGCCTACGATTCGCAGGTGCTCGACCAGGCGCTCGGGATCGATCATCTCGCCGCGTCGCACCACCTTGGCCAAGTCGGCGTAAAATTCGGCGCTGCGTAAACGCATGGCTGTCGCGGCCAGCGGCGTAATCACCACGCTGGCGGCGCCGGTGGCAATCTTCCACAGGGCGGTGGCGCGGGCCTCCTGAATTTCAGGATGAGGCGACAGGTTCTCGAATGGCAGCACGTCGTAGGCGGGCAAGCCGATGACCGCGTCGGGCGCGACTGCGCCCGTCAGATCGCCGAGGGAGCGCACGATCGGCAGCAATTCATCCACCGCGCGGTTGTCAGAAACGATGACGATGACGGGCCGCGAAGTAGCGCGATGCAACAGCGTGTAGAAGAGGGCTTTGCCCGTGGGAGTGAGTCCGGAGACACGAGTCCGCCCCGCGCCACCCTTTACCCGGGTTACCGCACGCCCAAAGGCGGAAGACTTTTCCACGTCCGCGAAGAGTTCGCGAACGAACGGGAGGATCATTGCCTGACTAGTTTACCAAGTCAGTTGTCAGTCGTCAGTTGCCAGTCGTCAGTTGCCAGTCGTCAGTTGCAAAAACCTGCCGCTGGAAATTGCATGGGCAGCATAGGGGTCCTTCGACTTGTCGCTTCGCTCCTTGCTCAGGATTACAAAGCCTGTGTAGCCAACTGGCAACTGACAACTGGCTACTGACAACTGCTCTTAGAATTCCAGATGCAGCCGCAACCCAGGCACGGTCACTGGCCCGCGGACGCGGTTATATCCGGGATTGTTGATATGCTGCAAGTCGAAGGCGAAGAACGCGCCGCGCCAGATGTGCGTGGTATAAAAAGCTTCCTCGATGGTTTCGCGGCCGTAGGTGAGCCCGCCATCGCCCAGGAGAAATCCCAGGCCGCCGTCGGCCAGATATTCCTGATGCGCTTTCGAGATACCGCTGGAGACGAATGCCACTCCGGCGCGGTCGAGGCTGCGGTGCCAGCGCGTGCCCTTCGCGTACGCCCCCAACTCCACACCTTCGTTATCTTCGGTGTAGGCAAACGACTCGTGTTGTCCTTCGTTCCATCCCCAGCGGCCGAACGCCCAAATGTCGCTCGACACCTCCTGCTGGAAATTCAATCCGAAGCCATACTTGATGGTCCCCTGCTTGCGAGTGACGGTAACGTCGGGCGTGGGCGTGACATGGTCCCGATAAAGCTGCACCGCCTGCTGGTAATCGCCCATGTTGGCGTGATTGACGTAGTTCAGAATGCGGATGGTCGTGTCTTTGTTCTTCAGCAGCTTCGGCCGCAGTTCCAGTTCAATGTTCTCGGCGCGAGCCCGCGCCACGTCGGCATCGAGTGCGGGGCCGTTGGCGATCTTCGGCATCAACGTCTCCGCGAGGCGCAGGCCCCAGTTGCGGTCTTCATAGTCAAGGATGGCGCCGACGGTGTAGCCGCGGGTATCGGCCGCGTAATCATAGGCGCCATTGTTGTCGATGACCCAGTTCAGAAACTGGTAGTGGCTGTCGGTGCCGCCAAGGTTGAGGTCGAAGAAGTCGGCTAGCGAAAACTTTCCGAAGCGCATTTCCAATCGCCGCACCGGGACCTGGGTTGGCAGTGACAACTCGGTGCGCTCCACTTCGATTTTCTCCTGCGACAGCGGAACGATCTGCTCCATCATCAGCCGCGCGATATAGGGCGCGGTTCCGATGGAAGGATTGCGCACCACGTCAAGATTAGTAAAGCCGGCCATCCCCAGCGCGGTGCTTAGTCCTTTGCCGCCAGATTCCTCGACATCGAGATAGGCCATGGTGTTGGGGTTGAATTCGTAGCCGCTGAAGAAGGTCAGCACCCGCGAGGTGGCAGTCTCGCCACGGTTCTTAAAACTGTTGGGGCCGCTGTACTGGGCGTAGAAATCGCCGTGCGCCTGAAAGACGAAATTCGCCTGCCCGGAAACCCACCACTTCGAGGTCTGCGAGTGCTCGAAGAAAGTTGCCATGGGACCGGGGGCAGGCGGTTGCGACGCGTCGCCGGCCGGGCCATCCTGCGCCAAACCGGTTGCGAGCAAGGCCGCGAGTGCAAGCCCGAACATCACCAGTCTCCGACGGAAACCCTGGGGAAGCCAGCGGCTTTCTGTCGGAGGCCGAAATGGTCGAACTGCAAGATGATCGCGCATGACTCCTATTTCCCGCACATTGTAAGGGATCGCATCTGTTCCGCGTTCGCGCGCGAATCTTGAAGTTTTACACTTCTCGATTACAGCAGGGTTACAGATTTCGACGAGATCGTGCGTTCTGATCATCGGCGGCGCGTCTGGTGTGGAATTCTGGTGTGAACTGCGGTTTGACAGCCCCTAGGGCCGCTTCTAGAATCGAGAGTGGGCTGGACGCGGTCACGTCCGGCCTTTCCTGTGATCGGGCGCCGTAAGCGTTTTTACGCGCTCCGGCGCGCAGCGGGCTCTCTGTTCGCGTCCTCTGCGGCCCCGCGCGGCGGGCCGCGTATGACCTTTGGCGGTGTAGCTCAGGTGGTTAGAGCGACGGTCTCATAATCCGTAGGTCGCAGGTTCGAGTCCTGCCGCCGCCACCAATTGAATCAATAACTTCCGGGGAAATACCATCAGCCCGTGAAAGCGCCATTTGCGCCTGGTTTGCGTTTTTTTGCGGGGTTGTTTGATCTTCTGTTTGGCAGCCAACATCAAGCCGGTCCACGAAGGAAATGTCGGCGCCCGGAATGAGATGGCCATAAATGTCGACCGTGACTTGGATTGAGGAATAGCCCATCGGTTCCTTCACATAAGCCAGCGTCGCGCCACTCTGTATCAAGAGCGAACCGAAAGTATGACGAGCATCATGCAGGCAGATCTTTCTGATGCCTGCCTTCGCCAAGACCCAATATGCATTCTCAGCCAGCGCCTCCCTCCCGAGATGAAGGAGGATCCTCTGCCTTGATTCGCAATCGCAGCACTCCGAGATGGCACGAGATGAGTACTCGAAGAGCGGAATCATCCCGGAGTAACGTTTGGCATGCTCGGAGAACCCACCTCCGTGTCGATTCGCGGAACTGCCATGGTAGAGCACGGGAACTGCGGCGGCGTTTGGGCGGAAGCGACCGGCGCCTGCTGCGCCACTAAGCCTTGGGGGCACGCAACAGCGACGATCAGCAAAAGTGACTGCTCGACGTACAAGGACGCGGCAAAGTCATTTTCTTTGCCGCGTCCTTGTGGGCTTCAATGCTACGGCGCAAAGTAGCTGGAGATGTCGAGAATCAGTTGCGTGAGCCCGTTCGCGAAGGCATCGACCCATCCGTTGCCAGTGGGCACGATGGCCATGTTCGACGAGATCGACCCGTCCAGCGCATTCAGCGTCGAAACCAGCGGTCTCGGTTGGCTGTCCGGCCACAGGGTCAGAAAGCCCAGCCCGCCTGGCGGTACGACGCTGGCGTTGAAGACATACGCCTGCGCCAGGCTGGAGGCTGCACACCCGGTATCCACTACATCCGCCGGAAGGGTCCCGCTGAAGGGCCGACCGCTGCCTACCGTGCGCGTGTCGATGACCCGGCAGGGCTGTACCCCGTACAGCGAGAGTCCCCCGCTTCCCGCCGCTGCGAAGTAGCCGTTGATGTCGATGACTACGTCGGTGTCATCCGTCGGGTAAACCGAGACCTCGCCATCCGCGCCTGTAACCACGATCGCGGCATTAGCGATGACCCGGCCAAGGAAGTCATTCAACGTGGAAACCGTGGGCCGGATTTGACCCGTGGGCCAAGCCGTCAGGTAACCCAGCCTTCCGTGTGGCATGACGGTGAAGTTCAGGGAATAAGCGGCAGCGCTGGAGGAGATGTTGCAGCCCGTGGCATCCAGCATTGGGAAAGCCCGTTCCTGGCCGGCTGCCAGAAACGGCGGTCCCAGGCCCGGGGGATAACTGCTGTCGCGCGTGTCGGCAACCCGGCAGGGCGGCAGCGGAAAGAAGGCGTAGGTGGAACCAGACACCGGCGCGAAGTAGCCGTTGATGTCGAGGATGACATTGGTCGTGTGGGTGGCGTAGACGCTGATCTCTCCGCCGGTGCCCGCCGGCACGATCGCGGCGTTGGCCTTGATGCGGCCATCCAGCGAGTTCAAGGTAGAAGCCAAAGGCTGCGCCTGTCCCGCGGGCCACACCGTCAGGTAGCCCAGGGTTGGGCCCGGAACCACCGTGACGTTCATGGAATAAACCGCTGCGTTCGGCAGTGTCGTGCAGCTGCCCTCGCCGGAAATGGGGAAGTTCTGGAATGTGCCACCTGGAATCGGACCACCGCCACCTTGCCCCGGTCGGGTATCCACAGCACGACAGGGCTGGCTCAGCGGAACAAATTGCAGAGCGGTGGGGGGAGTGCCATCAATCACCGACAGCGTGCCGTTGGACCTGCGGCAGGAGAAATCGTTGCCGCAAACGTTTGGGACGTAGATTCTATTGGTGGCTGGGTTGACCGCCACGGCGTTGGGGATAGACCCGACGCCAACGTTGGTGGTCGCGAGGGTCACCCCGTCGATCGCGGTCACGGTCCCGTTGCAGGGGGAACCGATGCCGCAGTGATTTGCGACGTAGATTTTGTTGGTGGCGGAATTGACCGCTATGCTGTAGGGCTTGTCCCCGGCGGCAGTGTTGCTGGTGGAAAGGGTAGCACCGTCAATCACCGTCACCGCCCCGGGGCCTCCTCCGCAGAAAGAATCGCCATAGCAAAAGCTGGGGACGTAAATCTTGTTGGTGACCGAATTGACCGCGACCACCTCAGGGTAAAATCCGGCGATGCCGACATCGGTGGTGGCCAGGGTCGCGCCGTCGATCACCGTCATACTGGCGGTGCTTCCACAGTAGGGATCGTTGCCGCACTGGTTGGCAACGTAAACCTTGTTGGTTATTGAGTTCACATCCAAACCGTAGGGAGAATTCCCGACATAGACTGTGGCGGTGGAGAGGGTCACCCCGTCGATCACGGTCACCGTCCCAAAGGGAAAGGGCGGGTAGGAGGGGCAGGTGGAATCGTTGCCGCAGTAGTTGGCGACGTAGATCTTGTTAGT
>PLYW01000180.1:0-2869 GCA_003151875.1 Acidobacteriaceae bacterium
AGAATTGAGATTGAGAAAAGCCCAGCTTACCGCTGGGCTTTCGTGTTTTTTGGTCCGCTAACGCCCATGTTTCTGTCCGCTTACGAACATCGGCGTTGCGCTGGCGGACATTCCAAACCATCCCACCACCTCTAAGTCGCTGAGAACTCGGCTCCCCAGCGTGGCCAGCACCTTGCACTGTCATAAAAGGCAGTTATCAGCTGTCAGGTCTGAGATGCTCGATCACAGCGGGTTCGACAGGGAATTGCCTGAGAGCGAACGGGCCGAATGCTGATTGCTGATTGCTGACCGCTAATTGCTAACTGCCAAAGGCTAATGTATGCACACCATTCTGCAGGAAATTCGTTACGCGCTGCGTCAACTACGCAAGTCGCCGGGGTTCGCCGCGGTCTCGGTGTTGACGCTCGCCCTGGGCATCGGCGCCAACATCGCGGTGTTCTCGGTCACCAACGCGGTGCTGCTGAATCCCAGCGGTATTCCTCATGCCGGCGGATTGGTGGCGCTGCGGGCCCGCTACGGGGCCATGCCCGACCTCAACAACATCAGCCTGTCGGCGCCCGACTTTGGCGACGCAGCCGACGGCAAGAACATCTTCTCGTCAGGCGCAGTCATGCAGGCTGGCAGCTTCAATTACGCCCGCGAGAACAGCAATCCTGAATTGCTGAATGGCGCCAAAGTTTCCTTCGGCTGGTTCGACACGTTCGATGTCCGCCCCTACCTGGGGCGCGTGTTCACCCCGGAAGAGGACCAGCCCGGCGGCGCGAACGAAGCCGTGCTGTCGTATCGCGCGTGGCAGAAACGCTTCGGCTCCGATCCCAACATCGTTGGCCAGACCATGATGCTCAACAATCAGGCGTATCGCGTCGTAGGCGTGATGGGGCCGTCGTTCAACTGGCCCAACCAGGCAGAGCTCTGGGTGCCGATCGCGTTGCCGCCTTCGCGCTATCACGATCCCGACTATCGCCACAACGAAAACCTGTTTGGCGTGGCGCGATTGCGGCCGGGCGTAACCCTGCAGCAGGCGAATGCCTATCTCGATCGCAAAGCGCAGGAGAACATCGCCTCGGAAGGCAGCAACAACTTCAGCCGGGCCAGCGGATGGGGAATGTTCTCCATGCCGCTAACGGAATTCATCGGCGGCAATCTGCGCAAGCCGCTGACCATGCTGCTGATCGCGGTGGGCATGGTGCTGCTCATCGCATGCGCCAACATTGCGGGTTTGCAGATGGCGCGAGCGTCGGGGCGCGAGCGCGATTTGGCCATCCGTGTGGCTCTGGGGGCGCAGCGCGTCCGCCTGCTGCGCCAGGCGCTGGTGGAAAGCATCGTGTTGACCGTCGCCGGAGTCGCGCTTGGCTTCGTAGTGGCGATGGCGACGGCGCCACTGTTGCTGCGCTATCTGCCCGACATGCTGGGCACACACATTCACCCGTCCTTCCACGGGCCGGTGTTGCTGTTTGTAACTGGCATTGCGGTGCTGTGCTCGCTGCTGTGCGGGCTGGTTCCGGCCTGGCAGCGTACCCAGCCGGGTTGGTTCAACGCATTGCAGGAGGGCGGCCGCTCGGGCACCGGCAGCATCATGCATCAGCGCGCGCGCTCGGCGCTGGTGGTGGCGCAGATTGCGCTCTCTCTATTGCTACTTACCGGCGCGGGCCTGCTGCTGACCAGCCTCAAGGCGCTGGAGCAAGTCGAGACCGGCTTCCAGCCCAGCGGCTTGCTCTCGGCGCGCTTCTCATTGCCTCAGTCGGTGTACGGCGTGAAACCGCCGGTGACCAGCGCATCGGCGGTCAAGGACGCAGCCGCCAAGGACGCCGCTGCCAAGGCAGCGACGGCGGCGCAGGATGCCAGCGACGCGAAGGTCGCAGCGTTCTACCGCGCGCTGCAAGACCGGTTGCACGGCATTCCCGGCGTGAGCAGCGCGGCGCTCGCCGACTCGGTACCTTTCGACAACCAGGGAGGCTCCGCCAGCTTTTTCATCCAGGGAAGCCCCGCCGGACCGAACGATCCGGGACCGCACGGCAATGTCCAGGTCGTCTCGCCGGGATATTTCTCCACCTTGGGTGTGCCGCTGATGATGGGAAGGGAATTCGTTCCTCAAGATCATCAGGGCACGGAACGGGTCGCCGTTGTTGACACTGTGCTTGCGCGCCAATATTGGCCGGGGAAAAACCCCATCGGCGAGCACATCGGATTCGACGATCGCGTGAAGGGACCGTGGTACACCGTGGTCGGCATGGTGGGCCACGCCCGCGCCACGTCACTGGAGTCTGACACCAACGAGGGCTTTTACTATTTCGCCGCCGCCCAGGCGCCGCAGTTGTCAACCGCAATCGTGGTGCGCAGTTCACGTTCGCCCGCGGACTTGAAGGGCGACCTGGCGGCGGCCGTGCGCTCGGTGGATTCCAGCGTCCCCATCTATGACGTGAAGACTATGGAGCGGCGCGTGGACGAGTCGCTGATCGGACGCCGCTTCGTGGTGCTTCTGCTGACCATGTTTGCCGGACTGGCGTTGCTGCTGGCGGCGCTGGGGCTCTACGGCGTCATCAGCTATTCGGTGCGGATGCGCACCCGCGAACTCGGGGTGCGCCTGGCGCTGGGCGCACAGCGTGGCGAAGTGATGCAGTTGGTGTTGCTGCAAGGCCTGCGACTGGCCCTCGTCGGAGTAATTCTCGGCGCGTTGGCGGCGCTGGCGTCCAGCCGCATTTTTTCCAGCCTGTTATTCAAGGTCGGGATGTTGAATCCTCTGCCTTGGATTGCGGCTGTGGCCATTCTGGTGGCGACTGTGCTGCTGGCAAGTTATCTGCCGGCCCGCCGTGCGGCCTCCATTGAACCTATGCAAGCCCTGCGGACGGAGTAGGAATCAGTAGCCAGT
>PLYW01000180.1:2938-6718 GCA_003151875.1 Acidobacteriaceae bacterium
GTCGTCACTTTGGCGCTCGGCATTGGCGCCAACACCGCCATCTTCACCTTGCTGGACCAGGCGCTGCTGCGCGCTTTGCCGGTGAGCCATCCTGAGCAACTGGTGCGGCTGGAATTCACCGGCTCCACGCGCGGCCACTTCAACACCTTCGGCGGCGACGATCACGACTATTTCTCCTATCCCATGTACCGCGACCTGCGCGACCAGAACAGCGTCTTCGACAACCTGATCGCCAGCGACTTGCAGAACGTAAGCGTGCAATGGAACAACAAGCCTGATCTGGTGGGTTGCGAGCTGGCTTCCGGAAACTACTTCCAGGCGCTGGGCCTGCAGCCGGCGATGGGGCGCCTGTTCGTTCCCGCCGACGATGTACCCAACAGCAGCCCGGTGGTCGTGCTCAGCTTCAATTACTGGAAGCGGCAGTTCGGCTCCGATCCCGGCGTGATCAACCGGACCCTGCTCATCAACGCACATCCGTTCACCATCGTGGGCGTCGCGCCGCCGGGATTCCACAGCGTCGTCGCCGGCGCCACCGAAGAGGTCTTTGTCCCGCTCACCACCAAGAACATCATCACGCCGCGCTGGCAAGACCTGGACGACTTCAACTCGCACTGGATGATGGTCGTGGGCCGGCTGAAGCCTGGCGTCACTCGCACCCAGGCCGAAGCCAGTCTGCAACCGCTGTGGCATGCCCTGCGCGCGGCTGAACTGGCCAAGATCCCCAACGCCTCCGAGCGGCTGCGGCGCACTTATCTCGACGAATCGCATATCCAGGTGCTGGGCAGCGCGCGCGGTTTCTCGCCGCTGCGCGACCAGATCGGCACGCCCGTGATGATCGTGATGGGCATGGTGGTCCTTTTGTTGCTNNGTGCGCGAGATGTCGGTGCGCTATGCCATGGGTGCGGGCCGCTGGCAGATCATCCGCCAGTTGCTTGCTGAGGGCTTGCTGCTCGGCCTGCTCGGCGGCGCGCTGGGTCTGCTTCTCGCGCCCGCCGTCTCATCCTTGCTCATTCACCGCATTGCCGGCGACCCCGCGACCGACCTGCCGTTTTCGTCCAGTTTGGATACGCGCATCCTGCTCTTCACCTTCGCGCTGGCGCTGGTCGTCAGCGTGCTGTTTAGTCTGGCGCCGGCCTTGCGCTTCCTGCATCCCGATCTCGCCAATTCGCTCAAGCAGCAGAGTACAACGTCCGCGGGCAGTCAGTTGCGCTTCCGCCGCGCGTTGGTTGCGGTGCAGATCGGACTCAGCCTGCTGCTGCTGGTCGGGGCCGGCCTGTTCGTTCGCACGCTGCACAACCTGCGCACGCTCGATGTCGGCTTCGCCACCGACCATCTGGTCAGCTTCGGCATCAACCCGCGCCTGTCGGGTTATCAGCCCGAGCAGGTTTTCCCCTTGCACCACCGCGTCCTGCAGATGCTGTCGTCGCTGCCGGGCACGCGCGCGGTTGCCGGAACCGACGACCCCGACCTGGCTGACACCAACGACGCCGGCAACATCGTGATCGCCGGATACAACGACCGTGAAGACGAAGACATGGACGTCGAGCAGCCGGCGATAACTCCCGGCTATTTCGCAACCATGCAAACGCCCCTGCTGGCCGGGCGCGACTTTAGCGACGACGATGTCATGGGCAAGCCCAATGTCGCGATTGTGAATGTCGCCTTTGCGCGCCACTTCTTTGGCACTCCGCAGAACGCTCTCGGCCACTTCATCGGCTTCGGCGGTTCGCGACAGAAGAAGGACACCGAGATCATTGGCGTGGTCGGAGACACGCGCCACGCGCGGGTGCGCGACGACATCAAGCGCACCGTGTATCGCCCGCGCTTTCAACTCGACAATCCTAGTGGGCTGGTGTTCCTGGTGCGCACCTGGCAGCCGCCCGACGCGGCGCTCTCCGGCATTCGTGGCGCCATGCAGCAACTCGACTCCAAACTGGCGCTGAGCGATCTGCGAACCATGGACGCGCAGATTGCCGACAATCTTTCCGTCGAGCGCCTGACTGCCTTGCTGGCCATCAGCTTCGGCGGGCTGGCGATTCTGCTGGCCGCCATCGGCCTGTACGGCGTGCTCGCCTACGCGACCGAGCAACGCACCCGCGAAATCGGGATTCGCATGGCCCTGGGCGCGCAACGCGGCAGCGTCATGCGGCTGGTTTTGGTGGATGTGCTGTGGCTTGCCGGGATCAGCATCGCCGTAAGTCTGCCGGTCTCGCTGCTGCTGGCGCGGCTATTGCGTAGCGTGCTGTTTGGAGTCAGTCCCAGCGATCCCCTCACGCTCGTGATGGGAACTTTGCTGGTCGGCGCGGTGGCTTCGCTGGCAGCTCTCATTCCCGCGCGCCGTGCCGCCTTGGTAGATCCCATGAAGGCGTTGCGGAGCGAGTGAGGGCAACCAGGGGGCAGGGGCTAGGGGCTAGGAGTCAGAGTGCGCTTCAGCCGGCGACGCGGACGCACGACCAACTACCCGAGTCGCTACACCGTTCTTCGTCCCGTCACCAAATTGATGATCAACACGATCACCGCCACCACCAACAACAGGTGGATCAAGCTTCCTGCAATGTGGAAACCAAATCCCAACAACCACAGAATCAACAGAATCGCAAAAATTGTCCAAAGCATCCTTGTCACCTCCGGGCAGCAAAGCTGCGGTAAGCAATAGGAATCAAGATTGTGCTCTGGCGTTGTATGGGCACCTAAATTGCAAGGACGGTAGACTGCAATAAGCACAAAGGCTGCGCCGAAGGCGTGCAAGAACATTCAATCCTTCGGCTGGCGCGTTGCGGGCTGGCGAAAGGGAAGAGCGAAAGGCGAAGAGCGGGACTTAAGCTGATAGCTGACGGCTGAAAACTGACGGCTACGGTTGGCTGGCGCCGGTGCTCGTCAGCACACTGGCTTCGGTAGGTTCGTTGGCCTCTGACCAGGTGTCCTTCTGCTCCAAACGCTCGGAGTATTTCTCGAAAACCACCACATGTAGGACGGGCTGGCTCTCCTCGATCGGGTCAATCACCCCCGCCGCTTTCAGGGGCAGCATGTAAACCAGGATCCAGGCGTACTGTTCGACGGTCAAGCCGCGGCGCGACAGGTCGAAGGTAACTCCGGTCAAGTGGGTGGAAGCGGTGTCGCCCCATTCCGGCGCCGCGTAACGATTGTGACGCCGCAGCCGTCCCTGTTGCTCCATGGTGCGCACCAGCGAATTGACCTGCAAGGGAGTGTGGAAGTGTTCGTAGTAGGCCTGGGTGAAATCCTGCAGAAAGTCACGCGTCCACGGCCGGCAGTAGCGCCGGCTCTCCGGCAGGTCGGCCGCCAGCTTCAGCGCCTCTGTCTCCGTCACCGGGACCAGTACCTGCGCCACCTCGTACCGTATGAGCTCTCCCTCATCGGCGATTCGTGGCAGTTGCAGGCGGTTCAGCTCTACGTTCTCGTTCACCAGCATGTCATGCGAGCCGGGATACATTCGCGGGGTATATTGGCTGAAACGCCAATGAACGCTGGAATTGAGAACAGGATGACGGGTCCGGTGCAGCTTGGCGTGGGTCACCGCGGATGCCGGAGCGCTGGCCAGCAAGCCCATCAGGCACAGCACCGCTGCAGCAGTCAGCTTGCGACGTGGGCGGTGCGAAACCAATTCGGCGCCCATGCGGACCGGTGACCGGAAGCTAAAAATTGGCAAAAGTGGCATCTTCCATAGTGAGTTTCGGACTGCTGCCCGAATCGTTCTGTCAATGACAACATCTGCATTACCCCACAAAAACGGTCGAAGAAGAAGCTTTTTCCACGATCCCT
>PLYW01000091.1 GCA_003151875.1 Acidobacteriaceae bacterium
AACGCCCATTCCGCCGAACTGGAATGCCTGACGCCCGCGAAGTCCGCTTGGAGGAAGTTTCACCGGATCGGTACTGGCTTCCGCAGTGTGGCGATGATCGCCTGCCCCATCTGCCTTGTCGTAGCGCTCCCGCCAAGGTCCGACGTGCGAACCTTTCGTGCAGCGATCACGCTTTCCACCGCCCCCAACACTACCGTGCCAAGTTCCGTTTCATCCAGATGGTCCAGCATCATCGCGACTGACCAGATTGTGGCGACAGGATCGGCGATGCCCTTGCCCGCGAGGCCGGGGGCCGAGCCGTGGATTGCCTGAAACAGGCTTGGGTAATGGCCCTCGGGGTTGAGGTTCGCGCTCGGCGCCAGTCCCATGCTGCCCGCAATGGCCGCGCCCAGATCGGTGACGAGGTCACCGAACAGGTTCGAGGCCACCACTACATCCAGACTCTCCGGCGCGGTGACAAAACGCGCACACAGCGAATCGATCAACTGCTGTTCGGGTTGCACATCCGGATATCTGGCGGAAACCTCGCGGAAAACGTCGTCCCAGAAGACCATGCTGTAGTTGATGGCGTTGGACTTGGTCGCGCTGGTCACTTTTTTGCGTCCGTGCCGGCGCGCATACTCGAAGGCATAGCGCATAACGCGCTCCGTGCCGCGGTACGTGAAGACTGCCGTCTGCACCGCCGACTCCTGCGGAGTTCCCTGGTACACGCGTCCGCCAACTCCGCAGTATTCGCCTTCGCAGTTCTCGCGAATGCAGACAATATCAATGTCCTCGGGACCTTTCATGGCCAGCGGCCCAGTGACGCCCTGGAGCAGCCGTATAGGACGAAGATTGATGTACTGGTCAAAGCCCTGGCGAATGGGAAGCAACATACCCCACAGCGTTATGTGGTCAGCCACACGTGGATCGCCCACCGGGCCAAGCAGGATCGCGTTAAAACCGCCGGCCTCCAATACCTTCAATGCGTCGGAAGGCATCATCACTCCTTGGCGAAGGTACCGTTCGGAGCCCCAGTCGTAATAATGGGTTTCGAACTCCAGACCACCGTCAAGTTCGGCAACCGCCTGCAGAGCTGCAACACCCTCCGCTATGACCTCCGGGCCGATGCCGTCGCCGGGCGCTCAGAGAAGCCTGCTCTCAGGTGCGAGAATGGCACGATCAGGGTTTTTTTGCCGTGCCGGTAGCGGTGAATGTGTCAGCCGTTCAGTTTCGCCAAGGCGACTTCCTTGCCGTCGTCAAGAACGTACTGTCCGAAACCGGGCTTTCCCCGGAATACCTCGAACTGGAGCTTACCGAAAGCGCTTTGCTGTCTAACGTGAACGTTATCTTCCCGATGCTAGAAGAATTGCGCAGCATGGGGTTGAAACTGGCCATTGACGACTTCGGCACCGGCTACTCCAGCCTGAGCTATTTGCGGCAGTTTCCGGTCAGTAAGCTCAAGATTGACCGTTCCTTTGTGCAGGATGTGGTGCTGAATTCGGATGATGCGGCCATCACCGCGGCCATCATCAGCATGGCAAAAGGTCTGAATCTCAAGGTAATTGCCGAAGGAGTTGAAACTGCGGCACAAATGGCGTTCCTGCGGGCCCATCAATGCGACGAGATTCAAGGCTATTACTTCAGCAAACCTTTAGCGCCCGACGAGGTTGCCAAGAAACTGGCCGAGCAGTTTGGGTCACCCTTCCTCTACGATCCAAGGAAGCTCCATGGCCTGGCGCAAAAGGCTACGCCGGTTGGCGTTCTTTAGCCTGTAGAAAACGGGAATCCCTTGCCGCGGGAGACGTCGCCGTCAGCAGCGACCCCCGGCTTGGTTGCCTGCATCGCAGGGCGCCCAGTTACCTCGATTCCGACCCTTAACATTGATGTGTGACGCAGATCACCGCTTTTGTGTGACGNNGCCGTGAACGCCCGAACGGAAGGGAGCGCCTTGCCCGAAAGCCCTCGCGATGGCATCGGGACTGAGGTGGCGAAGGTGAAAATATGAGGAAGCTATTAAGCTCAGTATTGTGGCCAATACCAGTGCTGGTTTTTGCTCCCATGATTGTGCTTTTTGCGATGGGGGTCAGGGCAAAAAAGAAGGAGCGTCGATTACAGCAGAGCGGCTGACGGCGGCACGGCTGGAGGAACTGCTGCCTCTTTGGTGACAGGGAACCGCCCGTGTCCCCCGTGGTCGCTCAGCGCAGGGCTCCGTTGGCTGCGAACGAGCACCCCTCCCGGCTGTGGTTCTGCCCGGAGAATGGGTGCCCTTGACGAAATCGACGATGAAATCGACGAACGTGGCCAACGGCCGCCTTTACGCGACCGCCGTCCTGCTCTCGCCTTTCGTATCCCCTGCTTCAGCCGCAGTAGCGGGTTTCTTCCCAAATATTTCGGCTTCCGCTTGCAGCCAATCCTCGAAGTCGTGACCGTGTTCACAGCCCCGTTTCTCGTAAAGCTGATACGCACGTACACGAATTAGCTCCTCGGTCAATTCGAGCGAGCCTTCGTCCGGCTTCGCGGTTGAAACGCTTGCAGTTTTATCTCGCATGGTAAACCTCCTGCCTCGTTGACGACGCAATGCAAGGTTGAGAAATGGGCCCGACTCTGGAGAGGTGCGCGATGCACAGACTTGCGTCCGTACTTTGTATTTATGTTCTCACTATTTCTCTGGAAAGTCAGCGACAATTGTGACGGCCACTGGGCAACGCGCCCCGGTATCGGCTCCGCGATGTGCGGGTGCCCCACGCAAGCTTCTTTTGTTTGGCTGGGGATGGTTTGGACTTCGCGATGCTCCCGTATAATCCCAATAACCTCAGCAACTCGCGCACATCACATGGTGACTCCCGACTACAAGAGCTTCTTGCAACTCAGCCGTGACGCCTCGCTCATCCCGGTGGCCAAAACTCTGAGCGCCGATTTGCTGACGCCGGTCGGGGCGTTCTTGGGCGTGGCCGCCAAGCAGAAATACGCGTTTCTGCTGGAGTCGGTCGAAGGCGGCGAGAAGATCGGCCGCTACACCTTCTTGGGCGCGCAGCCGCGAATGGTCGTCACCGCCCGCGGCAGTTCGCTGGAGATTCGGCGCGGCCCCTCGGTGGAACGCCGTCAGGGCAAGGTAATCGAATTCTTGCGCGCCTGCCTGCGGCAATATCGTCCCGCAACGCTGCCCAACTTGCCGCCCTTCACTTCCGGTTGTGTCGGATACTTTGCCTACGACATGGTGCGGCAGTTCGAGCGCCTGCCCGAGCGTGCCAAAGACGACGTTGGGTTGCCGGATTGCGTGTTCACCTTTTACGACCGGTTGCTGGCGTTCGATCACCTGCGGCACCAATTGCACATCATCGCTGCGGCCGACGTAAGCGCGGAGTCGCCGCGCAAAGCCTACGATCGCGCCCTTGCCGACATTGCCGCGATCGAGGCCAAACTGGCCCGCGGAGTGCGCGCGCACAATTTTGACTGGTCAACCAGCGAGCGAAGGAAGCCGATTAAGGTCCACAACGCCACCTCGCACGACAAATTTGTCGCCAGCGTTCGCCGGGCCAAGGAGTACATCGCCGCCGGCGACGTTTTCCAGGTCGTGCTGTCCCAGCGCCTGGACTTCAAGCCGCCCGCCGAGCCGTTCCAGATTTATCGCGCTTTGCGCACGGTGAATCCTTCGCCCTACATGTTTTACCTGAAGCTTGACGACATGCAGGTCGTTGGCGCGTCGCCAGAGATGCTGGTGCGCGTGTCGGGGCGAAAGCTGGAATATCGCCCCATCGCCGGCACCCACAAGCGGGGGGCAACCCCGGCCGAAGACGAACAACTGATCGCGAAGTTGCGCACCGACGAAAAAGAGCGCGCCGAGCACGTGATGCTGGTGGACCTGGGACGCAACGACCTGGGCCGGGTGAGCGAATACGGCAGCGTGAAAGTGCGCGAGTTGATGTACGTGGAAAAGTACTCGCACGTCATGCACCTGGTCTCCGCGCTGGAGGGAGAGTTGCGCGGCGATCTCGATGCGCTGGACGCATTGGCCGCCTGTTTCCCCGCAGGCACGTTGAGCGGCGCGCCCAAGGTGCGCGCCATGGAGATCATCGAGGAGTTGGAGCCGGTGCGCCGCGGCGTCTACGGAGGGTCGGTCCTCTACGCCGATTACGCAGGCAATCTGGATTCCTGCATCGCCATTCGCACCATGGTTCTGCATCGCAATCGCGCCTATGTTCAGGCAGGCGCCGGCATCGTCGCCGATTCCGATCCCGAAAGCGAATACCAGGAGTGCATGAACAAGGCCAGCGCGTTGCTGCGGGCGGTGGAAGCCAGTGGCTAGTGATCAGTGGCTAAGAGGTAGTTTCGAGTTTCAAGTTTCGAGTTTCGAGCAAAAGCGCGTGCTAGTTTGGAGTAAAGCGGTGTCTCATTCCTACAAAGAGCTGATTGCGTGGCAGAAGTCGATGGCGCTGGTGAAAAGCATCTATCTGCGCACTCGGGGATTCCCTAAGGAAGAGGTGTACGGATTGGCCGCGCAGTTGCGCCGCGCGGCTGTATCGGTGCCAAGCAACATAGCAGAAGGACAAGGACGATTATCGAAGAAGGAGTTCAAACATTTCCTCTCGTTGGCCCGAGGATCGCTTCTCGAAGTCGAGACACAGGTGCTGATAGCTGCGGATTTGCATTACCTGAGTTCCGAGATTGCGCACGATCTCGAAACTCAAGCACAAGAGGTACTGCGTATCATCAACGCGCTGATGAACTCCCTCGCTTGCTGAGAGGTATAGGTTGGGAATCTTTACTTGAAACTTGAAACTTGAAACTACTTGCCTATTGAGAGACATAGGTTTGGGAGTCTTTACTCGAAACTTGAAACTTGAAACTTGAAACTGAATCCATGGTTTTCGTTCTCGACAATTACGACTCCTTTACCTACAACCTGGTGCAATATTTCGGCGAACTGGGTCAGGAAGTCATTGTGCGCCGCAACGACCAGATCACGATCGGCGAAATCGAAGCGCTGCATCCCGATCGCATCGTGATCTCTCCCGGCCCGTGCACCCCGCAGGATGCCGGGATCAGCATCGAACTGATCCGCCATTTCGCCGGGCGCGTGCCTTTACTTGGCGTGTGCCTCGGCCATCAAGCCATTGGCGCAGCCTTCGGCGGCAAAGTCGTGCGTGCCGCCAACCTCATGCACGGCAAGACCAGCTCCGTCGAACACGATGGCAAATCAATTTTCCGCGGCATTCCTTCGCCCATGACGGCCACCCGTTATCACTCGCTGATCGTTCAGGAGAAAGGCCTGCCCGATGAGCTGGAAATTTCAGCCACCTGCGCCGAGCGCGGCGGCGAACGCGTGATCATGGGACTGCGTCACCGCAAGTTCCCGGTCGAAGGTGTGCAATTTCATCCCGAGAGCGTGCTCACCGAGCATGGCCGGCAAATCGTTCGCAACTTCATGGATCTGTGAACGGCCTCGGAAACAGTCTCGACAGACACGAGCTGCCGCGAGTATGCGCTACGCAGGTTAGAATTCTCGCGTGCCCAATTCAACCAACGCAGCCGCCGGGGAACCTCACCCGCTCCGCCTCACGCTCCCGCAGCGGATACAGATCGCGCTGGTTTCGTGGATCGCGTCCGCGGTGGTGGGCGTGATCGGCCGCACGCTGCGCATGACCATCACGTTCGAAGAGGGCTCCATCGGCGGCCTCGACAACGTTACCCCCGGCATTTATCCCTTCTGGCACCGCTGTGTGCTGCCGGCGACCTGGCTGTTTCGCAATCGCGACATCGGAGTGCTGACCAGCCTCAGCCGCGACGGTGAGTACATCGCGCACGTGATTCGCCGCTTCGGGTTTGTGCCGGTGCGCGGCTCCAGTTCGCGCGGCGGCCAGCGCGGCCTGATGGAAATGGAGACCATGGTGAAAGCCGGAGGCGCTGTAGCGTTCACCATCGATGGCCCGCGCGGGCCGCGCTACGTCGCCAAGAAAGGCCCGGTGATGCTGGCGCGAATGACCGGCATCCCCATCACAGCGTTCTACGTTGCCGTGGAGAACTCCTGGGTCCTGAGGACGTGGGACGCCATGCTCATTCCCAAACCGTTTTCGCGCGCCTATGTGCGCGTGGCGAAAAACATCTTCGTNNCGCCCCGATTGACACCCGCGTCCCCGCTCAGTACAGTCGAATCTCATCCTGAGTCGGTTCGGTTCGGGATTGTTCCTTGCCAATCAATGTTCGCGCGTTCCGTCGTCTCATCGGCGGAACTGGGAAGCGGGTGTGAAGCCCGCGCTGCCGCGCAACTGTAAGCGAGTCTTGGCGCAAGGCCACTGTGCAAACGGGAAGGCCCCGCCGCTGTCCGCGATGCAAAATCGCAACTCGTCAGCCAGGAGACCGGCGCGAACCACGTCACCAAACCCCTTTCGCGTGTAAAGGAGAGTGTCATGTTCAGCGTTCGTCTCTCGACCATTCTTATTCGTGGATTTCTCGTCGTATTGCTGTGCTCTACTGCGGTTCTTGCATCCGATCTCAAAGTATTGGTGGACAGCCCTTCCGGCGAGCGCGTCTCCGGTGTGCAGGTCAGCTTGTTTCGCGTCGCCGATAACGCCGGAGTTGGCGTGCAAACCACCGCCGGCGACGGCACGGCGACGTTCACGCATCTCGCCGACGGGCAGTATCGGCTGGTGGTGCTCGCCCCGGGATTCGCCGAGCAGTCGCAGCAAGTTTCAATTCCGCAGACGGAAACCCTCAGCGTTCGACTGACGCTCACCACTACGGCGCAAACCGTGGTCGTCTCCGGTACCGCAACTCCCGCCACGCCGGAGCAGACAGGCACCTCAGTCGGAGTGCTGACCGCTGAGCAACTGAAGACGATCAATCCCGTCTCCGCTCCTGACGCGCTGCTCTACATTCCCGGAGCCATCGTCAGCAGCACGGGCCGGCGCGGCAATCTGGCCAGCTTGTTCGTGCGGGGCGGCGAATCCAATTACAACAAGGTGCTGGTGGATGGCGTGCCGGTGAACACTCCCGGCGGCATCTTCGATTTCGGCGTGGTTCCCATGAACAACATCGACCGGCTCGAGGTGGAACGCGGCCCCGAGAGCACGGTGTACGGATCGGACGCCATGACCAGCGTGGTGCAGCTTTGGAGCTCGACCGGCAGCACGCGCACGCCGGAAATTCAATTTGGCGCTGATGGCGGAAATTTTTCCAGCGCCAACGGCTATGCGTCGCTGGCGGGAGCGCGCGGAATTTTCGACTACAACGTCTTCGCCAACCAGTTCAACACCCAAGGCCAGGGAGTGAACGACGCCTATTCCAACTCACTGCAAGGCGGAAATGTGGGCGTGCGACTTTCCGATCGCGTGGCATTTCGTCTGCGCGCGCGTCACTACAACAGTTGGACAGGCATTCAGTCGAACTGGTGGTTCAACGGAAATCCCGAGCTGCCACCTGACCCGAACCAGTACGCGCACCAGAACAACTTGCTGGCCAGCGGCGATCTCACGGTCAGCGGTCCGGGCGCCTGGCAGCACCAGTTCAGCGGCTTCGAGTACCACCACGTCGCGCTCAACGTGAACCCGGTTGACGATCCCAACCGGCCATTCGACAGCGCCTTCAACAGCCTGGCCAAGTACAACCTCGCCGGCTTCGCCTACCAGGGAATCTACAGCCCGCGGCCATGGGCGCAGACCACGCTGGGTTACAACTTTGAAGACGAGAACGGATACATCAACAACAATTCGGACTTTGGAATCACCACCACTCACGGGCTTCGCTTCAACAACTATCTGTTTGCGCAGCAGACCATCGTGTGGCGGCGGCTGTCGATTCTCGCCGGCGTGGGTTACGTCAACAACAGCAGTTTTGGCGGCAAAGTCAGCCCGCGCGCTTCCGTGACGTTCCTGGCGCTGCGCGGAAACACCGTCTTCAGCGGCACGCGCCTGCACGTTGGCTATTCGGAGGGAATCAAGGAGCCCAGCTTCGAGCAGACCTTTGGCATCACCGGGACTTTCCCCACATTGCCGAATCCCAACCTGCAACCGGAACAGAACCGGGCCATCGAAGCCGGCGTGCTGCAGTCGCTATTCAACAATCGCGTGTCGCTCAGCGCAGTGTACTTCCACAATCAGTTCCGTGACCAGATCGAGTACTTGTACAACTCCGATACCAACACCAGCCAATACGTCAACTTCAATCGCGCCATGGCGCAGGGCGCCGAAGTGGTATTGAGCGGCCGTGTTGCCAATCATCTGTCGGCGACCGCCGCTTACACCTACACCTCAACCCAGATTCAGCAGGCGCCGCCTTGCGATCCCAATGCCGGTTGCGATCCGCGCATTTACGGCACGGGAGCTCCGCTGCTGCGGCGTCCCAAGCAGGCGGGCATGGTACTGCTGACCTATACGCGGCAGCGTTGGGGAGGATTTCTCGGCGGCACCGCAGTGGGACAGCGTCCGGACTCCGACTTCCAATTCGGATACATTCCGCCCATCTACTATGCGGCGGGCTATGCGCGCCTCGATCTCGGCGGCTGGTACGCTGTCAATCATCACATCACGGCGTATGCGAACGTGAATAACGCGCTGAACAATCACTACAACGAGGTGCTGGGATATCCGGCGCTGCGGGCAAACTTCCGCGCGGGAATGAGGTTCAGTTTTGGGGGAGAATGAGCGACGATCGGTTGAGTCTGGACCGTCAGGTGGGTCGAATCATTCTTTTCCTTTTCCCACTTCCAGGTGGTTGCGATATTTCGTCCGCAGTTCCCGCAGCTTGTCCACGTGCTGATCACTGAGCGGGTGCTGCTTGCCCAGCAAATGGGTCACCAGCGCGATCTTGGCAAAGTGCTCCACGGTCTCCATGTTCATGTAGGCGGTCAGCA
>PLYW01000049.1:0-6266 GCA_003151875.1 Acidobacteriaceae bacterium
AAGGCAGACAGCGATGGCATTGCCAAGATGACGATGAGAATCAATACATATAGGGCACAACGAGGGTTTTGCATGATCGTCTTCCGATCTCAATCAGCTTCTTGCGGCGGTGGGAGGCCAGACAAAAAACCAAATACTCGGCCTTATGCGTTGGGGGAAGCGGCCGGGTGTCTGGTGACCTCGGCGAAGCTGAAGGGGCTAACAGTGTACATTCTCCCCCGCAACGAGCGAGCCGTCTGTGATACAGGTCACCGCCCCGTGTACAAGGACGAGGCAAAGTCATTTTCTTGCCACGACCGTGTGGACTTCAGCCTCACGGCGCGAAGTAGCCGGAGAGGTCGAGAATCAGCTGCGTGAGTCCGTTGGCATCAGCTCGAAACAATACGGCTGTTTGCTCTTTCCCGTCTTCTGCCATTCGCGGAAGGCATCCGCTGGAATGAGGCAGCGCCGGCGTTGGGGGGAGTTCTTTAAAGGCCGACTTCTCCGCTGCGGTTCCCGAACTCCCCGCCAATTGACCCCCATTCCGGTGTAGCATGTATGCCAACCAGATGTTTCAGGTCGCGGGGACCAACCGTCTCAGCCGGAGCCGTGCCATGAATGTTCTCCTCCTTTCCATGCCCGACTCGTTCGAGCACATGCCGACGGTCGCGGTGCGGATGCCCAATGGCGCGCTGTGTTCCCTGGCCGGAAACATCGATGCGCACCACCGAGTGGCAGCGGCCGACCTCATCCTGGTGCAGCACAAGGTGCGCGAAACGGTGGAGCGGCTGGTGCGCGAAGTCCAACCGGACATCGTTGGTCTGTCCGTCATGACCTTCCAGCGCAAGACGGCGCTGCGCATCATCCAACTGGTGCGCGCGTTGCGGCCCGGTGTTCGCGTCGTTGTGGGCGGTTATGATCCCAGCCTGGCGCCCGAAGCCTATATGGACGACGGCTGCGG
This sequence comes from Acidobacteriaceae bacterium, assembly GCA_003151875.1. Taxonomy (GTDB): domain Bacteria; phylum Acidobacteriota; class Terriglobia; order Terriglobales; family Acidobacteriaceae; genus Bog-257. The sequence continues at coordinate 941 of PLYW01000049.1, forward strand.
CATCGACTACATCGTCCGCGGCGAAGGCGAGATTACTTTCCGCGAGCTGCTGCGCTCGCTCGAAAGCGGCGAGGGCTTGGCTGCGATTCAGGGACTGTCGTATCACGCCGCGGATGGCTGGCATCAGAACGTTCCGCGCCCCGTACACACGCTCGAGGGCGATGAAATCCGTCTGCCCAAGCGCGACGCCCGCGTGCTTAGCGGCTACACCATGCTGGGCCGCGGCGTGGATGTGGTGGAGACCTCGCGCGGATGCACCTTCGATTGCAGCTTCTGCTCGATCATCGAGATGCGCGGCCGCAACTTTCATACTTACTCGTTCGATCGCGTGCTGGCCGACATTCGCGACGCGCGGGACCATGGCGCGCGCGCTATTTTTGTCGTAGACGACAATATCAGCCTGAACATCCGCCGCTTTGAAGCGCTATGCCGCGCCATCATCGACGCCGGTTTGAACGACATCGACTACACCGTGCAAGCGATGACGTCGCCCATTGCCATGCATGGAGAGACCCTGGCGCCGCTGATGCGGCAGGCCGGGTTTCGCTACGTTTTTCTCGGTATCGAGAACATTCTCGAAGACGATCTCCACTTCCTGAAGGCGGCGGCCAAGAACGAGTTCCGTGAAGACGGACGCACCACGGGCAATGCCACGCTTCGCGCGATTGAGCATTTGCACCGAAACAAGATGTATGTGGTAGGCGGCCTCATCGTCGGCAATCCCGATGACACGCGCGAGTCTATCCGGGCCAATCTGGACTTTGCCGGCAAGTATGTGGACTGGCCCTACATCCAGCATCCGACACCCTATCCGGGTACGCCGATGACGAAGGATTTTCGCGCGCGCAATTTGATCGTCATCGACAAAATGGAAGAGTACGACGGCACCACCGCGGTAGTGGCCACGCAGCACTTGCAACCCGAGGAAATCGAGTATGAGCGATGGCGCGCCGAGCGCTGGATGAAGACCCGGCACATCCCGGCGGTGATGGCGCATGAACCGCTGTTCGTGTTGCGTAACTGGTGGAAGATGCTGGCGCACACCTTCCGCGGGACTTCCATCAAATCGCTGCTCGGTCTGGAAAGCGACAAGCGAGTTTTTCAGCGCTATCGAAATCTGCGCAGCGCCGAACGCGTGTACCTGTAGTTCTCCGGCTGTCGAACAGCCACCATGCGAATCGCGGTATAAAGTAAAGGCGAGCACATTTACCCTCATGCCGCCGACTCCTCGCACACACGACAACAAAGCCGGGCTCGCCTACTGGGCGCAGCGCACGCTGGAGGAGTGTGACAAAGCCAGCCATGAATTTGCCGCCGACCCCGTGCACGATCTGCGGGTCGCGATTCGCCGTTGCCGCTCGATGGCGGACGGCTTCCAGTCCGTCGATCCCGATCCGGCTTGGAAGGAGATGAAGAAGCTGGGCAAGGCCCTGTTCAGCTGCCTGGGCGATCTGCGCGATGTGCAGGTCATGGTGGAATGGGTTACCCGTCTTTCGACGCCTGACGATCCGGTTCGCGCGCTGCTGCTCGAAACTCTGGGCCAGAAAGAGAGCCAGCTCAAGGCTGCCGCGCAAGAGGAGCTGCGCGCCTTCGATCGCAAGCGCTGGACTGCGCTGAATGCGCGGTTAGCGAAACGGGCCGGCCGGGTCCCACTGGAAGGGCTGGTGTTTCAGCATCTCGCGCTGGAGCGCTGGATGGACGCGCGCGCGTTACACCGGCAGGCCCTGCGAAATCGCACGCGAGTCGGCTATCACCAGTTGCGCATCGGCATCAAGCGCTTCCGCTACACCTGCGAAAATTTCCTTCCGCAGCGCCACCAAAAATGGGCCAGGGACCTGCGCGAGCTGCAGGACGCTCTCGGCGAGGTGCATGACTTCGATGTGCTGAAGGCCACGATCAGGGCGCATCCTGGCATTGCGGATGAAGATCGCGTGCGCTGGAACAAGAGGATTGCTGACGAAAGGCAGCAGCGGCTGGATTTGTATCGCCAGAAAATGTTGGGCAAGAATTCACTCTGGCGGGTGTGGCGCGCAGAACTGCCCAGCGGTCCCTCCTTGCAACAGGCCGCCCTGGAAAAGCTGCGGACCTGGGCGTCCTTCCTGGATCCGGACGTGAACCACTCGGCGCATGTGACTCGGCTGGCGCTGCAACTTTACGACGGCTTGGCGAAGCAGGGGACCGTGATTGCTGAAGCCGAGGACCGCCGTATCCTGGAGGCGGCCGCCATGCTGCATGAGGTGGGACGAAGCCGCGGCCCCGAGGGCCATCGCAAGCGCGCTTATTCCATGATTCGCCGGCTTACGCCTCCCCTGGGATGGAGCGCGGAGGAACTGCAGTGCGTCGCCGTGATTGCCCGCTATCATGGCGGGGCGCTTCCGCAAACCAGCAACTCCGCGTTTGTGGGACTCACCGCAAAACGGCGAAGAGCGCTGTTGCCCATCGCGGGTATTCTGAGACTGGCGGACGCTTTCGATTTCGCGCACGACCGGCAGATTGANNCTTGCTGGAAACGACTTGCGGGTGCCCGATCATGGTTCGTCCGCAGGCCATCAAGCCGGCGGCTGCATCTCACGTTGCGGGACCTGCGCGTAAAGTAGCCGCCGGTTCGCGATCGAGCGCTTGATCCTGGATCAGGCAACTGATTTCTTTTTGTAAGGATCTCCAACCACAACAAAAGGATACTTGCGGAGCGCCTGCACATCGCCGGCAGCGGCGTAGCCCTCAACTTCTGCCATCAGATTCGCAACTTCGTCCGGAGGCATGTTCTTGGTGGCCCGCCAAAACTTGTCCGGAAAAAACCAAATGCGTTCGCGAGGGTTGGGTTCTGTAGAATTACCGGAATTTAGTGTCATGACTCTCCTCCCACAACGTGGGACATGCAGAAATCTCGGTGAGTTTGGAAAGGTGAGTGCCCTGGGATCGACCGATTGCTCAAACATAAGTATGAACCGCAGCGGTGGGATTGTAAACCGCCACGGGAGAGCATTTGGGCTGGGGATTCCTTTTTAGGATTTGCAATCACCTTACCACTTGCTAACTGCAAGAAATTAAAGGGGCGACTTTTTTCTAGCAGGTGCGCGGGACGATGCGACAACAAATTTAGGGAGTGATTCTCCAGAGGCGATCGCATTTTTCCCACAGCAGCGCTCATTGGGCCACGGTTCCTCGGAAGGTTGAGGCGCACTTCCCTGCCGCGATTTTAGATATCTGACATTGTGGGACATGGCGGCCTGTGGCGCATGGTGGCGGAAGTCCGCGTAGCCCGCGCTGCGCCAAAATCCTGCAGATCTCTAAGGTTGTCATCACGAACGGCCTCCAGGCCGTGAGGGATCTGCTGTTTCGTTCCGAATTGTTCCAGCGCGAACGAAAGCAGATTCCTCGCTTCGCTCGTAATGACAATTTAAGAAGCTGCATTCGTCCTCGATTCGGCCAGATCGAGAATTAGTAGTCCAGCTCGGCGGGCCGCCCGGTAAGCCGCTCAATGCGCTTGGCGATGGGCGGATGGGTGGAGAACAGATTCGCGAAGGTGACGCCGCTGAGCAGCGGCGCAACGATGAACAGATGCGCATTCGATGGCGAAGCCTGCATGGGGATGCGCTTCGAAACAGCATCGAGCTTTTTCAGCGCGCTAGCCAGAGCATAGGGATTGCCGGTGATCTGCGCGCCGGTGGCGTCGGCCTGGTATTCCCGCGATCGCGAAACCGCAAGCTGAATGAGAGTGGCTGCGATCGGAGCGAGGATCAACATCAACAGCCCAACGAAGCCGCCGCCTCCGCGGTCGCGGTCGTCGCGGCCTCCCATGCCCCCGAAGAGCGAGGCCCAATAGCCCATGCGCGCCAGCATGGTGATAGCGCCCGCCAGAGTTGCGGCGATCGAGCTGATGAGGATGTCGCGGTTCTTCACGTGTCCCAGTTCATGCGCCAGCACGCCTTCCAGTTCCTCGTCGGTGAGCAGATTCAAGATCCCTTCGGTCATCGCAACCGATGCGTGCTGGGGATTGCGTCCGGTGGCAAAAGCGTTGGGCGAATCGGTGGGAATTACGTACATCTTCGGCATGGGGATGCCGATCTTTTGCGTCAGCCGCTCGACCACCTGGTAAGCGCGCGGCAGTTGTTCGCGGGTGACCGGCTGGGCGCGGTACATGGCCAGCGCGATCTTGTCACTGTAGAAATAGGAAACGAAATTCATGACGACGGCCAGCCCGAGAGCCAGCTCCATGCCTCGCTGGCCGCCGAAGATTTCTCCCATCAACAACAGGAAAAGCGTCAATGCGGTCAGCAGTAATGCGGTCTTAAAGGTGTTTCCCATATTTAACAGAATAGATGATGGCAGAGGCGTCCGGTTGCGAAATTCAGTTGTCAGTGGCCAGTAGCCAGTTGTCAGTTGGCCAGGAAAAGCCGAAGCAGGCCCGTCAAGACTGCGTCGTGCAACTGACCACTGGCAACCGCCGACTGCCGACTGTAATATCTCCCCATGCCCGAGTTACACGTTCTTCACCACCGGCCGCACGAGGAGCTGATCCTCATTGGCTTCCGTGTGGACGGCAGTCATGATGGTCCGCAGTTTTACACCTTGCTGGCAGTGGGCGGCGATGATGAACGCCCGCCGACAGCCGATGGGCGCATCGTATTCTTCGCTCATCCCGGATTGGCGGCGAGGACGCTGGCGCTCGATGCCAGCATGGCGCGACTTGGCCCTCCCCCGGAGGCAATCGAAACGTTTTGCGATATCGCGGAGGCGCTGTATCGGGTCAATTCGCAGCAAGCCGATCCCGACGGCGTGGTCCTGGATTGCCTGCTGGTCTTTGACGACCTGGTGCGCGCCACCAAGCTGCACATGCCGGACCGCTATCAGGGCATCTTGACCGAGTTGGCGGCGCGGCTGACGGAAGGCGCGCCACTGGGAAATATTTTTACCAACCCGTCGCTGCGCGAGCACGTAGAAGATGCCTTGCTGTGGTGCGTGGGCGCGATCGCGGCGAAAGCGCGGATGCTGAGCGAGTGAGAAGGCGCGTCGCTCCGGCGATCCGAATTTCACTCCGAGGTGAAGTAGTCCACCGTGATGGGATTCTCGAACAGCGAATAATCGCGGGTCACCACGGTGATGCCGCTGTCGGTCACGTGGTACTTCTGGCGGTCGGCTTCGGTGTCGTAGCCGATGACCGTTCCCTCGGGGATATCCACGTCGCGATCGATGATGGCCTTGCGGATGCGGCAGTGGCGGCCGACTTTCACATGGGAAAAAATAATGCTGGTATCAACCTCCGAGTAGGAGTTCACGCGCACGTCGGGCGAGAGCACGCTGTTGCGCACGGAGCCGCCCGAGA
>PLYW01000049.1:6391-12415 GCA_003151875.1 Acidobacteriaceae bacterium
AGCACGTCGGTGTTGAACAGGTAAATGCCCATCGAGGCCGAAACCATGCGCGGGTTGTAGGGTGAGCGCAGATCGGTTTGCTCGGGCTTTTCCTGGAAGCCGACGACCCGGCCGGTGCGATCAATCTCAACCACACCAAACAGCTTGGTCTCCGCCGGATCGACCAGGATGGTGGCCAGGGTGACGTCGGCGCTCGAATCCTTGTGCTGGCGCAGCATCAAATCGTAATTCATCTTGTAGATGTGATCGCCGGACAGGACCAGCACGTGGCGTGGCTGCTCGGAGCCAATGGAGTAGAGGTTCTGATACACCGCATCGGCCGTGCCCATGTACCAGTTCTCGCTGACCCGTTTCATGGGCGGCAGGATCTCGATGAACTCTCCCAGTTCGCGGCCCACAATGTTGCCCCAGCCTTCACGGATGTGCCGGTTCAGCGACAGCGCTTTGTACTGGGTCAGGATATAAACTTTTCGCAGATCGGAGTTGATGCAGTTGGAGAGCGTAATGTCGATGATGCGGTAAATGCCGCCAAAGGTGACGGCCGGCTTGGCGCGATCGCGCGTCAGCGGATACAAACGCTCGCCCGCTCCTCCCGCCAGTAAGACTCCGAGGGTGTCTCTCATCCTGATGGTTTCCGCTTACGAATTTCCCCAGTGGGACCTAAGAATGCTTGTTCGCTGGAGGGCTGACGGCGCCTTGGCGGTGCGTGCCGGCCCGCAGGCGAAGTCGAATGTTAGCACACCACACGCAGGCGGGGTGCGTCAGGCCGGACGCCAGGCGGCGAGGCTACTTCTCCTCATCGACCTTGATGCGAAGGGACTTGAGAAACTTCACATCCTGTGACGTCACCTGAAAATCGGCGGCTGAGCGCCGGTCGTTGACCGGTGTCGGCTCGGCGGCTTCGTCGCGCTCGTTGAGTCCTATGGTCGCCTCGAGTACGAGAAATACATCGTATCCCCCGGCTTTAATCCGAGTGATGACCTCCGCTATCTGGTCGGAATCGGAAAGCGAGTTGTTGATCGCTTCTCCCAGTTGTTCCATCAGGCTCTTTAGTCGTTTATCCACGATTGCACCCAAGCTAGCTGGCTGGCGACGGACCGCTCAATTCTGTTTGGCGTTGGTGCTGAAAATCTCGACCCACCCCCGCTATACCCAGCTTAATACTTTGGATGCCGCCTGTGGGGGCCGAGTTTTGTGATTATGGGGCGCTGTTGCGCCGCAAAGAGAGCCATTCCCCGTGATAGTCCGCTGATAGAATGAGGAGTTAGGCAGGCAACAGCGTTGAGCGAAAGGCAAGAAGCGTGCCATCCCACAATTTTGGTACTCAGGGCCGGGCGTTTCTGCGGGTTGCGGGCCGCAAGACTGGAGAGAACCGTTGGGTGCGGGCTTTTTACCGGGCAGGCAGTGTCACCCTCGGCAGCGTAGGGCGCGTGCTGCATGTGCTCTGGCTGGAGGTAGCGGGACTACTTTTCGTGGTGCTTGCGGTGGTTGGAGGCGGAGCTGCCATACGCGAATACCATCGTTACGCTCATGGCACTACGGGTCTGGGCAAGGTGCTATTGGCATCCGCATTCGCGCTGGCGTTTTTGTACTTTGGCGTGAGTTCGTTTGCCAGGTCGCGAAGAAGATAGTTTCGAGTTTCCAGTTTCAAGTTTCAAGTTCGTTTGTTAGGTCGCGGCGGAAATCAGGGAAGTGAGCGGTTGTTAGGCTCGCCTCACAGAATTGTCATTACGAGCGAAGCGAGGAATTTGCTTTTTGTTTGCGGATGCGATAACGACTGACGAAAAAGCAGCTCCCTCACGGCCAAGGCCGTTCGTGATGACAACTCAGCGATACTGATTCATGCGGCGCTCGAATAGCTAGTGCAACCTGCGATCTCTCGAATACTCGAAACTGGAAACTGAGGTCTCATGGCCGAAGCTAAACCCAAAGCGTCCGCGGCTCCCAAGCTGGCGCCCGAGCAAGAAACGTCCTCCCACATCAGCGTTCACCCGCTGTACACCCCGGCCGATCTGGACGGCTGGGACCACGACCGCGATCTCAACTTCCCGGGGCAGTTCCCCTACACCCGCGGCGTGCAAGCCACGATGTATCGCGGGCGGCTGTGGACCATGCGGCAGTACGCCGGCATGGGCGATGCCGAAGAATCGAACCGCCGCTACAAGTACCTGCTGAGCAACGGCACCACCGGATTGAGCGTGGCCTTCGACCTGCCGACGCAGATTGGGCTGGACTCCGATAACGCGCTCGCTACGGGAGAGGTCGGGAAAGTCGGCGTTGCCATCGATTCCATCGACGACATGATGCGCCTGTTCGACGGCATCAATCTGGAGAAGATATCCACGTCGATGACGATCAACGCCACAGCGTCGATTTTGCTGGCGCTTTACATTGTGACGGCAAGGCGCACCGGCCGCGACGTGCGCAAGCTTTCCGGCACCGTACAAAATGATGTGCTGAAGGAATACATTGCGCGCGGGACTTATATTTATCCCCCCGCGCAGGCCATGCGCATCATCACCGACATTTTTTCCTACGCCCACGAGAACGTGCCCGAGTGGAACACGATTTCCATTTCCGGCTACCACATGCGCGAAGCCGGGTGCACGGCGGTGCAGGAAGTGGCGTTCACGCTGGCCAATGGCATCAGTTATGTGCAGGCGGCCATTGATGCGGGCCTGGGCGTGGATGATTTTGCCCCGCGGCTGTCGTTCTTCTTCAACGCGCACAGCAATTTTCTGGAAGAAGTGGCGAAATTCCGCGCCGCCCGCCGCATGTGGGCGCGCATCATGCGCGACCATTTCGGCGCCAGGAATCCAAAATCGCTGATGTTGCGTTTCCACACGCAAACGGCAGGCTCCACGCTGACCGCGCAGCAACCCGAGAACAATATCGTCCGCACCGCGTTGCAAGCCATGGCAGCGGTCCTGGGCGGGACGCAATCGCTGCACACCAATTCCTTCGACGAAGCTCTGGCCTTGCCCACCGAACAGTCGGCGCGTATCGCCCTCCGGACCCAGCAGATCGTTGCCTACGAATCAGGCGCGGCGCAGACCGTCGATCCGCTGGCGGGTTCGTACTACATCGAATCGCTCACCAATCAGATCGAGACCCAGGCGCGCGAGTACCTCGACAAGATCGACGCCATGGGCGGGACTTTGAAGGCGATTGAGCGCGGATTCATTCAGCAGGAAATCCAGAACGCGGCGTATGAGTATCAGCAGGCTGTTGACAGGACGCAGGCAATCGTCGTGGGCGTGAACGCCTTCGAACAGGAGAAAGAAAAGCCGATCCCGCTGCTACACATGGACGAGTCTCTGGAACGCAAGCAGGTGGAGCGTTTGCGGGCCGTGCGCGCCAAGCGCGATCCGGCGAACTGGCAGGCGGCGCTGAGGAAGGTGGAAGACACGGCGCGGGGCACCGGCAACTTGATGCCGCCGATTGTGGAAGCGGTCGAGGCCAACGCCACAGTCGGCGAAATCTCCGATGCCATGCGCCACGTGTACGGCGAGTATCACGAGACGGTGGTGATTTAAGGGCCGCTATTCGCTATTCGCCTTTCGCTTTAGGTAATTTTCTGGAGCGTCATCCTGAGCGCAGCGAAGGACCCCTATGGCTGGTGAAAAGCATGCGTACTGAGCGTCCGCATCGGTATTCGGTTTAGATTCTCGGCGCGCTGTACATCGGCATCACCAGCAATCTGCGGTTTCGAGTGCGTCATCACAAAGAGCACACGTTAGCTTTTAGACGGCTATAGGGGTCCTTCGACTCCTCGGTCGCCACGGCGACCTCGCTCAGGATCACACCTCGGATTCCTGAAAAAAGGCCGGCGTCGGAAGGCGCCGGCCAGGAGTTCAAGGCGATCGATCTATCAACGCTCAGTGTCCAAACACAGCCAATTCCGCGTCTGTCTGTGGCATCAGGACGATGAATTTGGTGGGTGAGATCATGTAAACAACGGCGGGAGCCTGGTCGCCTTGAGCCTGCGCCGTGCCCCTGCCATTGGAAGCGATCGAGTAGTTANNCGCCGCTTTGCGGTTCGATAGTCCCGAAGATGGAATTGGAACCCGTGCCCACAAAGAACCCGCGGTTCTGGCCCACCAGGAAGCCCGTCGGATTTCCGCTTCCGCCGCCTCCACCGATGGTGACGGTTACCGCGCCGTTGGCAGCTACCGTGTAAGTCACCGGACCCGTTTGGTCTTGTGTGATTGTGCCGGCCAAGTCTTTGTCCGCTGCAATAACGTTAGCGGTGCCGTTGCCATTGAAGTTGATGATCATGGCGCCGGATTGGTCGAGGCCGTCACCGTGATGGATGTCCTGATAATAGAGAACGCTTAGGCCACTCAGCGAGCCGTTGTTGAACGGGCCGCTTTGCTGCAGCATCGAGCCCACGAGCAACGGTGTCTGGGTCCCGGGAACCGAGTCAATTTGCTCCATGATCAACTCGCCCGCGGAGACCACATAGACCGCCTGATGACTGGTGCCGTTACTGCTTAGGGTCGTGCTTACGCCGCGGCCGGTTTGTGCATTGATGGCGGACACGCTGCCGCTGAAGGTGCAGGTATCGAAACTTCCGCTGTCGTTCTGATCGCACGCTCCGTTGGTGATGTTTCCGGTGGCCAGCGTGAAGGCCCCGACGATAACCATGCGAAGCGCACCGTTGTCGGCTCCGGTCATGCCAAAGACCCATCCGCCGTTCAGTGCGCTTAGCGAAAATGCGCTGGAGTTGGCCTTGCGCAACACACCCGACCCGCGGCTGCCCTGGCCGGTGGTGTCGTCGTAGCGGATGATCCGTCCGTTGGCCGACGCGTCCAGCACAAACGCAAACGTGACCGGTCCGAACGACTGCCCCTGAATTGTGAGTGTGTTCAGACCGTTGGCCGCAATCCAATAAGTACCCGTGACGGTGGTGTTGAACGGCTGGCCGGTCACCGAGTTGCCATCCACCACGCCGCTGGTAATATGGCTGTTGCCATCGGAGATGAAGCTGCCCGCCAGCGTCCACGCGCCGCTGGAGTTGAAGCCGTTCAGGTAGAACGCATAGTTACCGCTGAGAGCGCCGGGATTGCCGCCGCCTCCCGGACTGATGACGATGCTGAGTGGCGCGGAGGCCGTCACTGGCGGGGTTTCCGCGTCAGCCACCTGCACGGTGAAGTTCGAGGTCCCCACTGTGGTCGGTGTGCCGGTGATCGCGCCGGTGCTGGCGTTCAAATGCAAACCATCCGGCAACGTGCCGCTGGTGACGCTCCACGTGTAGGGATAAACTCCGCCCACGGCAGTGACGCTGGCGCTGTAGGCTAGGCCTGCCGTGCCCGACGGCAAGGAAGTCGTGGTGATGCTCAACGGCACCGCCGGTGCAATGGTGATGCTCAGGGGCGCGCTCGCGGTCGCCAACTGCAAGTCCGTCACCTGCACCGTGAAGTTGGAGACCCCGGCCCCGCTGGGCGTGCCGGTGATGGCGCCGCTGTTGGCGTCCAAATGCAAACCAATTGGCAAGCTGCCCGCGGTGATGCTCCACGTGTAGGGAGTGACTCCGCCGTCCGCCGCCAGCATCGTGTTGTAGCCGATGTTCTGCGTGCCCGCAGGCAGCGACGTGGTCAGCACCGTCAACTGCGTCAGGGTCGCGTTCACCGTGATGCTCAGCGGCGCCGTCGCCATCGGCGGCGATTGCGCGTCGGCAAGTTGCACGGTGAACGGATACGTTCCCACCGCCGTGGGCGTGCCCGAGATCAGGCCGCTCGCATCCAGATTCAATCCCGGCGGCAAGCTGCCGGACCCTAAGCTCCACGTGTAGGGCGGAACCCCGCCGCTGGCGCCCAAGGTCGCGCTGTATTGGTAATTCAACGTCCCCGACGGCAAGAACTCGGTGGTGATGTTCAACGGACCAATGGGCGCAAAGTAGCTGAAGATGTCCAGCACCAGGTCGGCGGGATTTTGTACGTAGGCATCGATGGAGCCATTCAGCGTGGGAACAATCGCCATGTTGGAAGTCAGCGCTCCATCGACGGCGTTCAAGGTGGACAC
>PLYW01000197.1 GCA_003151875.1 Acidobacteriaceae bacterium
CTTGGTGTAAACGTAGGAATCCGGCGCGGCGGTCAAGAAAAAGCTGCCGTACGTGGCGAGTGCAAAGCCGTGTCCCGCGATCTCGCGGTTGCCCGCGTCGGTCACCCGCGCCTCGATGCGATAGGTCAGGTCTTGCTTCTTGCTGTCAACCTTCGTCAGAATCGTAATCTGCAGCTTGCCGTCGGCGTCGAGCGCCCCGCTGTTCTCGCTCTCCTGTTCCCCGCCGTAGGTGTCATCGCCCTCTGCATTGTCAGCGTCGGAATTCTCGCCTTCCTGATCTGCGCCGGCTTCCTCGTCGCCTTGGTCGCGCCCCATCGGCCAATACGTTGAGGTGTGCACTACCCACTTCACCTTGGCATTCGCGACGGGCTCGCCAAAGTAGTAGCGCGCGTCAATGGTCGCCTTGATCGGTTGGCCTTGCAGCACGCGCGGTGGCTGCGCCGTCACCTTCACCTGGTACTCGGGTTTCTTGTAGTCCTCCACCGAAAAGCTGGTGCCCTCGACGAAGCGCTCGCCCATCTGCATCGAGAGGTAATAGAACCCGAGATTAGCTTCGGCGGGAATTACGTAATCCCATTCCGCCGTGCCCATGTCGGAGAGCTTCACGGTCTGCGTCCAGATGGTTTTGTAGTCGCGAGGATCGCGCAGTTCCAATTGCAACTCGCGGCTTTGCGGAATGATGTAACCGCTCACCGTCTGCGCGCGAATGATGGATTTGAAATGCACCGTATCGCCGGGCCGATACACCGGCCGATCGGTGTAGGTGTAGCCACGCAAACTGCTGTCTGGATCGTTACCCAGGTTCCATGCGCCGGGCGTGTTGATCGCGAACTGGTCTGCGCTCGTCGCCACCACCGCAACGTTCTCGGGCTTCTCGCCGGTTAGGGTAGTGTCTAATAATCCCTGCTGGTCGGTCGTTTTGGCCGCAACCTCTTTCTGGTCGACCCACACGCGCACCATGGTCCCGGCGATGGGATCGCCGCTGCGGCGATTGACCACGAAACTCATCAGCCGGCCCGGCGCCGCTTTGGTGATGACCGCGATCTCGGTGATCACGATGATGGTGTAGGCGCGAAGCGTGCCGTTGGTCGCCTCCACCAGGTANNGAAACCACCTGCTGCTGGTTCAGCACCGGCACTTGTGCGTAGCTTTCAACCTTCGCTCCCGATTTCTTCTCGCCGCCGCCCATCTGCCACAGCCGGATCTTCTGGCGCGACTCGGGCGAAAACTGTGCGCGAATGAAGTCGCGGACCCACGCCCACAAGCGGTGCTTCCAGGCGTGAAACTTTTCCAGCCAGGTGCGCGCCCGCTTCGGCAGACTGGGCGCGCGACCGCCAAAGTTATGCAATTCCTGCAGCTGGCTGAAGAACTTCACCGGATCGTTCACCCGATAGACCCGGAACTCCAGCGCGGTCACGTTGTGGGAATAGACCGAGACCTCCGGCTTTTCTCCGGGCAGGTAGGTGCGTTGGCTGGTGAGGGAAAACGACTGTTCGGCGCCGGCACCGACATCGACATCTTCCTGGGCGAATAGCGGCAGCACCAGTGCGTGGCACAGAAGGACCGCAACGAAAGCGGATTTCAGGCGCATCAGTCCGCTCCTCGCAAGATGTTCCAGCGATAGACGCCCAGAAAGCCGGGGTTGGCGGCCATAGGCCGCCAGCGCGCGTCGGGATAGTTTATGAGTTGCGCAACTGACAGACGACGGATTTCCCCTGGCGAGCGCCCGCTCGGACCGGTGTGATAGACGATGTACTGCTCGCTGCCCAGCTCGATCTGGCCTTGGCCGACAAAGATCATCGCGTGGAAGGGCATCCTGTGACCATCCTGGCGAAAGAACAACAGGTCGCCGGGCCGAGCGCGCGATACGTCACGCCCGACGAAGTGCGTGTTATGCCGCCAAAGCATTTCCACATCCGCGAATTGCGCGAACGCGCCGTTGCCGAGATCATTGGCCTGAAGGCTTCCACCACGCACCCGAAACAGTGCCGCCGCCAGCGGCGTGTAGGGATATTGATATTGCTGGACGTCGCTTGCCGAAGCTGGGACCGGCAGCGCCATCTCCCGCGCCCACTCGGCGTCATGCGGGCGCAAAGCTTCACGGTAGGCGAAGCGCAGGAGCGCCGCGCAATCGTCAATTTCGGCGGGAAGCGCTGGTCCGCGGAAATACTGCGCCTCCGCCAGCAAGGTGAACCAGCGGCGAAAAGCAACGCGGTCGGCCGGATCGTGCAAGCGCAAGAAGTCGGGAGTGCCGTCGCCGACGGTGTCGCTGCCGTCGAGCGTGGTGCTTAACGTGATCTCCTGCGCCGCGAAGCCGCGGCCCGTAACTCGCACCTTGGTCTCGCCCGGCAAGACGCCGGCACGCAGCGACGCGGTCGCCACGTCGCCCTCACCGTCAATCGTCACCGATTCCACCGCCGCGCGGTGCGGATCTTCCACCGTGACCTGCACGTCGCGCAGGNNCGAACGGTGAAGGCACACACCACCACGCCTATCGCGACCACCGCCAACACTGCCACCCAGCGAGGCACGCCGCGCATCTCGGCCCTCTCCTTTTGGGTACGGGCGGATTATAAATCAACAGCGAGAATGTCGATGTGACAATTAAAAGCCGATTGCTAACTGCTATTTCCCCAACCCGCGCAACTCCCCCAGCAGACGCTCCACTTCTTCGGCGGTGTTGTAGTGCGCCAAGCCGATGCGCAGCATGCCGCCGGAACTCTGCACACCCAGCCGCTCGGCAAGGTCGATGGCGTAGTAGTTTCCGTCCCAGGTGAAAATACCTCGCTCGCCAAGGTGCGCCGCCAGTTCGCGCGGCGTGTGGCCCTCCATGCGGATGGCCACCGTCGGAGTGCGCTGGTCGAATTTCGCAGCATCCTTGATGCCGTAGAATGTCAGTCCCGGAATGGCCAGCAATCCATTGATTAATTGCCCGGCCAGTTCGCGCTCGTGCTGTCGGAAGACTTCGTACGCCGCGAGGATGGCCTCGCGCCGCGTCTTCACCTCAGGACCGTGATGCCGGCCCACATCGGCAATGTAATCAATGGCGGCGATTAGCCCGGCCAGGCATTCGTGGTTCTGCGTGCCCGTCTCCCAGCGATCAGGCAGCTTCTCCGTACAAGCGCGAAGTTTGTAGGGACGCAGCCGCTGCAGTTGCTCGCGCTTGCCGAAAAGAATGCCGAGATGCGGGCCGAAGAACTTGTAGCTGGAGCACGCCAGGAAGTCGCAATCAACCGCCTGCACATCAATCGGCCCGTGCGGCGCGTAATGCACCGCATCGAGGAAGGCCATCGAGCCCGCGGCATGGGCCAGCCGCACGATCTCGTGAACATCGTTGATGGTGCCCACGGCGTTGGCCGCCCATCCAATGGCTACCAGGCGAGTGTTGCGGCGAATCTTCGCCGAGAGGTCAAACATATCCAGGGTGCAATCGCCCGGCTTGACGTCGGCGGTGCGCACCTTCACTCCGCGCTCCTCCAGGCACACCCAGGGCGAGACATTGGCGTCGTGGTCCAGGCAGCTCACCAGCAACTCGTCGCCGCTTTTCAGCTCGCGGCCGATGGCGCGGCTTAGGGCAAAGGTCAGCGTGGTCATATTGGCGCCAAAGGCCACCTCGTCGCTGGCGCAATGGAAGAAGTCCGCCATCGCGGCGCGCGCATCGGCGATCATCTGATCGGTGCGCTGGCTGGTGGCGAAGGCCCCGCCGCTGTTGGCGTTGCTGGTGGACAGGTAACCGGCAATCGCATCAATCACGCGTTGCGGCACCTGGGTGCCGCCCGGAGAATCGAAGAATGCGATGGGCTGACCGTTTACTAGCTGGTGCAGTGAAGGGAACTGTTGACGCACCCACTCGACATCCAGCTTGCGCGCCGATACGGCGGGTCTTGCACTCGAAGACATGCTATGAACTCCTGACCGCGGTAAGGAAGTCTGCCAGCAAACCGTACGCTGTCGCTTCCAGTCCGGGGTCTTGCTCGGTAATGATTAACTCCGGAAAAACGTCGGTTTCAAAGCTGATGACCGACGACGTGCCTTTCACCAGCGCCAGCGGATCAGAAAGCTTGAGCCGCTGAGGGGCGACCGACGCTACCACCCGCCCATCCTTCGCACGCCTGGCACTGCAAACTAACTTCCAAGCTTCGCCGCTGGCGGACGCTTCGCGCAACTGCTCCGCAGTCATTCCGCGGATACCCTGCCTGTTCACATCGTCCAGTTTCAGACCAGCGTGCATCAGGACATTGGCCAGGGCCACTACTTTCACGGCCGCGTCCACGCCTTCGATGTCGTCGGTGGGATCGGATTCCGCTACTCCCAACTCTTGTGCCTGGCGAACCGATTCCTCAAACGTCATCCCCGCTGCCAGGCCTTCCAGGACCACATTGGTCGTGGAATTCAACACGCCACGGAACCCACGAAGTTCGATCGCCGGCAGTGTCTCGCGAAAGAGCGAGAAGATCGGCACGCCATCCATGACCGCCGATTCGAACAGGAACCGGCGCTCCCTGGCAGCGGCCAGATCGGTCAGCTCCCGATAGGCGTGCACGGCCGGACCCTTGTTAGCGCTGATGGCGTGGGCCCCCGCCTCGAGCGCCGCCCGTATGTGGTCAATGGCCGGCTGCCCGGTCGCAGCCTGGAGCGAGCTGACCTCGAAAAGCGTGTCGGCGTCCGCCATCCGAAGCCACTCATGAACATCGCGAGCGACGTGCGCGCCGGTGAAATCGGCAGCCAGCAACTTCTCGGGAGGAAATCCATCCTGCGCCGTCAACCAGCCCAGCCGGCGAGAAGCCACACCGGTAATCCGCCAACCCACACCGTAGCGGTTGCGGAGTTCCGTCTCTTTTCTCCGGAGGAGTGCGACGAGGGCCCTGCCGACATTGCCGAAGCCGACGATGCAGAGCTTGTAGGTCCGGATACAGGTGTTCTCCAGGCTGAGGTGGCTGTACCGGTTATTGTAAATGCCCGCGCCGGTCCCGGAGGCGCTAATCAGGGGATAGGCGGCTACAAATTTCCCGCGAATTCCCGAGCCGGTTGCGCGCCGCCTGCATCCATTCCTCTTAGGCGGGCGGGACGCCACCCAGGCCGAGGAAAACCCTGGCTCGAGGTGGTCGAACGTCAGTTATAATTCCGAGTTAGGCTGATTCCCTGATGCTCACCTTGGTCGAGCGCCGTAGCGTTGGTTTTCGAAGTGAGCGTCTTCTGTATCCGTGTTCTGCACGTCCGGTCCAACAGCGCAACAAGGTGTACCACTCCGATTCTTTGAAGGAGCGCCAGAATGGCTATCAAAGCAAGTGACTACGTGTGGCATAACGGGCAACTGGTCCCCTGGGATGAGGCCAAGATCCACGTGATGGCGCATGTGATCAACTACGGTTCGTCGGTGTTTGAAGGAATTCGCTGCTATCAGAACGGCAAGGGTCCCGCCATCTTCCGCCTGCGGGACCACATGTTGCGCCTGCTCCAGTCCTGCAAAATCTACCGCATTGAGCTGGACTACACGCTCGACGAGTTGTGCCAGGCAGCGGTGGACCTGGTCGCTGCCAACAAAGTGTCGCCGTGCTATGTCCGGCCGATCGTGCTGCGCGGATACGGCCAGGTCGGCGTCAACCCGTTCAACTCGCCTACCGAGGTTTACGTCGCCAATTACGAGTGGGGCAAGTATCTCGGCAGCGCTGACAGCGACGACGGTGTGGACGTTTGCGTTTCCTCGTGGACGCGCCTGGCGCCCAACACCATGCCGACCATGGCCAAAGCCGGCGCCAATTACATGAATTCGCAACTGATCAAGATGGAAGCCATCGTCAACGGCTACAGCGAGGGCATTGCGCTCGACGTCAACGGTTATGTCAGCGAGGGCTCGGGCGAGAACATCTTCGTGGTGCACAAAGACCGCCTTTACACGCCGCCGTTGGGTAACAGTGTTCTACCCGGCATTACCCGCAACTCGGTGCAGCACATCGCGCAGGAGTTGGGAATTCCGGTGATCGAGCAGGTCATTCCCCGCGAAATGCTCTACATCGCGGACGAAGTGTTCTTCAGCGGCACGGCAGCCGAAATCACGCCGATCCGCTCGGTGGACAAGATCACCGTGGGGCAAGGCATTGCCGGTCCCATTACCAAGACCGTTCGCAAGGAATTTTATGCCATCGTGAACGGGACCACGGAAGACCGCTTCGGCTGGTTGACGCCGGTCCCGGTGAAGCAGCCTGTGGGCGTGTAGGTAGCGACACCATACGGAAGGAAGAAGGGCGCGATCGACGCGCCCTTCTTTATTGCCGGTGGTAGCAAGACGTGGATGTGTATTCGTTGGTGGGAGCCCCCGCATTTATGCGGGGGAAGGAGCGCTTCAGCACTCCGGGAAAAAGTCCAACTTCAATCATGGTGCTTTAGCGCTGGGATCGAAAAAAGCCAGGCTGG
Source organism: Acidobacteriaceae bacterium (assembly GCA_003151875.1). Classification (GTDB taxonomy): domain Bacteria; phylum Acidobacteriota; class Terriglobia; order Terriglobales; family Acidobacteriaceae; genus Bog-257. The sequence continues at coordinate 6,415 of PLYW01000197.1, forward strand.
CCACAGCAACTGCGGAATTGCCTGCTAGAACTCCATCCTTTTCAGCTCCGGGCTAACGACAAGGGGCGCCTCGGTTGTGCGCTGTACGTCGTCCGCCGTCAGACCGGGCGCGATCTCCTCTAAAACCAAGCCGCTCTGCGTCACCCGTATATACGCCATCTCGGTGACGATGGTATCGACCACGCGCAATCCGGTGATCGGCAATGTGCACCGCTTCAAAATCTTGGGCGCGCCGCTCTTGGTGGTATGCTCCATGGCCACGATCACGCGCCTCGCGCTTGCGACCAGGTCCATCGCTCCGCCCATGCCCTTCACCATCTTGCCGGGAATCATCCAGTTGGCCAGATTGCCCTCTTCATCCACTTCCATGGCGCCCAGCACGCTCAGGTCGATGTGACCGCCGCGGATCATGGCAAACGATTCGGCGCTGGAAAAAAATGCCGTGCCCGGAATTTCCGTCACCGTTTCTTTGCCCGCGTTGATCAGGTCGCCGTCTTCCTCGCCCGCCAGCGGATAGGGCCCGACGCCCAGCATGCCATTCTCGCTTTGCAAAATAACTTCCA
>PLYW01000277.1 GCA_003151875.1 Acidobacteriaceae bacterium
CCAGCCTGATCGATTTGCAGACGGCGTTGGCGTGGGAGCTGCTGCAGCAAATGGCTCCGCCGCCCACGATCAGCCGCGATCAATTCCTGAGAGCCTCAACGCCTATTCGCCTCGATGCATTCGAGAGCTATATTCGCGGAATTCTGGCCACCGATCAGCAGCAGAAGATTCGTCATCTGCGAAATGCGATAAAGCTCAATCCGAATTACACCCTGGCCATGCTGCAGTTGGGCAAGACCTATTACAGCGCCCACGAATACGAATCGGCAGCGTCCTGGTTCAGTCGCATACCAAAGGACGATCCGGTCGCCGGCGATGCCAACTTTCTGCTGGGTATGTCGGAGTTCTATCGCGGAAGTTTCGAGAAGGCGTTCACCGCGTTCAACTATCTGGCCACCCGGCTGCCGCTCACCGAGGTTTACAACAATCTGGGGGTTGTGGAAGCCCGGCGAGGCCGGCGCTCGGCGGCGGTCGAATACTTCTCCAAGGCGGTCAGTGCCGACCCGAACGACCCGGACTACCGCTTCAACCTGGCAGTAGCATCATTCAAGAACGGAGACAGCACCGGAGCCGCGCGCCAATTGCGCGAGCAGTTACAGCGGAGCCCAAGCGATGGCGAAGCCAAGGCCCTGCTGGATTTGATCAACCGGGGTGGTACGCCGCCTCCCCCGGTGAATCCCACTGCGACATCCGGCAACGCATTGCTGCCGCCAAACCAGCCTCGCATTCCCATGGAGCGCCTCAAGCGCAACTACGACGAAGCGTCTTATCGCCAAGTCGAGATGGAAATCGACAAGCTTGCCGAGGCGCGACTGGCCAAGACGGATGGACGCACCCAGGCCGCCTATCACGTAGAGCGTGGCAAGGAGTTGCTGGCGCAGAACATGGCGACCCAGGCGGAAAGCGAATTCCGCGCAGCGATCAACGCCGACCATAACAATGCTACGGCGCACGCGCAGTTGGCGATTCTGCTGGGAAAAAAGGGCGATCTCGAGAGTGCACGGGGGGAAGCGCAAACTTCGGTGCGTCTGCAGCCCAACGTTGACGCCTGGCTGGTGCTGGCCCGACTTGACCTGAAGCAAAGCCAGTTGGAGTCCGCCGCCGCCGAGGTGGACCATGCCCTCGCGTTGCAACCCGCCGACCCAACCGCACAAGCCTTGAAGCGCGACATCGCGGCCAAGCAGACCGTGTCAAAGTAAGGCGAGCTTTGGGCTGTATACGATTTTGTGTGGTTTTGTGGTGAAGAGGGAAACAGCGAAAGGCTGCTAATCCAAGCTGCAGGAACGAAATAAAATGGTGCGCCCTGAGAGATTCGAACTCCCGGCCTTCTGGTTCGTAGCCAGACGCTAACCCCATTTACGCCCTTTTACGCCAGATGCTCGCTTTTTACTTGCATTTCAGAATCAAGCGCTTACAATGCTACTCAGGTTTATCGGTGCTACTGGAGATTGACCGCTTTTTTACATAAGCGGTAGCACTGAGGTAGCACCAGCCCCAGAAAGTCGAGGCGTGCATGACTAAAAAGCGCTTCAGTTTTACCGGCGGCAAACTGCGGGAATTGGCCCCGCCCCACGAAGGCCGGGCATGCTTCCACGACGCCACGGTGCAAGGGCTCATCTTCGAGATCACGGAAAAAGGGGCGAGGTCGTTTCGGGTATATCGGAAATTCAAAGGCCGCCCGCTGAAGATCACGCTCGGGCACTTTGACCCCGACACGCCGGAGACGCGGGACCTGCCCGCGGGCGCGGAGCCGCTAGACCTGTTAGGCAATCACCCGACACTGAATGTGCGCATGGCGCGCAAATTGGCGATCGCGGTCATCGCGGAGTTGGATACCGGGGTCAATCCTACCCAGGCGAACGCACGCAAGGGCATGACGCTGGGCGATCTGTTTGCCCGCTATTGCTCCTATCTCACCACCGAAGGGAAGAAAAGCGTTTCGGGCGTGACTTGGATGTGGGAGCGGTACTTGGGCCAGTTGCCAGAGACGGGGCGGAAACTTCACGGCGCGGAGCGCAAGAAGGCCGGCGGTGCGGTGAATTGGGAGCGCCGCCCCATCTCCGAAATTGGGCATGAGCAGGTTTCGCGGTTGCGGCTTGACCTCGGGGAAAAGGTAGGGCGCACCACAGCGAACAGGGTTATTGAACTGCTTCGGGCAATGTACAACTTCGCAAAACGAGAGCGGCTCTATACGGGCGAGAATCCGGCAGAGGACATCGGAAAGTTTGACCTTGTGTCGCGAGAGCGGAGTTTGCACTCCGATGAAATGCGGAAGTTTTTCAAGGCCCTTGATGCTGCCGAAGATCAGGACTTCGCTGATTATGTCCGCATGTCCCTTTTCACCGGCGCGCGGCGCGGCAACGTCATACGAATGCGCTGGGATGAATTGAGCCTGGCCGGCGCGCGCTGGACCGTCGGCGGCGAACTGATGAAGAATGGCGAGCCGCTGACTATTCCGCTAGTACAAGAGGCAGTTGATGTGCTGGGCCGGCGCACTGAGGGCGCAAACGGCAGTCCTTGGGTGTTCCCTGGTGGCACCGCAGCGGGCCACATGGGTGCACAGCGAAAACGGTGGGCTACTCTGCTCAAGGCGGCGGGTTTGACGGATTTTCGCGTCCACGATTTGAGGCGCTCGCTGGGCAGTTGGATGGCGGACACCGGGGCGAGCACCGTGCTCACAATGCGCGCTCTGGGCCATAAGACGATCAATGCGGCCCTGATTTATCAGCGGTTGTCGGCGGAGCCGGTGCGTGGCGCGATGCAATCCGCCGTAACCGAGATGCTGCGCACAGCTAGCGGCAAAGTTCAGGTGATACCGATTCGCAGGGCGCGGAAAGCGAGGGCGGGAAAATGACAGACGGCAACTATGAGTGCTACGTCCCGTCGAATGTCATCAGGGCTACATGGGTAGGGCTCAGGCCGCATTTCGTTAACGAGTTGGTGATATTCGGGGAGTGCTTGCCGATGGCAGACCAATTACCAGCAACGGGCGTCTTATATCGTGCATACGTCACTCGACTGGAATCGTGGATTGCGGCGGTGGACAATGCGCCCGAGAGTTGGAACGAAACCGCAGAGGCGCTCAACAGCGAGATACTGCAATTGCGAAGTTACATCTTGGCTGGCCTGAGGGAAAAAAAGGAATTTCGGCTCGCCGCAACCGAAATGCTCGGGGTTATCCTGAACTCTGCTGGCTTCTCGTACCCACAGACACGAAAGCTGGTGGAGTCGCCGCCGTCCCCAAGGGGCGCGCCGGCCGGCAGCCAGACGTCAAGGGAAGTGTATTTGACTGCCTGTGATCTATGGCTGAGCGGCTGGTCCTATCCCGAAATTGCAAATCGCCTCTGCGAATGCGGTGCGCTGAAGCACATCGGATGCGACGAGACATTTCGCAAGGGCATTAAACAAGTGTGCAAATTGCTTAGAAAATACGCGGGGGCCGTCCCGCAAAGAATCACAACGCGCCGCGCCGGAGTACCTGAAACCCCGACGCGACGCTAACCACGGAAGCCTTGAAAGGAAGGCGACACAATGGCTGAATCTACGATATCAAAACCCGTCACGCTCTCCGCACCCTGCACCGATGACGCCTCTACCTATCTTGTCGAAATCTTTGCGGCAATCGGGCCGAACCTAATCCGAATTGAACAGATCGACGAATCGGGAAACATAGGCGATGGGGACCTGACCCGCGCCCTAATGGCCATGGAGGGCATACTCGTTATCACCAGTGTCATTGATATACAAAAGTTGGGGAGTGAGGCCCTCATGGTCGGGGAGCTTAGGGAGGCCGCGACTAAGGTCCAATCACTGGCGCGTGATCTTATTTCCAGGCGATCAATCCACGCGGACGCGGTGGAAGAGTTTTTATCGCAGTATCAGGACGTCCTAGAAACCACTGACTACATACTCGTGACGCTGAACCAGCGCGCGGCGTATCGCTTTGGCAAGCTGGCGTTTCATGGCCAGCAGTAGCAGGTTGCTGGCTACAATCACCGTCTCCGCGTGGGACGGTGATTTTTTGCCGGGTTCCCGCTGCCAGGATGCGCCACAGTCAACGATCTCCTACAGGGAGATGTCTAGCACCATTTCCAAGCATGATATTCTTACCAGCGATGGCGAGAGTCGCGGTATACGCTCCTGGGCTCGATTGGACCCGCCAGATCGCGCAACGTCACGTGAGCAAATCCACGGCCGCTCGTCTGCTGCAAGATGGCTATCACCAGGTGGGCATTCGAGCTATCCAGCAGCTAAACAAGGCAGAACTGCAGGCGCGTCGCGCCGAGCAACACCTACACCGGCTCAGGTGCGAGGTAAAACTTCCGCCGATTGAGTTGCCAGGGATTCGCTTCGTCCCACCACCACCAGCAGAGCAACGTGACGCCTGAGCGTTTAACCGCGATTCACTCCCGAGCTGCGACAATCGACAGGCAGCACCAGAGCGCAAACAGGATGCACAGCGCGATTAGAGCGTAGATGTTCACGGCTCAGTTTGGTCGGGCTTGCTCGACATCGTGGAAACCCATCGAACGGCGCGCTGCCGGGATTCTCTCGCGGACCCACGGCTCGGAACTGGATAGCACCTCGCACTCCGCGGAAAGCGCCTCAGTTCGCTCATAATCGCTTGCAGTAAGTACCCGCAAGTCGCCTGCAGTGAGTAGATTGTGCCGTCGCAGATACGCCGCCTGAGACTCGAAAACCGGCGGATCGCCCTCTTCGAAGCCCGCCCAGGCCTTCGGGAGCCCTGATTCATAGCTTGGCATGTACGCGCTGATGAGCGACGCATCGCAACCCGCGCCGCTGATTTGCTTGCGCGGCTGGGGCAACTTGCCATCGTAGAAACAGCCGCCGTGCGTGCCTAATAGCTGGCGTGGAGCTTCGAATCGCCACCAGACTGCCGGCCTGGTTCCCTTCACCCATCCCGCGAGCACTTCGCCGCGTGCGCGGTCCCACAGTTCGCGTAAGGCTTCGCCGTCGCCAACCTCGAGCATGAGAATAGCGAATTTCGTTTCGCCGTCACCGTCGGGAATTGGAAGATCATTCAGGTAGGCCCACGCTGCATCACTGATTTCTGCGTGCGGTTTCGCTTTCTCGATTCTTCGTCTGCGTGGCATGGTGTCACCGCCTTTCGATGGCCGGCGGCCGTGATGGTGCCGGGCCGGGCTCCGCGTCAAGATCCAACTCGCGAAGCAGGCGGGCGAACGCGAGCCGCGAGTCTCTTTCGATTGCGACGGCGGGATGCGCATGTGAGACTCCAAAGCGGTCGGCCTGCAGTATGCCGTCCTTCACTATCTGCTCCCGCGCCTGCTGGCAACGGTCCCAGGACTCGCCCGCCAAAGTGAGAAGCCGCAAATGATGGGGCTCAAGAAAATAGTTCCTGACGACGCCCTTCCACCAGGCTTGAGTCGCGATGGTCAAGTGACTCGGCGGGGATGGAATCCTTTGCCGCCTAGGTCGGCGGTGCTTGGCGGGCAGGTCGATGGTAGCTAGTCCGAGCATCTTTTCAGGCAAAATCCTGTTTCAACGGGGGAAACAAAAACGTAAATGGATGCCTACGCGTCGTCAATCGGCCATAAGGCACACAAATCCGACTCCCCCCCGGCATCTCATTCATTACACACGACTTATTACTCACGCTTTGCCTCCGCGGTTGCCTGTTGACAAGTGGTGTTGGTGACAAAGTGCCTGCACGTTGTCTTGGTCGCGCATGGCGCCGGGATTCGCCTCATACCATGCCGTATCTGATACCGGATGGATGTGGTGTAACTCTTCGGCCGGGCTGTTGCACCCTGCAGTTGCCTCGCACATGGGATGCTGATGGAGGTACCAGGTGCGAAACTCGCGCCAGCGAGCATCATAGCCACGCTCCGCAGAGTTGCCGCGGGTGCGGTCCAGGTCCCGCCATCGTTGCTTGTCGGGATTGTTCTTTTGATGCTTCTCACAGTATTTTTCGTCCGTCAGTTCTGGGCATCCAGGAGCGCGACAGGGCTTTTTCGGGCGCAAGGGCGACATGATCGTTTACCTCCATCGCGATTATAGGGTCGCCGGTCTGGGTCTCACCCTAAGTTGGCGACCCTGCATCGGGTCAGCCGCTAGTCTGCGGCGATATCGTTCCGCAAACCTCTCTCTGACCCGAACATTGGAGCCCGGGGTTGGTCCTGGTTTGAGGTCAACCCCGAGCATCGAGCGTGGGGCGGCCGTGCCTGCTGACTGGCGTCCGGGAAAAGCCTCTTGCTCGAATCTCTTGCAGGCCGCTGCTATGCGGGACAACGGCCTGCTGCTCCATGTGGCGCTGTTTCAAGAGGGTTTCACACCTTGTTCGCCGCTCTCCGGCGACACCATGGCGCCCACGAAGATCACCTGGCCGATGTTCGCCGCAACTGTTCGGCGCGCAAGCGGAGCCGGTCAACACTCAGGGCTTGCCGTGCGGCCCGTGACTCTTTGGTCTGTGGCTTCCATTGCCGCGTTTGATACCGCCCGGGTCCGCCGCATGAGGCGACGGCCCGGACTACCGCGACGGCCGAAGGATCGCCGTCGTCTGCCAGTTGGTAAACTTCGTCAACACTTTTGTATGTTCGTCTCATGGTTCTCGCCTCTCCTACGATGCGGCGTTCTGATAGAACTGGACGGGACAACTCGCGCCACTTGCGACCGCTAGACCTGCGTTACCTCTCCAGAACCCGAGAAATGCCGTCTCATCGTATTCAATAAATCTTTCGCGTTTCACCATCACTCGGATACCGTCAGTGACAACGCGAACGTGAAATGATCCGAGATCGCCAAACGCGATTGGCAAATTGCCGGTCGCTGGAGAACCTGGGCCGAGATCATCGAAGCTAGGGCAGATTCGAACTGGAAAGTCCAACATCTCCCACGAGCCGGCAGTATTGCGCCGCACCAATTTCAACGGCCGGTTCATGCTGTCCTTTAGCTTCGCGATGTATTGCAGCGTTTTGAAATTCATCGCCCAGGCTGCTTTCGGGCTGGTTAAGTAGGCAGGATTCACTGCGGTCTGCAGGTCAATTAAATCCTCATAGATAACCGAGGAAGTCTGACCAGCGGCGCCGGTTTTTCCAACCACCGCGGCCGCCTTTAATACGGTGGCGCAGTACTTCCCGACTCCGCGGGATGGTCGCAGCCCCAGCGCTTTTGCCAGGACGTCATCAATCGGGTATGCCGAATCTTGCGCAAGCTCGTTGCTGACTCGAACCATGTCAGTTCTGAAAGTCAGAGCTTTCCCGAGTAGGAGATTTCCGAAAACCAGATCATCGGCTTCCGTGTAAGGCTGATTCTCTGCGACCTGCACCGCCGTGCTGGTCTCATCGTGCAGGATGGGTTGACTGAAACTTCCACCGGTCGCGGTTGTTTCCTGCGTGGTCACGTCCGGGTCAAACAAGGCGTCATATTGCGCCATGTGACTGTACAATTTTTTAGCGAAAACAAACGGCGCCGTGTAGCCTCCGGACCCATCGACGCCCACGCTTAACGCCCTGGTCTGGTCCGGCAAAACCTTCGCGCCGTGGCGCAATGCGAGCACAAAGCCGCGGTGCGCCTCGTCTGTGGCGAGACTGGCTTCCGTGCGGATTCCGAGCGAAGCTTCGTCGTTTGCTAGTTTGGCGCGCCTGAGTAGCATCCTGCTGGGATCTCTGGCGTCGGCCAATGCGAGCAGGCCGTCAACTTTGCTTTTATCTTCTCGGGTGAAATTCGGCTGGCTTAGAATCCGGTCGGCTTGGGCTAAAAGACTTTCTCTGGTTTCCATGATGTACCTCTTCTCTCTCGCGAGGGGTTAACGGTTAATGTTCACGCGCCGACATAAAAGCACGCGCGCACATAATTGACGCAACATCGCGCGCGGGAGTAGGCCAGGGCGTCGCCGCTGCTGCCGCAAGACGGACACGGCGGTAGTGATTGCACGGTCAGTGCCGGTTGCGCTTCAGGTTGTGTTGGGGCTGCTGTTGGTTCTTTCGAAGGTTGGTCGGGCTTGCTGAAAAATCTCATGTGCTTCCTCTCTCTCGCGGGAAGTTCAGTTGCATAGTTGCGAAACTTTGCAACTGTTAAACTTCAACATACTCTTGTGCGTGGGAAATATGCAACTGATTTGTTCCCAGGCATCCGCCTGCATTTCAGTTCTTGCAGAACCGCTCCGCAGAATATGGCCGCAGATTGGAAGTCTTCGAAGTCTGGAGTTCCTTTGGCGGTTTCGGCCATGGCGAAGTAGCCAGCCGCGGAAGCGAACATCGCCATGTAGGCTTCGTGCAATTCCTGAGCGGCCATCCGCGGAAACTCGAAGGAAACTTCGCACAGTGGCTCGTCAGGCTCGCACTGGCGGGCTCTCAGGCGCATCCGTCGCGCCTCTTCCGAGCCTAGGGCGCATTCCAGGGCACGCGAGAACGGCGTGTGGCGGTAGTTTGGGGACAAGAGCGCACCCATGCACCAGCTCAGTGCCCGGTCAGTCAGTTGTGCTGCTCCGGTCATTTCTCCATCTCCTGTACATGAACCTGTATGCCCACCTGCTCCAGTCTTTCGCAGAGGTCGCGCACACTCCAGTTGCCGGCGGCCCAGGGCTTTCCCTGAATAGCGGCCTCCAGTTGCCGCAGTGTCGTTTCTACAAACTTCTGGGGATCAAGAACCACGGAAAGTCTGCTCATCTCGATGGGTGCGGGCTTCAGGTCCCATCGCAGCAAGCGCACGCCGGCCGGCATGTGCACCTCCGGGCGACCGCGGTCCTGCAGAACGCGGAACACTTCGTCTCGAGTCCGTTGGAGCTCGGGCACCCAGGTCTCGGCCTCGGGCGTCAATAAAACTCGGATTCGGTCGCCGTCGATTGCCAGGGACCCGCCCAGGTCCTCGATCTGCCGAATTACCTCTACGGCGGTCATATCAGCACCTCCTTTCGCTTGGCCGTAGCTATCGGTTTCGTTATCGGTTCCGGAGCGGTATTAGATTTTTCGCTGTTTTCGGTTCCACCAGGGTCGATCGGTACAGATCGGTACACCCCTAAAGGGGGTGTACCGATGTACCGATCTCGCGAACACCCCTGGCTGGAACTATCGGTA
>PLYW01000217.1 GCA_003151875.1 Acidobacteriaceae bacterium
CTTGCTTCCGGGCCTTCTTTGTATTCTGCTTTCATCGGATCACCAGTTTAATTCCATGAGCGAGAACGATAATAGCGAGGACATAAAACAAGATCCCCATGATAGCAATGTTACGCCTGAGCCCGCGCCTGATGATTCCACAGGCGTGAAAGCAGAAAATCGCGACGCACATAATGAAACACGAGGCGAAAATATGAGCGAAGGCGAGATAGCTTCGGCGATAAGGAAAGTTGAGTGGCCAATGATTATTTTGACGGCCATCATCGCTATTGCGACCGCCGCTAATGTCATCGTCTACTGGTGCGAATCTGAAAGTTCGAGTAAGCAGACTCAAAAACTGATTGATACCGCTAAGATTCAAGCGAACGCAGCAGGAGACCAAGCGGACGCTGCCCAACAGTTCTCTGATACGGCTGAGGACATTAACGGAAGAATGTCGGATGCCGTAGATCAACTTACAGCCGCCGCCGAGAATGCGAAAACTAGCATTAAGGCCACTCAAGATGCCTTGCAGCTTGAACAACGTGCATGGGTCTTTATTAGCGCGATGCAGTTGAAACCGTTGGTGCTTAATGACCCATTCACCGTTGAGTACTTGATAAAGAATGAAGGGAAAACTCCGGCCACCCCCAGAAAAGAAGGAAGGATTTTCATGTGGATCAGTCCGGGTCGTCCGGCAGGCCGCTTGGATGATGTTGCCCCCACCCCGGAGCATAGGGTGGGAGTAATATTCCCGGAGACTGTTTATGGCCCTAGTCCCATCTCCAGTACCGATAACGGAGGTCAGCGAGTGGTTCAAGCTGGCGATATTGCGAGCTACAACGCCAAACCACCTACTTTGTGGATTTACATCTATGGGCGGCTCGTATATACGGATGCGTTCGGAAAAGGCCACACAACAAGCTTCTGTGCGGTATCGAATGGAACCGACCTCTTTGGAGCTTGCCCCGAAGGCGTATGGCCAACCTATGCAAAGTAAGCCGAGAAGGCAAATTAAAAAACTACGCAGTTGAACCCTGTCACGGTGACTCCAAGTGTCCCATTTCGGACACATGTGCGTCAACCGTCTTTGTACCCTTACTAGTGAGACTAAGTTGTGTGTTATGAATACTTTGACAGAAACTACGTAAGGTATTGAGCAGCAATGACTTATTGATTCACCTAAATTGCTTTTTATGAATACTTTGCAAGCAAAGTATTGAAAACAAAGATGAAGCAACGGCCGGGGGAGGGGGGTGTCGTGAGTGCAGCCGAAGTGGCTCCGGGGCTAAAACGCGCGGCCTCTGCGTGGCTGCTACGGCCCGACGCCTCCGCTGTGGCAATCGGAGCAGTTCACTCCGGTGAGGTCGCCGATGTCAACCGGGTGCTTGAAGGGTTGGGCGGGCAACGAGGCGATCTGCGTGCCGCTTTCCTGCTGCTCGATCACCGTGTGGCACGAGTTGCAGTCTTTGCTGATGACCTTGCCGTCCTTGCTCACGTGGTTGCCATCGTGGCAACGGAAGCAGCCCTGGTAGTAGAAATGCCCGATGTTGTTGGGATGGGTCTTCCAATTTACCTTCATGTACGGAAAGAACGTGGTGCTATAGATGCGCTGCAGTTCCACCACCGCACCCTTGACGCTGTCCGCTTTGCCCGATGCAATCTGCGGATACTTCTCCTGGTAAAACTTCGAAATCTTTTCGGCAATCGCTTTCAGCGCCTCGTCCGTGGTCTTGTAGTCGGCGGTCAGCACCTCAACACCCTGCTGCTTGATGAATGGCAGCGTGGCATCGATGGCGCGCCCGGTAATCGCCNNAGTCGATGCAGTCCATGCGGCGCTTGTCGGCCTTGTCAATCTGCGCCTGAGTGAGGGACGCGTCTTTGGCCACGTACTCGGCCACCCGGCCACTCTTGTCCTCTATACGCACCCAGGGAATCACCTGCCGCTGTTCGTCGGTGGCGATGTAGGTGACTTTGTTATTGATGTTCATGTGCCAGTGGATGCCTTCGCCGGCCTGGCCGAGGCTGGGATCGCCACCGCCGGTCTTGATCAACATGCGGATCACACGCGGCGTGTTCTGCTCATCACTGCCGTAATGGGTGAAGGTCTTGAGCTGCGCGCCCCAGAACTTCTTCGGCCAGTGGCACTGCTCGCAGGTTTGCTGCGCGGGGCGAAGATTCTGCACCGGCGTGGGGATGGGCCGGGGAAACGTGCCGAGCGCGGTGTAGTAAACCTGGCGCAGGCCCGACAGCTTGGACTTCACGTACCAGCTGGCGCCCGATCCCACGTGACATTCGACACAAGCCACGCGCGCGTGCGGCGAGGCTTCATACGCCGTGAACTCGGGATGCATAACCGTATGGCACAACTGGCCGCAGAAATCGACCGAATCGGTGAACTCGTAAGCTTTGTAGCTGCCGACGGAACTGACGAGCGCGAAGATCACCACAAAACTAAGCAGGAAAGCGAAGGTGCTGCGTTGCGCCGGATTGTTGAGATCGAGTCTGGGAAAATGGGGCGGCACACCAACGGCGTGCAGCCGCCGCCGCCGCTCGACCACCATTCCGATGGGGACCAGAATAAGCCCGAAGATCAGGAATCCCGGCGCCACCATGTAGGCCAGAATGCCGATGTAGGGAGAGGAGTGGCTGGCCAGGACGTCAATGAGAACCAGCAGAACGATGTTGGCGACGGCGACGCCGGCCAGCGCCAGACCGATCAGGCTGATGGGATTGCGAATGAGATTTCGCGAAACTGGCGGATGATCGCGTAGAGGATCCACCCTCTGCGTGTCCTCAGTCATTTATGGATTGTCCCTTCTTCGCCTCACCCCAGTGCAAGTCGCGCACATTCAGTGCTGCAGAACTTGCCCCAGTAAAGCCGGATTGCCATCGAAAAATCCGAACGTGCCGCTCGTATTATGCCAAAGTCGCCGGGCTTTTCCCCGCGTGACTTCCTATTTCTTGGCGACCGTCTCCTCATGCTCCTTCACGTCAGCCTGGACCGGCTCGGTGCCGTTTTCCTGCGATCCCGTGGCCCGCTCAATCGCAAGCAGATCGAGAGGATGCTCATGCT
>PLYW01000343.1 GCA_003151875.1 Acidobacteriaceae bacterium
CCGCCAATGTCCTCGGGCGTGGTTTCGCTGCGCACCAGAATCAACTTGGCTTTGTTGTCCTGGTTGAACTTCTCCACCGCTTCGTCGGCGTTGAATACGATCTGCCCGACCGCCGCGCCCGGCGAGGCCGGCAGTCCCGTGGCGAGCACATCAATGTCCTTGCCCTTCTCATCGAGACTCGGGACCAGGAAGTCATAAAGCTGGTTCGGTTCGACACGAAAGATGGCCTCCTCCTTCGAGATCAGGCCTTCCTCGACCATCTGGATGGCGACCCGAACCGCGGCGCGCCCGGTGCGCTTGCCGTTGCGCGTTTGCAGCATGTAGAGCCGCCCGTCCTGGATGGTGAACTCGAAGTCCTGCATGTCGCGATAGTGCTTCTCCAGCCGGGTCGTGATTTCGCGCAACTGGTTGTAGACGTCGGGCTGGATTTTCTCCAATTCGGAAATGTGGATCGGGGTGCGCACACCCGAGACCACGTCCTCGCCCTGGGCATTCATCAGGAACTCACCGTAGAACTCCTTCGCGCCGGTCGCGGGGTTGCGAGTGAAGCCCACGCCCGTGCCGCTGGTTTCGCCCAGATTGCCGAAGACCATGGCCTGCACATTGACCGCGGTACCCAGCATGTCGTCGATGTTGTTGATGCGGCGATAGGTCTTGGCGCGATCATTCAGCCAGGAACGAAACACGGCGTCGCGCGACATGACGAGCTGCTCGTGCGGGTCCTGCGGGAACTCGCGCTTGGCGTGCTTCAGCACGACTTTCTTGTATTCGGCGATGACTTCCTGCAGCGCCTTGGCGTCGAGATCGGTGTCGAGCTTCGTTTTCTTCTGCTTCTTCTTGCCGTCGAAGACTTCCTCGAAGGCATGCTTGGGAATGTCGAGCACCACCGAGCCGAACATCTGAATCAGGCGGCGATAGGAGTCATAAGCGAAGCGCGGATTGTTGCTGAGCTTGGCCAATCCCTCGACCGACTTGTCGTTCAGGCCGAGGTTGAGGATGGTATCCATCATGCCGGGCATCGAGAACTTTGCGCCCGAGCGAACGCTCACCAGCAGCGGATTGTCGGCGGCGCCGAGCTTCTGCCCTTGCAATGATTCCAGGCGGCGCAGTGCCTCATCCATCTGACGATTGACTTCTTTCGAGACGGAATTGTTGCGCATGTACTCGCGGCAAGCCTCGGTCTGGATGGTGAAGCCGGGAGGCACGGGCAGGCCGGCGTTGGTCATCTCGGCCAGGCCGGCGCCTTTGCCGCCCAGCTCGTCCTTCATCTTGCCGTGGCCTTCGGCGTGTCCATCGCCGAAGAAGTAAACGTATTTGACTGCTTTGGTGTTGGCGGCCGCCGTGGATTCAATTTCGGTGGTAGGAGTGCTCATGATGATGTCCTTTGCTCTTACAAAATTGGAAGCGAATCTCTGCCGTCCCTGAAGGGACTCGGGTGTTTTATGACGCATACCCAGGGCTCCCGCCCTGGGCTAAGATCTTTCGCCCCTTTCGGGGCTCGTTTTCGTGCCTTCGGTGACAATCTCGCTGAAATCGGCGATGGTCGAGAATTCGTTTAACAGGTTGTGCAGCAGCGCAAGGCGATTGGCACGCACGGTCTCGTCGTCAACCATCACCATGACCTTGTCGAAGAATGCGTCCACCGGCTGCCGTAAGCGACTGATCTGAACAAGAGCAAGTCCGTAATTCCCTTGCTGGCGCAACTCGCGAACCTGGGCCGCGATCGCGGGCATTTCCGTTGCTAGTCGCTTCTCAGGGTCTTCGGTGAGGGCGGACTCGTCTAGTTTCGCAGCTATCGCCTTGTTGGTCTCGCGCGCCTGTCGAAGGATGTTCTTAATTCGCTTGAATGCGACGGAGATGGACGCAAAATCCTCCGAACCGCGGACTTCAGTCACGGCCTCCGCACGCGCGATCGCATCCACCACATCATCGCTTCCCGCAGCCAGCACCGCGTTGACCACGTCGTAAGCAAAACCGCGCACATCGCGCAGGTAGAATTCCAGGCGCTCGCGCATGAAGTTCGCAATGGCTTCGTCGAAATTAATCTGTTTGGCAAAACGGCGTTCGGCCTCGGACCCTGCATATTCTGCTCGTGCGTCGGAGAAAAGCTTCGAAATCGGCAGCGGCAGCTTATGCTCGGCGATGATTTTCACGATGCCATTCGCGGCGCGGCGCAGCGCGAAGGGGTCCTTCGAGCCCGTCGGCTGTAGACCAAGCGCAAACATTCCAGCAATGCTGTCCGCCTTATCGGCAATCGCGAGCACGGCTCCCTCGACAGAACGCGGAATGCTGTCGTCCATCGACTCGGGCTTGTACTGATCGTAGATAGCGTCGCCGATGGCTTCTGCGGTGGCAGCGGGAAGTATGGGATCGAGTTGCTGGGCCTTGGCGTACAATCCGCCGACAATGCCCTGCAACTCGGTAAACTCCTTCACCAACTCGGTGGTGAGGTCGGTCTTGGCCAGCAGCGCCGCTTTGAATACGACCCCCGACCTTACAGGTGTGCCGGCATTTCGGATCGCCTCGGAAATCAGGCTGCCCAGCTTCTGCACGCGCATCGTCTTGTCGAAGTAGCTGCCCAGATCTTTCTGGAAGGTCACGGCCTTCAGCATGTCCACGCGCTGGCGCAGCGGAATCTTCTGGTCGGTCTGCCAGAAGAAGCGCGCGTCGTTGAATCGGGCGCGCAGCACGCGCTCGTTACCATGGCGAATCAACCCATCGGGATCGCCTTCGGTGTTGAGCACCGCCAGGAAATGTGGCAGGAGTTTGCCACTGGTGTCTTCCAGAGCGAAATACTTCTGATGATCGCGCATCACCGTGACCAGAACTTCATCGGCGAGCGCGAGGAACTCCGGATCGAAATTGCCGAGCACGACCGACGGAAACTCGGTGAGATTCACAACTGTGTCGAGCAGGGACTTGTCCTCGCGCCAGCGCGCGCCCGGGATGGTCCGAGTGGCCGCGTCAAGCGCCTTGCGGATACGCTGCTCGCGGTCGGCGGCACTCGTTACCACCGAAGCCTTGGCTAACGCGGACGAGTAATCCGAGGGCCGATCGATGGGCAGCGATCCCGGCGACAGAATGCGATGGCCTTCGCTAATGTGGCCGGCGCGAATGCCGGCAAACTCCAGCGGCACAACCTCACCGTCGAGCAGCGAAACCAGCCAGCGCACGGGACGCACGAAGCGCTCCGCCGACTTGCCGCGCCAGTACATGCTCTTCGCCCAGTAGATGCCGGCGATTTCTTTGGGCAGCGACTCGGCAAGGATCTCGGCCGCCGGACGGCCTTTCCTCTTCACCGTCGCACCGAGGTATTCGCCTTTCGGAGTGGTGATCTTTTCCAGCGCATCGACTGCGACGTTAAGCTTGCGAGCAAATGCAGCGGCGGCGGAAGTTGGCACTCCGTCCTTGTAGGCCACCTTGAGCGACGGGCCGGTGACTTGCTCGGTTATGTCCGGCTGTGCGGAAGAGACCCCGGATGCGACAACGGCCAACCGGCGCGGAGTGGAATACGTGTGCAGCGTTGGACTTTCGACAAGCCGCTCGCGCTGCAAGAGGTCGCCGACGCGGCGAGCCAGTTCGTCGCGCGCGCTATCGATCATGCGCGCGGGAATTTCTTCGGTACCGATCTCGAGAAGAAAGTCAGGCATAAGAAGCAACTAGCAATTAGCAACTAGCAACTAGCAAAAACCAAAGCAAACTTTTCGGCGTTCGTGCGCTAGGGACGACTACATCACCGACTGGCTACGAGCGGCTCGCTGCCAAGCGCTCCGCTTGGGGCAAACCATTTTCTTCCGATGCAGCAGCGGTGCCTTCCTCGCCCTTCTGCTGATCGACGTACGCCTTGGCTACGCCGACCGCCAGCGCTCGGATACGCGCGATCACGCCCACCCTCTCCGTCACGCTGATCGCGCCGCGAGCGTCGAGAATGTTAAACAGGT
>PLYW01000212.1 GCA_003151875.1 Acidobacteriaceae bacterium
CCCGGCGCTCACCCTATATTCGTTCTCGGCCGAAAATTGGAAGCGCCCCAAAGGCGAAGTCAGCTTCCTGATGAACCTGGTGCGCCGTTACCTCAAGATGGAGCTGCCCACCTTGATGGAAAACAACATCCGGCTGCAGTACATCGGCCGCCAGCAGGAGCTGCCGCAGGAAGTGCAGGAGCGCATGGCGTGGGCGCGCGCGATGACCGAGAAGAACACCGGCATGGTGCTCACCCTGGCGCTCAACTACAGTTCCCGCACCGAGTTGGTCGATACCTTCAACGCGCTGGTGCGCGAAGCCTCACGCAACGGCGGCGTCGAGCACCTGAAGATCGACGAGCGGTCGATTGCTTCCCACCTTTACACTAACGGCTTGCCGGAGTTGGACCTGGTGATCCGCACCAGCGGCGAGATGCGGCTCAGCAACTTCCTGCTGTGGCAGGTGGCGTACTCCGAGATCTACGTTACCGAAACGCTGTGGCCCGATTTTCGCGGCACGCAGTTGCTGGAGGCCATCGAAGCGTTCCAGAAGCGCGAGCGCCGCTTCGGAGGCTTGGTCGGCGATAACGGGCATGCCTCGTGAAGCGCGTCCTGACTGCGGTCATCCTGATTCCAGTTGTCGTGCTGGCGCTGTTCAAGGCGCCGCTGTGGCTGTTCACGTTGCTGGTGCTGGGCGTGGCGCTGCTGGCGGCGCGGGAGTATTTCGACATTGCGGAGAAGACGGGCTTCAGGCCGTTTCGAGGACTGAGCTATCTGATGTTTGTTCTTCTCTTCTTGGCGCTAGCGATTCACGTAGAAACAGGCGGCGACTTTCAGCGGACTAATCCGAACACCGCCCAAAGTGCGCTGTCGATTGTGGCTTCCGCCGCGGTCACGCTTTTGCTGTTGTGGCCGTACTTGCTGTTGGCGTGTTCCCTGCGACGTGAATCCTTATCACAATCATTGCGCGATGCGGCCGTTTCCTTCCTATTGTTGCCCTATGTAGGAGTCTCACTGGCATTTCTGATATTGCTGCGCGCCTTTCGATATGGCTCCGTCTATCTCGTGCTTACCATGCTGCTCGTGTGGAGTGGCGACATCGCCGCACTGTATGTCGGCCGCGCAATTGGGAAACGTAAGCTTGCCCCTCGCGTGAGCCCGGGCAAGACCTGGGAAGGAGCCACGGCCTCAGCAGTCGCGGCGATCATCTTGGCGGTAGTCTTGTTTCACTTCATAAATCCAATAGCGGATGCACTGACCCGCTCTCGTCTCATAGCAGAACAGGTGGTGGGATCTGATTACTTAGGGCGTCTAGTCTTAGCATCACCACTATTTGAAGTTGCGCCCATCTGGCTTGCCGCGATGTTTGGGCTGAGCATCAACGTGGCGGCGCAACTTGGAGATCTCGTTGAATCGGCAATGAAGCGTGGCGCCGGGTTGAAGGATTCCGGTACGCTCTTGCCCGGACACGGCGGTGTGCTTGATCGTATTGATGCGCTATTGTTCGCGCTCCCAGTGGCATTCTTATTCTCTCTTCCATTTGAGAGATATCTGGGTGGGGTACGATAGCGGAAGAATCAACAGCAGGTCCCTCCGCTCGGTCGCCGCCGGCGACTTCGGTCGGGATGACAAAAACGAGAGGCTTGAAAAGCGGCGCTAAAGCCTGCCCCGGAGGTAGTCGAAGGGCGCCGCACTACCCGAGATAAATGAAACGAATCGCCATCCTCGGCTCGACCGGTTCCATCGGCAAGAGCACGCTCAACATTGTTGAGAGCTTCCCCGACCGCTTTTCCGTGGTCAGCATGGCCGCGGGCAACAACGTCGAGCTCGCCTTCGAGCAGGCGCGGCGCTGGCGTCCGCAGCTCTTGTCGATGGCGACCGCCGATGCGGCCAGCCAAGTTCAAGAGAAACTCAACAAGGCTGGGCTGGGAAGCGCCATTGAAACAGTGCACGGATCGGCGGGATCGGTCAGGGTCTCGACGCATCCCGACGCCGATTTTGTGGTNNAACAAGGAATGCCTGGTCGCCGCGGGCGACCTGATCACCGCCGAGGCCCGCCGACAAGGCAAGCCGCTGCTGCCCATCGACAGCGAGCACAATGCGATTCACCAAGCCATGCGCGGCGGCCGCCGCAACGAAGTTCAGCGGGTTTGGCTGACCGCTTCGGGTGGCCCGTTTCTGCACACTCCCGCCAGCGAGTTCGCCAAGATCACGGTCGAGCAGGCGCTGAATCACCCGACGTGGAAGATGGGCAAGCGCATCACCATCGATTCGGCAACCCTGATGAACAAGGGCTTTGAGGTGATCGAAGCTTGCCGCTTGTTCGACATGCCACCCAGCCAGGTCAGCGTGCTGGTGCATCCGCAGAGCACGATTCACTCCATGGTCGAGTTCGTGGACGGCAGCCTGCTGGCGCAACTCTCGGTCACCGACATGCGCTTACCGATCCTGTATGCGCTGTGCTATCCCGATCGCATCGAGTCCGACCTGCGCTTTCCGGTGGAGGAACTGCGGCGGCTGGATTTCCTGCCACCCGACTTGGAGAAATTCCCTTGCTTACGTTTGGCTTACCAGGCAGTCGAAGCGGGAGGCGCGAAGACGATTGCGCTCAATGCGGCGGACGAGGTGGCGGTGGCAGCCTTCCTCGAAGGTGCCATTGGATTTCCGGATATTCCGGCTACAATAGAAGCAGTTGTGAGGGAAACACCAGCGCGGATACCGGAATCGATCGAGGAAGTATTGAGTGTCGATAATAATGCGCGTCTGCGCGCCCGCGACCGCATCCAACATATGGACTCCAGGGTAGGTGTCAAGGGTGTGAGTTCCCCACCCTAGCCAAACAAGGGCTGGAACGGGACACCCAGACTGATTTCCCCCATAGTTAAAGAGGTTTATGGAATCATTTCTAATTGCCGTGGCTTCGATGGCGGTGGTGCTCGGGATCATGATCCTGGTGCACGAGTTCGGCCATTACGCGGCTGCTAAATGGTTTGGCGTACGAGTCGATGTGTTTTCCATTGGCTTTGGCAAGCGTCTTACGGGCTTCCGCCGTGGTGGAACCGACTACCGCATCAGCGCCCTGCCGCTGGGCGGGTACGTGAAGATGGCGGGCGAGAGTCCGTTGGAAACGCGCAGCGGCGCGCCGGACGAGTTCATGTCGCATCCCCGCTGGCAGCGCTTCGTGATCGCCGTCGCCGGTCCGGCCATGAACATTATCCTGGCTGTTGTCCTTCTGACCGGCGTGTTCATGGTGCACTATGAGCATCCGGTCTATCTCGACCAGCCCGCGGTGGTGGGATGGGTAATGGAGAACTCGCCGGCGGCCAAGGCCGGGATCGAACAGGGCGACCGCATCGTGCGCATCGATGGCCAGCAGAGTCCCACCTGGGAAGATGTCCTGCTGAAAGTGGCGATCACCTCCAAGGGACCGCTGGATGTCGCCATTCAGCGCGGCAACCAGG
Organism: Acidobacteriaceae bacterium; assembly: GCA_003151875.1. Lineage (GTDB taxonomy): Bacteria > Acidobacteriota > Terriglobia > Terriglobales > Acidobacteriaceae > Bog-257. The sequence goes on from PLYW01000212.1 coordinate 3,441, forward strand.
TCCTGGAAAAACAAATCCAGCCCGCGCTGGATGGGTCGGACCAGTACGACACCGTGGGATGGTTGCCGGACGAGCCGATCACCGTAACCNNTGCTTTCCGTGATCCACTTCCTGCGGCAGAACGGTGACAAGCCGGTGGATGTCGCTTTGTTGCGCAACGGGCAGAAGTTAGACATCAAGGTAACGCCCGTCCAAACCGAGGACAACGGGCAGAAGAATTATCGCCTGGGCTTCCAATCGAGGCCGGTGCAAATCGACAAGCTGCCGTTCGCGCAGGCGCTCAATCGCTCCATCCAGGAAAACAAACGGTATTCGCTGCTGATCGTGGATCTGGTCCGCAAGTTAGTGGAGCACAAGGCGTCCATCAAGCAAATGGAAGGCCCCATCGGTATCGCGCGCGCTTCCGGAGATGCGGCGCGGCAGCCGGGATGGACCCCGCTGCTGGGCCTGATGGCCATGATCAGCCTCAACCTGGGCATCTTCAACCTGCTGCCGATTCCCATCCTCGATGGTGGCATCATCCTGTTGCTGATCATTGAGGGCGTTCTCCGGCGAGACATCAGCATCCGCATCAAGGAGCGCATCTACCAAACCGCATTTGTTTTCCTGATCCTGTTCGCGGCGGTGGTGATTTATAACGACCTGATGAAAGCGCTGCCCGGACTGGCGCAACGGCTTCCTTGAGGGAAAGCTTCTTGCAAGTCAAAATGGGGCGCAGAATGCGCCCCATTCTTGATTGCGGAATTTTCTTCACTCCCCTTGTGCGGAAATTAAGAGTGTCATCCTGAGCCGAGCGCAGGCGAAGGACCTACCTAACCGGCCTATGTGTTCTTCCCGACACCGGTGATACGCGTGCCATCGAATTTGGTGAACGAGAAGCCCGCGAAAGGCTCGTTCCAGTTGTGGGCCATGTCGTTCAGCATGGAAATGGCGACGGCTTCGCCCAGCGGCAGCGAATCGGCATAATCGTAGCGCCAATGGACCGCGGCATGGGCGCGGCCAAGTCCGATATTGGCGGCCAGCTTATTCATCTCGCCGCCGACGGTCAATTGATCCCCATCGGAGCCTTGGTAAGGCACCAGCGACAGGCCATCTTCGCTGGCCTGCACCACCTCGAATCCCGGGATCGAGGTGAGCTGCGTCAGATCGTTGAACCATGCCTTCACGATGGTGGCGCAGGCGCCCGCCACGGTCGCATGGCCCTGACCGTACGACGGATGCTGCGGACAGCCCTCGGGAAAAGCATGCGGCATAAAATAGGTGCCGTGCTGGGCAAATATCCGGCTGAGCGCCTGCGAGTGCATCACGTCCGAATGCAGCGGATAATTTGCCTGGTGGGTCTTGGTCATGTGGACAAGTCCGCCGAAGGCCTCCGGGCGCAGGTGCCGGTGCACGAACCACTTCTGATACCAGGCGGCTTTCAGGGCCCGCTGCGAAACTTCGGCCACCAAAGCTTTCAAGTGTGGCGCTCCAAATGTCCCGAAGCCAGTTTGCGTCCTTGAACCCACGTAGGGATTGTTGGGGTCCAGCGGCGCTCCAACATCGATAAGAACCAGACAGGCGTTGAAGTAAGCTTCAAACAGTACGTCCACGTGGACATAGGCTGCCAGCCCACGCCCATTGCGCATGAACTGCAAATTCGGATCCGCCTGGTTGCTGCCAAACGGGCCCTGGCCGTTCTGCGCCGCCAGCCACGAGGCCTGGTCGGCCATGTAATCGACGCCCGGTGCGTACGTGGTCATCAGTTGCGTGACGGGCAGGGCTCCAAACAAGAAGGGCTTGAGGATGAACTGCGATGCATACGGCCCCAGCACGTCACCGGCGGTGAAGCCGCGAAACAGGTTCTGCGGTGTGACCGGTTTGGGGCCATGAAACTGCGGCAAGGTGTTCAGCTCGGCGATGGCCGCCTGGGTCAGCGGCTCGTTTCCGTATTGCGTAAAGTTCACGTCGCGGCACAAGGCCATCCAATAATCCTCTACCGCCGCATCCGCAATGGCCCGGCTGGCCACCGAGGGCGGCGTTCCGATCGCCAGTTGATGCGAGTCGCACCCTTCCAAGTCAAAGGCGAGTCCTGCCTGAGGATTAACTAACGGCGTATTGCCGCCCATCTGAATGTGTTCGAACAGGCTGGGATTTCCGCTGTTCAACGCCGCCAAGAAGCTTTGATACGAACTGCTCGACACTTCACCGATGCTGTTATGCACCAGCCCTTTGGAAAAGTTGCCGATGTAGTTGGGGAAATTCCGCTCGTCGCCGTTGGTGATCTGCCGGGGAACCGGGACCAGGGCTTCCCGGGAGGCTGCGTTGACACGGTTTTCAAACGACTCCCGGACGCGCCGGTTGCCTAGACCTGGGTGCTGCACGCCCCCAAGACTGTCAGTGTCGCCAGACTGCGCTGAAGCCACGGAGGGCGCCGCCAACACGCCCGCGGCGACCGTCGCTGCAGCCCCAGCCTGAAGCAGAAACTTCCGCCGGTCTGGGAATTCCGCAGTCTGTTGGGTGGAAGAGTCGCCTGCTTCCATAACACAACCGACTCCATTCTTATCTTGGTTCATTAGGGCACGTCTTTCTCCTTTGTCTTTCGTTGAAGTGAATATCCGGCCAGATTTTCAAATGCGGCTGTGAACTCCATCCCGGGTATATGGAGGTCACGTCGGGCTTAGTGGAAGACACCGCTTCACCAGCGATTACGGGAGCGCTGTTGAGGTACCTGCGGCACTTCTCTAACGATGGTTTTGTCGCTTGTTCCGGCCGCGTAATCGGAAAACTTGGCCACCCGGAACGCTCAGGTTGTGCATTTGTCGAGGCGAGTTTAGTTCGCGCGGGGATGAAATGCTACAAAAAAGTTGTGCTTCCCAACATGGGAAAAGCCGACGCACCGGGTACGGTTGAAACCCGTTGATGCGGGACCGCCCAAAAGCAAAAGGCTCCCGTGTCCGGGGAGCCTTTCAGCGATCGATGAGAACGTGGTTTACGACTGCGAGCCGTCCTTGCGCTTCAGTGTGGGACGGTCGTCGTCGGTCTTGCCGGTGCCGCTGCCATTATCGGTGGAAGGATTGTCGGCCGTGGCCCGCCTCAGGGTCGGCCGGTCTTTGTTGTCCTTGTCGTTCTGCACCTTGTGCCGGTTTTGGATCGAGGCCAGGCGCGCCTTCACGTCTTCGAACTCCGAGGTGTCCACGATGTACTCGGGGCGCGCAGGAAGAACGGTTTTCATTTCCTGCTGCGCGGCGGCAACGCGATCATCGGTCATGGGGTGGGAAGCGAACGCCTTGGCGATAGTGCCGGGCTTCTTCTTCTCCAGAGCTTCGACCTTCTCGAAGAACGAGACAAATGACTGCGGATCGTATCCCGCCTTGTACATGTATTCCATGCCCAGGAAATCGGCCTGCGCCTCGAAGCTGCGCGAGAACTTCATGAAGGCGACCGGCACGCCAATGCTAAGCGCGGCTTGCGTACCCTCGTACACCGCCCAGCCGCCCGGAACGAAGATCAGCGCGATACTGGCCAGGTTGGCGATATTACTGCGGGTCTGCTCGCGAGCTACGTGACAGGCCGCGACGTGACCAATCTCGTGCGCCATTACCCCGGCCAACTCAGCTTCGTTGTCCGCCGCCAGAATGAGGCCAGAGTTCACATAGAAGAATCCGCCGGGCAGCGCGAAGGCATTGAGTTCGTCGGTGTCAATCACCTTGATGGTGAAGGGCACCTTGGCATCCGAGTTGCGCACCAGGTTTTGGCCCAGACGGTTGATGTACTCGGTGACGACCGGGTCCTGCACCATCTTGGCGCCGTGCTCCACTTGCTGCGAATATGCGCGCCCCATGGCCACCTGCTTGTCGAGCGAGTACCAATTGCCCATTCCCTTGTCGCAGCCAACGTTGCGGTTGCCGATGGCGTCAATGTTGTTCATGGTGCTGGGGCTGGGGGCGTTCTTGTCCGGCTTCTGCGGCTTTTCCGGTGCGGGCGGATTCGAGGTGTCCGGCGCGGACGCATTCGAGGTATCGGAAGCAGGCGGACCTGACGCGGCGTTCGGGTCCTGGGGTGAAGAGCTCTGGCTCTGAGCAACGCCGAATGGAACCAGCGTGAGTGCCAGGGCGCAGCAGCCGAAGCAACGGGATAGGTAACGCATGATGTACACCTTTTCGGGCCTGATCGCGGGCCAGATAGACTCCGGCCTTTGAGTCCCCTTAGCCCTGTTATAAACCCAAAGCGGGCCGATTTGTCGTCCGGTCAACCTTTTATTTTCGCGAGGTTACCGGTCAAAATCCAACTACAATTCGAGGCTTTTATAGTGAGATGAGCCTCCTCTATAAAAGGGTTCCACATATTGGACGGCCGAGTTCCGGAATTCGTGTCAGGTGGGAAGATCAGCCAGTGGCGATGCCACGCGCATGGGTCTTGCATCCGCCGTGTTAAACTTTTGAGCAGTCCTGTATGGCTCAAATTCAGCGCAGAAAAACTTACACAGCTTCGGTGGGCGGCGTGCGCGTCGGCAGCGATGCACCAATTGTGGTGCAGTCCATGACCAACACCGACACCGCCGATATTGACGGCACCATTCGCCAGGTTGCAGCTCTGGCCCGCGCAGGTTCCGAGCTGGTGCGCGTCACCGTCAACAACGCCGCCGCCGCGGCCGCCGTGCCGCACATTGTGGACGGCCTCGACCGCCTGGGCATTCCGGTGCCGATCATCGGCGACTTCCACTACAACGGCCACATCCTGCTGAAGAAGTATCCCGCGTGCGCGCAGACGCTGGCCAAATATCGCATCAATCCGGGCAATGTCTCGATTGGCAAGAAAGATGACGACAACTTCCGCACCATGATCGAAGTCGCCATCGAAAACAACAAGCCGGTGCGCATCGGCGTCAACTGGGGTTCGCTGGACCAGTCGCTGCTGACCCGCTTGATGGACGAGAACTCCAAGCTCGACGAGCCCAAGGACGCGCGCGACGTAACCATGGAAGCGATGGTTCTGAGCGCGCTGCGCTCCGCCGACCTCGCTGTCAGCTACGGTTTGCGCAAAGACCAGATCATTCTCAGCGCCAAGGTCAGCGGCGTGCAGGACCTGATCGACGTCTATCGCGAGCTGGGCCGCCGTTGCGAATACCCGCTGCATCTCGGACTCACCGAGGCCGGCATGGGAGCCAAAGGTATTGTCAGCAGCACCGCCGCGCTGGCCGTGCTGATGCAGGAAGGCCTCGGCGATACCATTCGCGTGTCGCTCACGCCCGCGCCCAATGGCGACCGCACCGAAGAGGTCACGGTCGCGCAACAGATTCTGCAATCCATCGGCATCCGCAGCTTCAATCCGCAGGTAACCGCATGTCCCGGCTGCGGGCGCACCACCAGCACCTTCTTCCAGGAGATGGCTGAGCAGATCCAGAGCTACCTGCGCGAGCAAATGCCGGTATGGAAGACGCGCTACTCCGGCGTGGAAGAGATGAAGCTGGCGGTGATGGGTTGCGTGGTCAACGGACCCGGCGAGTCGAAGCACTCCAATATCGGCATCTCGCTGCCGGGCACATTCGAGGAACCGAAGGCCCCGGTGTACGTGGACGGCCGCTTGATGCTCACGCTCAAGGGCGACCACATTGTCGAGGAGTTCATCAAGATTCTCGACGAATACGTGGACTCGCACTACGCGGCAAAAGAGCAGAAGCTGGTGGGGATAAGCAACTAGCAATTAGCAATTAGCTCTTAGCAGCCCGGCTTCGGCCCGCCTGGTAGAGCTGGCCTTCAGGCCAGCGTTTGAGCGCTCCCTAATTATTTTGTCATCCCGACCGAGGCCGCCGCGGCGACCGAGCGGAGGGACCTGCTTTTCTTCTCCCGACAATTTTTCACCTCCCTCCGCATCACTCTCGGAATTACTCTAGAATTTCCCTATCGCATCATCTTTACCTTCCGTGAAATCGCGCACGAAAAACACGACAACCGACCCCGACGCCAAGCCCGTCTCCGCAGCCACGCTGAAGCTGCGCCTGCTGAAGAGTCTGAAGTGCAC
>PLYW01000376.1 GCA_003151875.1 Acidobacteriaceae bacterium
CTCCCCGTCAGTGGGGCCACCGGGATATACAGCGTACCCATCTTCAGCTACTACCATTCGTTCGGCTTCTTTGGCCGCTCAGCCAACATTGTCGCCTCATTGCCCTACGGCGCGGGAAACTTTCGTGGAACAGCATTCGGCGCGGAGCAGCACCTGTACCGTTCTGGTCTGCTGGACTCCGGATTTCGCTTCTCGGTAAACCTGAAGGGTGGTCCAGCCCTGCCGCCGCAGAAATTCATAAAATGGAGGCAAAAGGTCCTGCTGGGCGCTAGCATCAGAGTGATGGCCCCAACCGGCCAGTACGACCCAACCAAGCTGATCAATTGGGGTACCAACCGCTGGTCCTTCAAGCCCGAGTTCGGCTATTCCCAACGATGGGGCGGCAAATGGGTGCTCGATGGATACTTCGGAGTGTGGTTCTTCACCACGAATCATGATTTCTGGTCGCGTAACATCTACTTCGCGGGCACGAGGTCCCAAGCGCAAAACCCAATCGGGGCTCTTGAAGGGCACCTGAGTTACGATTTCAAGCCTCGACTCTGGGCTTCTCTGGATGGTAATTTCTGGTTCGGTGGAAGCACGAGCGTGGACGGTGTACAAAACCCACTCACTCAAGCTGCGAACTCCCGCATCGGAGGGACCGTTGCGGTCCCAATAACCAAACACCAGTCTCTGAAGTTCAGCTACAGTGATGGCACTTATATCCGATTTGGCGGCAACTACCAGAACGTCTCGGCGGCGTGGCAGTATTCATGGCTGGGCAGGCCAAACTAGTGGCCCTCGCGGTCTACAAACATGCGTGCGGGACTAATGGCCAACCGCGTGCCACTTGGCACCCGGAATGCCGCGCGCAACCCAGAAATTTCAACCGGGAGTTCAGCCTGATCTCGGCATTCATGAGCCGACGGTGAAGCTGCACCGCACGTCCATCACGACGAAACTGGGCGTACCGCCAGTCGCGGAGCTCACGCGGCTGACGCTGGAGGCGGGCATCTTCACGGAGTACACAACGACCTTCCCCAAAGGGCAGTAGTCGGCAGTATGCGACGAAGCCGTGCTGATTAGTTCCCGATGAGCAGAACTGCACCCATCTACGTTGCCGTTGTCGATGACGACCAAAATCTTTGCCGATCACTTAGCAGGCTGTTTGGCAAAACTCGGACGGCAGTTGGGGAGGCCCTGTCGGAGAGTCGGCAGCGAAAGCCCTTGAGGAAGGCTACGGGGACAAGGCAAAGCCCTTCCGCGGCTACTATTTCAAAGTTCTGAAAGGGCAAGGCCCTGCCGCACCCCTGGGCCAACTCGACTATGTGATTGAGGGAGCGATGATCGGCGGTTTTGCACTGGTTGCCGTACCTGCCGACTATGGCGTCACAGGCGTGATGCCATTCATGGTCAGCTACGACGGAGTTGTCTTCCAGAAGGACCTGGGACCGGACTCCCTTAACATCGTCAAGAAAATGGAGCGCTACAACCCAGATAAGACGTGGCACAGCACGGTTGACGAGGAGTAGTCCGGGTTCAAGAAGGGTCTGCCAGAAAAGACCTACCTCGGCGAAGCGTAGTCAGGTGGGCCAAGGTGCGACAATTCTCATCGGCTTCTATTCGCCCGCGGGTGACGCGCGAGTGGAAACGAAGTAAGGATCTTCTATGACGACACCAGTACCGTTGCCAGAGCCGCCGGATTTCTCGCTGGTTCTGGGCGGACCTATCTTTCAGTTGTTCCGGCGATCTCATCTTTCCGGAGGCGGACTGGAGTTACTGCACCGGCGGAGCGTGGTGTTCGTGCTGGTTGCATGGCTGCCCTTGCTGCTGTTGTCGATGCTCGGCGGGCATCTGCTAGCTGGCACGGTGAGACTGCCGTTCCTGCACGACATCGAGGCGCACGTTCGATTGCTGGTGGCGTTGCCGGTGCTGATTGTCGCCGAACTGATCGTCCATTCACGCATTCACAGGGTGGTGAAGGCCTTTCTGGCGCGCCGCATCGTCCGTCAGCAGGATGTGCCGAGATTCCTCGCTGCCATCGACTCGGCGACTCGTCTGCGCAACTCGGTCCCGATGGAGCTTGGACTTGTGGTCTTAGTCTTCACCACCGGACAGTGGCTATGGCGAAGCCAAATCGCCCTGGGTGCTGCTTCGACCTGGTATGCGATGCCGCAGGTGGCCACATGCATCTCACGGGTGCCGGTTACTGGTACGCCTTCGTCAGCATTCCGATTTTTCAGTTCATTCTGCTGCGCTGGTATCTGCGGCTTTTTATCTGGTTTCGGTTCCTGTGGCAGGTTTCGAGACTGGATCTGCACCTTATTCCCACTCACCCCGATCGCACGGGCGGCCTGGCGTTCCTGGGTAAGAGTTCCTACGCCTTCAGCCCAATCCTGTTCGCCCAAGGCGCGTTGCTGTCTGGCGTAATCGCCAGTCGCGTCTTGTACGGGGGAGAAAGTTTGTTGTCGTTCAAGATGGAGGCCGTGGGCTTTATTGGCCTCTTCCTGGTGTTGGTCCTTGCGCCGCTCACCATGTTTACGCCGCAGATGGCACGCGCGAAGCGGAAGGGATTGGCCGAATACGGCTTGCTGGCAAACCGCTATGTCGATGGATTCGAGCAGAAATGGGTGGTAGGAAACGCGGCCGAAGGCGATGAGCTTCTGGGCACCGGAGACATTCAGTCCCTGGCCGACTTGGGAAACAGTTACGCCACCGTGAAGGAGATGCGAGCGGTACCCTTCGGCCTGGAAGACATAGCTCGGCTCGCCGCGGCCACAGCGGTACCGCTTCTGCCCCTTGGCCTTACAGTGTTCTCCCTCGAAGAGTTGGTGATGCGGATCGTTAAGATCCTGTTGTGAAACAACGCAATGTACACGATCAGTCGAAGATGCGATACCCGTTCAAGCGCTGAAATGACGGGAGATCGGCAATTGGTTCTGGTTTCGCGCTGGAATCGGGCGCCTCAACAGATACGAGACGCTGGCGAACACCAAGCTAGACGAAATCACGAACGAGAAAGTGGCAGGCTTCGCCGTTTACGAACAGACGCGGATGCAAAATCGCGGACGGGGGGAAGATGAGGAAAAGTGCGGGCTGGCTGTGAGTTCGATCAACAGTTCGATCCGTGTGCTTCGCCGGATATTGAATCTCGCTACTGAATGGGGCGTTATTGAGTCCACGCCCAAGCTGGCCTTGCTACCGGGCGAGAACCACAGGGAGCGCGTAGTCAGCCCGGAGGAGGAGAGCAGGTATCTAGCGGCTGCTTCGCCTCTGCTTGCCGAGGTTGCCACAATTCTGGCCGATACGGGGACGCGCCCGGACGAATGCTATCGGCTGTGCTGGGAAGATTTGACCTGGGCAAACGGTCGTAATGGCTCCTTGTCGGTCCGCCACGGAAAGACGGCAGCGGCCCGCCGCGTGCTGCCGATGACTGCGAGGGTACGGGCTGTCCTGGAAATGCGCTGGGAACGGGCTGGGAGGCCCGCAGAAGGCTGGATGTGGCCTGCTCCAACCCTCAGCGGCCACATAGACCATTCGAGCCTTAAGAAACAGCACATCCGCGCTGTAAAGCTCAGCAAGGTACGCACGTTCGTGCTTTACGATTTCCGGCACACGTTCCTGACTCGCTTGGGCGAATCGGGCTGTGATGCTTGGACACTTGCCCGCATTGCGGGACACAGCTCGGTTGCGATTTCCAGCCGCTATGTTCATCCCTCGGAGGACGCGGTGCTTTCGGCGATGTCGAGGCTAGGTGGGCACAAAATTGGGCACAGTCTCAAACGGAAGGAAATTGGCGGGCAATCAAAACAGCCGCAACTTACTGATGGGCAAGAAGAACTCTGGCGCGCCCGGAGAGATTCGAACTCCCGACCTATTGCTCCGGAGGCAATCGCTCTATCCAGCTGAGCTACGGGCGCGCTCGTAAAAATTATACACGCGGCACGATCACAGCCGCGGTGGGTCTTGCGGACCGGAGCTACCCCAATGTTCCGCAGCGATCATTCGGTGTGCTTCAATTTCATGCCAGCCTTGTTGGCTTCCAGAAACTCGCGAATCTGATCGACTTGGTCGAGCAACCGGATCCATTGCTCGTAATAGAGGGTGACGGGGAATCGTCCCAGGCCATAGACGCTCATGCCGCCCTTTTCGCTGACCTTAAACTCCAGACTGCCGCGCTTGCGTCCCTGAGTCTTTTCCAGTTCCGCTACTCGGGCTTTCAGTTCTTCGTAACTTGGTTCGGCCATCTTGATTTCCTCCCGAAGTAACTATGCGAATCTCTGCCGCCCACATGGCCGGCGAATCGCCAGCCGATGCATCCCTGAGAAGCGGTCCGATCCATCGTACCCGTTTTGCGCGGTCGTGACTGTGAGCTACTACACACAGCAGTGTTCAGCAGGAGGCGAATCCGGCTGGAACAACTTGGACGATTCCTGGGCCGGCCTGTTCCGCGCAGAATGAAGCGCGAGCAGGCATTAAGCCAGGGCGGCGCGAACCGCCAATGCCTGGTGGACGGCCGTGGACAAGTCCGCGACGCTGAATGGCTTTTGCAGAAATGCGCTGCCCTGCAACAGGATGTCGCGCCGCGCCGCACTGTCTTCCGTGTAGCCTGACATGAACAGCATTCGCACCCCCGGGTGGCGCTGAGCAAGCCGGCCCGCCAGTTCATAGCCTCCCATGCCCGGCATTACCAGGTCGGAAAGGACCAGATCGATTTTGCCGTGCAGACGGTCATAAACCTGCAGCGCGGCCTCCCCATGCTCAGCTTCGACGACGTGGTAGCCCAACTGCTGCAAACACTCGCGCACATTGCCGCGAATGGTGGCTTCGTCTTCGACGATCAGGATGGTTTGCCCGCTCGGCTCCGCGTACGCCTCGCTGCACACCAGCGGGTTTTCCAGGAGCGCCGTAATCGCGGGGAAGTAGAGTTTGAAGGTGGTGCCATGCGCCGGTTCGCTGTAAACCCAGACGTAGCCGCCGCTCTGTTTCACAATGCCGTACACGATCGACAGCCCCAGGCCGGTGCCTTTGCCCACTTCCTTGGTGGTGAAGAAGGGATCGAAAATACGCGGCAGAATCGATTTGTCGATGCCGGTCCCGGTGTCGCTAACCGCTAACATCACGTAGCGTCCGGGCTGGACGGGCGGATGCTCCTGGGCATAGGCATTGTCTAAGTCAACGTTTGCGGTTTCGAGATGGAGGACGCCGCCTTCGGGCATGGCATCGCGAGCGTTGACCGCCAAGTTGAGGATCACCTGCCCCACCTGATTGGGATCCAGGCGGGAATTCTCCAGGGTGTCGCATAGGTTGGTCACCAGGCGAATGTCTTCTCCGATGATGCGGCACAACATGTGCGAAGTCTCGGTGACCACGGAGTTCACATTGATAACACGGACCTGCATGATCTGCTGCCGGCCTAGGGCCAGCATCTGCCGGGTGAGTGCCGCGGCCCGGTCGGCGGCGTTGGAAACCTGCAACAGCGACTTACTCAGCGGATTGTCCAGTGTGATTTGGGCGAGCATCAATTCGGTGGAGAGCTTGATCACCACCAGGATGTTGTTGAAATCGTGGGCCACGCCTCCTGCCAGTCGGGCCACGGCCTCCAGTTTCTGCACCTGCCGGACCTGCTGCTCCAACGCGCTCTGCTGGGTCATGTCTTCGACATAACCGGTGAAGTACTCCGCATTGGTATGCGGGTCGCGGGCCAGCGCACCGGAGATTCGCAGCGGCACCGTGCTTCCATCGCGCCGCAGCAGGTTCAGTTCATAACCCTGGACGGTGGCATTTCGCCGAAGGATCTCCATCAGGCGGCCGCGGTCCCTAGGGTCCACATAGACCTGGGTAGAGATTTTCAGGCCCATGGCTTCGTCGAGACGGTATCCGCCCAGGATCTTCAGCATCGCTGGATTCAGGGATTCAAAACGGTCCTCCTCGAGCGAAGTACGGCAGATACCGAAAGGTGCACTGTCCACCAGCGATTGCAGCGAGGTCTGCGATTGTATTAGCGCTTCCTCCATAAGCTTGCGTTGGGTGACGTCATTGGCCAGTGTCAATTCGTAGGAGCCGCCATTGCGCTCGAAAGCGAACCCGCTGATCTCGACGAATAGAAGACTGCCGTCCTTTTTCCGGTGGCGCCGGATTCCAATGCCGTTAAACCCAGGATGGATATGGTCCACATAATTCAGCAACGCCGGTGTCTCCTCGGAAGGGCGGATATCCAAGATCGTCATTCCCAGGAATTCCTCGCGGGAAAACCCGTAGGTCCGCACGGCGGTATCATTCACCGAAACAAAGCGCAAGGTCCTACAGTCATAAACCCACATGGGATAGGGGTTAGCGGAGAAGAGGAGTTGCTGCTGACTTTCCGCGTCGCGTACGCGGGCCGATTCGGCCGCCAATTCCTGGCGCAGGCGCACCAGTTCACGATCACTACCAAGCTTGGATCGAAGCAGCCAAAGCAATAGCGCAGTCCCAAGCAGCAGCGCGACGATGACAACAAGCGGCATCGGGCCAGACCCGCGCAATCCTAGGGCGCACGCCCGAAAACCCTAATCCCACTGCGCAAAATACGGAATTTGTCGTGCTTGTCCTGGGCTTGCATACCGCAAATTGCGCTCGGTTCGTCCCTATTGATCGGCGGCGTCTATCAACCGCGCAGGACTTTGGGCGGCGCCCCCGTTGTCGATGGCAATTCCTCCCAGCGTGGCGCGGCAGGAAGAACTCCAAGCAACCTGTATAAAATTTTACCACTTTCAGGCTTTGATCCATAGCACTCTCTGGCGCGCTAACTAATACTTTAGTAGTTAACATTCCTAATTTGGGAATTGCGGAGACTTCGGTGCGGTTTGCCCGCTTCGTTCCCTTTCGTCGTCCCCGCCCGGAGCTTCCCGCCCCTGCTACAATGCAGGCGAAAATCATCCGCACGTCCAGAGTTTCTGGCCAATGCAAGAGCGGGCGGAGTCTGACTGATTCGCCCGAACTTCTGGTCGTGCTTTTTCGTATAAGTCATTAGCAGAGAGTGGGATTGGGCCAGCAGTCACGCCCCTTGGGAGCGCTGATTGGACGATATCCAAGCCGTCAATGCCCTCGTCCGTCGCTGTGTTACTGGCGACGCTGCGGCTTGGCAGGAGATCGTTCAGCAGTATCATCGCCGGATCTATAACATCTGCTATCGCTTTTCGGGGTCGCCCGACGATGCTTCTGATCTGACCCAGGAAGTATTCATCAAAATGTATCGCACGCTAAGCACCTTCGACACCACGCGGGCCTCGTTCATGACCTGGGTCACCACGGTCACACGAAATCTGCTGGTGGACCACTTTCGCAAGGGAAAATACGACCGCATCACCGACTCCCTGGAGGCAACGCCGGGCAACCAGGACGATGGCCTGACCCTGGCAGAGAAGCTGGAAGATCGCTCCGCCGGTCCCGAAGCCCGGGTGCGCAGCCAGGAAGCGCAGACGCTGGTCCACCAAGCTCTGCGCAAGCTCTCTCCCGAGTTGCGGGAGGCGGTTATCCTGCGCGATCTCCAGGATATGGACTACAAAGACATTGCCCTAGTCCTCAACATCCCTGAAGGCACTGTGAAAAGTCGTATAAATCGGGGGCGAACGGAACTTGCGAGGCTGTTACAACGTAGTTACAAACAGGTGAGTTGATGCCCAGCGAGAACCAATACGGAATGCAATGCGTCGAGTGCGAAGGCCTGCTGGCCGAAGCCATCGATGGCGCTCTGCACGGCTCTACGCTGGCCGCGTTTGAGGCGCACCAGCAGTCCTGCCCGGCATGCCGCACCATGGTCGAAGAGGCCACGGCCGGCCTGCACTGGCTGAAGGGGCTGGATGATGTGGAACCGCCGCGCCACTTGGTGCACAACATTCTGGCGCAGACCATAGGGGCGCTTCCGTCGGAGCATGCCGTAGTCTCGCCACGTGGCGAGGGCTGGCTCGACAAGCTGAAGGGCCGTTTGGCGCCGATCTTCGCTCCCGTCGCCACCCCGCGCTTCGCCATGTCGTTTGGCATGGCATTCTTCTCCATCACCCTGCTGCTCAGCATCGCCGGGCTTCATTTCAGCGATATCCGGCGGATTGACCTGAGTTCCAAGGGCGTTGCCAAGACTTATTCCTCGGCCCAGGCGCGCGTAATTCGTTACTACGACAACCTTCGCCTGGTGTATGAGATCGAGTCGCGGGTGCGTGACTTGCGCCGCGTTGCGACTCCGGAGAAGCAGCCGGAAGAACCAGCGCCCAAGACCCAACCCAAGAGCGATAACCGGCAAGACCAAGACAAGAATCGCACTAACCAGAACTACAGCCGCGACACCAGCCAGCCCGAGCTGGCCAGGTCTCCGGCTGGGAATGAACCAGGGATGAAGAATTTAACCAATCAGGCCCGGCTGAACAGGAGAACCGCATGAACTGCGCCAATCATGTCGACGTTCCCGCAGTCGCATTCTGCCGTACGTGTGGCAAACCACTGTGCAACAGCTGCGTGCGAGACATCCGTGGCGTTATCTATTGCGAGGAATGTTTGGCCTCGCAGCTAGGCAGCGCCATGCCACCGCCCGGTACTGCCGCCGTACCGCCGGGTGCTCAACCCGTAGCCGGAGTCGGAAGTCCCCGCCTGGCCGCGCTGCTGGGATTTATTCCCGGGGTCGGGGCCATGTACAACGGGGAATATGCCAAGGGCTTCGTGCACGTGCTGATTTTCGCCACCCTGATCTGGATGGCCGCGCATGTGAATGGCATCTTCGGTCTGGGCATCGCAGCGTTTGTAATCTATATGCCGATTGAGGCGTATCAGACCGCGCGCGCCCGCGAGATGGGTTTGCCGGCGCCCGATCCGCTCGGCCTTAACCGCCTGTTCTCGTCGCCGGGCCCGGCGCCGAGTCCGGCTCCCGGTGTGGCTGCCGGCGCCGCGCCGCTGACGGCGACCACGCCTTCGACAGCAGCTCCGGAGGGACAGCCTGCCGATGCCGAATGCTGCCCGCCCTCGCGAGTGCCGATTGGAGCGTTCATCCTGATCGGACTAGGTGTACTTTTCTTGCTCAACGAGATGGACGTGGTGAACTTCGACCGTATCTGGCGGTTTTGGCCGCTCGTGCTCATCGCGGTCGGCATTCGCGTGCTGATACGCCGCCGCGGGATGGGCTGGTGAGGAGGGCATCATGAGATTCCGCTATAACCCTTATTGTTCGTGCAGCCGTTGCCGTGCCCATGGCTTCATGGGGCCGGTTGTCCTGATCACCATCGGAGTGCTGTTTCTGCTTGACCAGTTAGGACACTCGCATTGGATGGACTTTGGCAGCACCTGGCCGGCGCTGTTGATCGTGATCGGTCTGATCATGTTCCTGCAACATAACGCTTCGGCCGAAGGCCATGTGCCGCGCCCATGGCCGGGCAGGCCGGGACAACCGATGCCTCCTGCTGCTCAGGGGTATCCGCCGTATCCGCAGCAACCGCCGGTGGTAACGTCGCCGCCGATTCCTCCGGCCAGCACGGTCGCGCCGGAAACGAATTGGCAGAATCCCAACGATCCGGAGGTGCGCAATGGCTAGCTCAAATGTTTATCCGCCACCACCACCGCCACCTCAACCGCCTCCGCCGCAGTATGCGTATCCGGCGCCGCCGTATCGCTATCGGCGCTCAATCGCGGGACCACTGGTTCTGATCGTCATCGGCCTGGTGTTTCTGCTGCGGAATTTCGGATTCCGGTTTCCCTTCTGGCACTTCTTCGGACACTGGTGGCCCTTGCTGCTGATTCTGTTTGGAGTGATCCGGTTGTTCGAGTACTCCATGAGCCAGCGCCAGGGTTACCGCAGCGGTGGCCTGGGAGCAGGCACTGTCCTGCTTCTAATCCTGATCATCATCGCCGGCCTGTCTGCGCATTACAGCTCCGACATCGACTGGGGTGGGGTTCGCGATCACATCCAGATGGACGACGATCTTGGCGGCATCTTTGGCACCGCGTTTACCTTCGACGACACGGTGCAGCAGGCGTTTCCGGCGCACGGCAACTTGCGCGTGGTCTGCGATCACGGCAGCCTGAACATTGCGCCCGCCGACGACAATACTCTGCGCGTGGTGGTGCACAAGAAGGTGTATGCACAGAACCAGACGGACGCCAGTAAGTACAACGAAGGTACCAAGCCCCAGATCACGGTGACGGGGAATTCGGTGGTCCTAAACGCCAACACCAACGGCGCCGGGGAACACGGAGTGGAAGCCGACATGGAGATCTTCGTGCCCCGCGACGCGATCCTCGATATTGCCAGCAAACGCGG
>PLYW01000025.1 GCA_003151875.1 Acidobacteriaceae bacterium
GCGATGACATCTATCGCATTAAGAGCGGCGATTCAACCTTTCTGGTGCAGCGCGATACGCAACTGCGATTGAGCGCGGGTCCTGACCAGACGCGGCTGGCCGTGTTCAAAGGCAATGTCGAACTCATGGACCAGCCACATGTGGTGAATGTTCAGCGCAAGCAAACTCTCACCCTCGACCCAGCCGATGCGGCTGGATACAAAGTCGCCACTGGCAGCGAAGCCCTTCCCGCGGATGCCTGGAACCGCGAGCGCCAGGCTTATCAGCAGGCCTACGCTGACAATGCCGGCAACCCCGGTCCCAGGTTCGGCTATGGACTGCAAGACCTCAACTACTACGGAACGTACTTCATGGCGCCCGGTTACGGATACGCCTGGCAGCCGTACGGCTTCGCCAACTCGATGATTGGTTGGGATCCCTACGGTTCTGGCGCATGGATATTCTCTCCCGGCTTCGGGTACTCGTTTGCTTCGCAATACCCGTGGGGATGGCTGCCGTATCACTACGGCTCCTGGGCTTTCTTGGGCGGCGGTATCGGATGGGCCTGGATTCCCGGCGGGAACTATGGAAACGGCTGGTATGGCAATGGATTTCGTGCCGCTCCCGTTGTGGCCAAGGCGCCTCCTGGCTGGACCGCCGCGGTTCCTCCGCTGGTGGCGTCGGCTAAATCCGCGATGCCGACCGTCACGGTTGGTAAGGTCACTTCAGCGGCGTACATTCCCGGCGGACGCTTAACTCCGGCTTTTAGCAGCGTGATTCGTGGGCACAGCGTCGGTGCGAGCGCCACCGGCAAGAGTTTCAATGGCGCTGGCGTCCGGAACCCCGCCGCCAATGATCACGTCTTCACCACCCGCTACAACGCTTTCGCTGGCGGACATACTGCGCACGCGGGACACGTATTCGCCGCTCCTGCTCCTTCGCCAGCGCCCATGGCCAGTCCGATGGCCGTCGGCCCCGGTTATGGAACGAGTGCAGGTCGAGGCGGGGCAGCGTCTGCAGCGCCCACAGGCCACGCAAGCGCCACTGGTGGCCATAGCTCGGGACCGGCTCACCGCTGAACCTGAATTATCCATCCCGCGCTTTGAAGGGGCACGGCTTCAGCCGTGCCGTAACCTGCTGTCGTTATGGTGGCTTTAGCCACGGAGGGACTTCGGCGTTGAAACGAAGTGCGAGTCCCCTCAGGGGCTGAAGCCCAACTCTTCACGCACATGCGGCGCGGCTGAAGCCGCGCCCTTTCAAAGCTCTTTGGCCGCAGAGAATTCAATACACCGCGATACCGGCGTATCCCACGACCATGTCGCGGTCTCCCGAGACGTCGCCGGAGGTGGCATAACGGACTAACTCCGCCTGCGTTGCCCCCAGCTTCTTGGCCGCCGTCAGCATCACCACCGCGGGACCGTATCCGCACATGCTGATATTGGCCTGATGCACCGTTTCGTATAGCCCACGCGGATCGAGCGCCAATATCTGTTCGATGGCGCGGCGATCTTTCAGCCGGGTTACGTCGTCGCTCTCGTAGTGATTCATGTCGCTGGAGGCGATGACCAGCACCGGCTCCCCAGCTTCGGCGGCGACGCTGCCGATCACGACTCCGAGCGCGCTCAGCACCTCGAAATTGTTGGTTCCCACGGTGATCGGCACGAACTGAAACCCTGGCGCCAGCACCTGCAGAAAAGGAAGCTGGACTTCCAGGGCGTGCTCGAAGCGATGCGCCTCCTGGTCCTCGGCGAGCAGCGACATGCGTGACTTCAATTCACTTGCCATGGCCGCGTCGACGGGGACGTCGCCCAATGGCGTGTGCCATGCGCCCTCGCTCAGGACGGCCAGCGGCTCGCCCGACACCGGTATGGTTGGGGCAGAGAATGACCATCCGCCGCGGCAAATCGAGGCGGCGATAGACGGCGCCTGCGACGTGTCCGGAGTACATATATCCGGCGTGGGGAACGACGCACCCCAAGGCGCGAATCCTCCCCTCGGACTTCGCCGAAGCATCGGCGCGCGCCGTGGTATAGGTCTCTACTTCGGCCCGAAGGTGCTGCGCATTGGCGGGATAGAAGCGTCCTGCCACGGCTGGCTGACGAACTGCGGTAGCCATGATGCTCGCTCCTTCGTGCGCTGCGACGACCGGAGTCGCAAAGTGTGCATCGCTGGGCCTCGCAGCAGCACTGCGCAACTGTTCCGCTGAGTATAAGTTTACGCCTGTCGCAAAGCGCGGAACACGGCCGCGGTTTTTTCCAGCGACATGGCTTCGGCGCGAACATCGGCGCGCAGTCCAGCCGATTTCAGCGCCGCTCGAAGGGCGACGTCGTTGTACTGACCGCGAAGATTGTTCAGCAACGTCTTGCGCTTGTGAGCGAAGGCCAGCTTTAGAAACGCGATGAACGGGCCTTCTTCCACTTGCAATTCTTGCAGCCGCGGCGACATGGTGAGCCGCAGTGCGCTGGAGTGGACCTGCGGCGGAGGGGAGAACGCGCCCGGCGGCAGCGTGAACAGTTTGTCCACCCGGGCGAAGAGTTGCACGGTGGCCGAGAGCAGTCCGTAATCCCGGCTGCCCGGCGCGGCCGCGATACGGTCGGCGACCTCGCGCTGCACCATGATCACCGCGCGCTCAATGTTCTGGTGCAATTCCAGGATCCGCAGAACGA
>PLYW01000159.1 GCA_003151875.1 Acidobacteriaceae bacterium
TGGTGTTCTTCCTCGGCGAAGACTTCTTCCCTAACGTTGACGCCGGCACGATGCGCCTGCACATGCGTGCTCGCCCCGGCCTGCGGGTGGAAGAAACGGCGCGGCTGACCGATGAGGTGGAAGCCTATCTGCGGCAGCAGATTCCCAAGGACGAGTTGGTCACCATCCTCGACAACATCGGGCTGCCGTATTCGGGAATCAATTTGTCGTACAGCAACTCCGGCGTGGTGGGCACCAGCGATGCCGAGATCCTGGTGGGCCTGAATGCCGAGCATCATCATTCCACGGCGCGTTATATCCGGAAGTTGCGGGAGCAGCTGCCCCGGCAATTCCCCGGCGTGGAGTTCTTCTTTCAGCCGGCCGACATCGTCACCCAGATTCTGAACTTCGGCTTGCCGGCGCCCATCGACATTCAGGTCACCGGCCAGGACATGCAGGGCAACTACCGGATTGCGCAGCAAATCGCCAATCGCCTGCGGCACGTGAACGGTGCCGCCGACGTGCATGTGCAACAGGTGCTAAGTTTGCCGACACTGCATCTGCAGATTGACCGCAACAAGACCACGCAGGTGGGAATGAATGCGCGCGACGTGGCGCAAACCGTGCTGGTCGCGTTGAGCGGCAGCTTCCAGACCGCGCCTAACTTCTGGCTCAATCCCAAGAATGGCGTGACCTACCAGGTGGCGGTCCAGGCCCCGCAATACCGCATGACCTCGGTGCAGGACCTCATGGACATGCCGGTGAACGATCCCGGCGTGCAGAGTTCGCAGGTGCTGGGCAATCTGGTGCAGTTGACCCCCACGGCCCGGCCGCTGGTGGTCTCGCATTACAATGTGCAACCGGTGATCGATGTGTACGCCAGCACCCAGGACCGCGATCTGGGCGCCGTAGCCAAGGACACGATGAAAGTCCTTCAGCCTTTCATGCAACATCTGCCGCGAGGCACGCAGATCGTCGTTCGCGGGCAAGTGGTGACCATGCAGTCGTCGTTCATCGGCCTGGGCATCGGACTGCTGATGGCGATCTCGCTGGTGTACTTCCTGATCGTGGTGAACTTTCAGTCGTGGCTCGATCCGTTCATCATCATCACCGCCCTGCCGGGAGCGTTGGCGGGCATCTGCTGGATCCTGCTGCTAACCCATACCACGTTGAGCGTTCCGTCGCTGACCGGCGCGGTGATGTGCATGGGGGTGGCCACAGCCAACTCCATTCTGCTGGTTTCGTTTGCGCGCGAGCGCATGAGCCTTGGCATACCTGCGGCCCAATCCGCGCTGGAAGCGGGCTACACTCGAATCCGTCCCGTGCTGATGACTGCCCTGGCCATGATCATCGGCATGGTGCCGATGTCGTTGGGGTTGGGCGAAGGCGGCGAACAGAACGCGCCGCTGGGACGCGCGGTGATCGGGGGGCTGTTGTTCGCCACGGTGGCAACTCTGTTTTTCGTGCCCTCCATCTTTGCCATGATTCACGGCCATCGCGAGGCCAAGCGGGAGAGAGAAGCAATAAGCAGTTAGCAGTTAGCAATTAGCGACTAGCAACTAGCAACTAGTATTTCAGCAGCTTTGAGCACGCAATTTGCACCTAATAATGGAAACATCGAGGCCAAATATTTCGCAGAGATGAAAGCAGCCGGCACCAGCACTAGCGACCGACTTGCACGGTTTGGCTAATTGCTAATTGCTAGTTGCTACTCCGAAGGACTCATACTTATGGATTCGCCTTCAAATCGAACTGACGTTAGGGAACCCGAACATCACGCGGCCGAAATCACGGCGCCGCCCAAGCTTCCTCCGGCTACGCCACGCAAAGCACTGCTCATGATCGCCGTAGTGCTGCTGGTGCTGGTAGTAGGGGCGGTGATCGCCATGCTGACGCGCCGGCACGACAGCGATGTCCTGGCCGAGGAAACGGAGCGCGAATCGGTCCCCACCGTGGCCGTGATTCACCCCATCTCGGAGAAGCCCGACGAGGAACTGGTGTTGCCCGGCTCGTTGCTGGCGTTCGAGGAGTCTCCCATCTACGCCCGCACCAACGGCTACCTGCTGCATTGGTACAAAGACATTGGCAGCCGCATCACCAAGGGCGAACTGCTGGCCGACATCGACACTCCGGAAGTGGACCAGGAGTTGATGCAGGCCCGGGCCACGCGCCAGCAGATCCTGGCGCAGATGGACCTGGCCAAAATCAATTCCGACCGTTATCTCAGCCTGCGTGCGACCGATTCGGTTTCGCAGCAGGAAGCCGATCAGCAGTCCAGCGGCTACCAACAGGCCAAGGCCAACCTGGACGCGGCTGACGCCAACGTTCGCCGTCTGGAAGAACTGGAGGCGTTCAAACACGTGTACGCGCCGTTCAGCGGAGTGCTGACCAAACGCAACGTCGATCCCGGCGCGTTGATCAACGCCGGCGGCACCGGCAAGGAACTGTTCGACATGGCCCGCGTCGATCCGCTGCGGGTGTACGTTAACGTCCCGCAGGCCTACGCGCCAGCCATCAAGGACGGGATGGAGGCTTGGGTGACGCTGCAGGAGTTGCCGGGACAGAAGTTCAAAGGCACGGTAGCGCGCACGGCCGAATCCATCGATCCCGCCACGCGCACGTTGCTGACGGAAGTTGACGTGCCTAACAAAGACGGACGCCTGCTGCCAGGCTCCTTCGGTGAAGTTCATTTCCGGCCGGGCATCAACGGGCAGAAAATCACGCTGCCGGTCAACACCATGCTCTTCCGCCAGGAAGGCCCGCGGGTGGCCGTTGTGGGGAGCGATAACAAGGTGCAACTGCGTCCCATCACCATCGGCCGCGATTACGGCTCGACGCTGGAAATAATGGGCGGCGTGGATGTCGGGGACCGGGTGGTGATCAATCCCGCCGATTCGCTGGAAGAAGGTGAACAGGTCAACATCGCTCCCGCCAACCAGGGAGGCAATCCGTCATGAAGTGGCTGACCCTGACGGTCGGTGTCGCCGTCAGCGTTTTGCTGATGGGATGCACGGTGGGACCGAAATATCAGCGACCGCCGATCCAGGCCCCCACGGCGTACAAGACGCAAGGCCCGTGGCGTGTGGCCGCGCCGAAGGATTCGCTTCCCAAAGGCGCATGGTGGGAGATCTTCAACGACGCCGAGTTGAACAATTACGAACAGCAACTGCTGAAGGCGAACCAGTCGCTGGTCGCGGCGCAAGCCCGCCTCAACCAGGCGCGTGCTCTAGCCCGCGTGGCCTCGGCCGGACTCTTCCCGCAAGCCAGCACCGATCCCAATGCCGCNNCTCAAATGCGACTCTGCAAGCCACCGCCGCGGACATGTACAACGTCAATCTGGTGCTGACCGCCGAGCTTGCCGCCGACTACTTCACCTTGCGCGAGCTTGACGCCGAAACTCAGGTCGTGCAGGAATCGGTTGACATTCAGCAGAAGGGGTTGCAACTGGTGGAGAACCGTCATACCGGCGGAGTCGCCTCCGGACTCGACTTGGCCCAGCAGCAGACCCTGCTGGATTCCACGGTCGCGCAACTGAGTCTGGTGCAGCAGCAGCGCGCGCAGTACGAACACGCCATCGCGGTGCTGACCGGAAATGCCGCTTCCACGTTCAGCGTGCCAGTGGCCCCGTTGCACACGACCCCGCCCCCGATTCCGCTGGGCGTGCCTTCTGACCTGCTGGAACGGCGGCCCGATGTGGCGACCGCCGAGCGCAACATGGCGTACGAAAACGCCGAAGTCGGCGTGGCCACCACGGCGTTTTATCCGCAACTCACTCTCTTCGGGGACGGGGGCTTTCAGAGCACCAACATCACCAACCTGATCAGCGCGCCCAGCGCCATCTGGTCGCTGGGTGGGGACCTGTTGCAGCCCGTCTTTCAAGGCGGACGCAATCGCGCCAACCTGGCGGCCACCAAAGCTGCTTACGACGAATCGGTCGCCAATTACCGCGAGGCGGTGCTGACCGCATTCCAGCAGGTGGAAGATGGACTGTCGGGACTGAACGCGCTTTCGCAGGCGACAACCAGCCAGAACGCCGCCGTCTCCGACGCGCGCCGCGCTCTGCAAATTGCCAACAACCGCTACGTCGGCGGCGTGACCTCGTACCTCGACGTCATCACCGCACAGTCGGCCTTGCTGACCAACGAGCGCCTGGCGACCCAGCTACTCGGGCAGGAGATGGTAACTTCGGTTTATCTGGTGAAGGCCGTGGGCGGAGGTTGGGATGCCTCGCAAATCCAGAACGAACAAGTGCGGCCGAAGGCGATCCAGGCGGTGCAGCAGTAGAAGCAACTAGCAATTAGCAACTAGCAGTTAGCAGCAACTAGCAGTCACCAGCCAGTTCAGAAATAGTTTTGTATCAGGGCACGGCTTCAGCCGTGCCGCAACATGTCAACAATGACGCGGGCCTTAGCCCCTGAGAAGCCTGTTTTCCAGGGGCTAAAGCCCTTACCGTTTCTGCACTTCGTTCGGCACGACTAAAGTC
This sequence comes from Acidobacteriaceae bacterium, assembly GCA_003151875.1. Classification (GTDB taxonomy): domain Bacteria; phylum Acidobacteriota; class Terriglobia; order Terriglobales; family Acidobacteriaceae; genus Bog-257. The sequence continues at coordinate 4,463 of PLYW01000159.1, forward strand.
GTGCCCTGATACGAGTCAAAACGAAACCGGGCGCAAGGGCATTCCCCTTGCGCCAGACGTTGGCAGAGTCCCTACTCTTTGTCGTAAACCGCGACGGTCGTGACCTTTTCGCCCTTCGCGTTACTCCCGGCCGAGGTGACGGTACGGCTTTTGCCGTCGAACGCCACGACAACGCTAGCAGTACCGACGACCTTTCCACCTTTCTTGCTGGTGATATCCATCGTGTGGGCATTATTGATAGGCTGCTTGTACGCCCGCTCGTCGTTATTCGGATCGCCCGTGAGGGGATAGAATTTGCCGTCGTACTTGCCCGTCCACTCGATGTGCAAGGACTTACCGTCAGCCGTGGTGCCTTCTATCGTGACTTTCACCTGGTCGCCCACCGCCTGGTAGACAACCCTCTGGTTTTTCGTCGCTCCGGGAGGGAACTTCGATTTGGCCTCATTCAGCTTCCATGTGCCCATGTTAAGGTCGCTGGCAAGGCATGCCGCCGCTGCCAAAAAGCACAGCGCCACGGTGAGTGCAATTGTTCTGGTTTTCATGGTTTCTCCTGATTGGCAATTAGCAACTAGCAATTAGCAACTCATCTCACAAAATCGATCCTGACTTGCATCAGGGCCGCCCTGATACAAAACCACTTACGAAAAAGCTCAATCGATCGCGGCTATTTTGACAGCGCTGCAACCTTCTCCTTCGCCAACGGCCGGGCAAACGCATTGGTCGGATTATGCGTGTTGATGGTCAGGACTTTGCGGTAATAGTCCAGCGCCTGCGCTCGGTCTCCGGATTTTTCGTAGGCTTGCGCCAGCAGACTGAGGACGAACGGGTCCTTCTGCTCGCCCTTCTGCAATTCTGCAATCGCGGTCTTATAGTCACGCAGATAGAACGCGACGTAGCCGCTGAGGTAGGGATAGAAGCGCACCTGGTCGGGATTGTCACCCTTGTCTAGTATGGCCTTCGCGGCGGCCAAGTGCTTCGGCGCTTCTGCGCTCCTTCCCACCTCGCGGACACGGATGCGCGCCAGCGCGCTCTCCCAGCGGAATTCCCACAGGTCTTTCTCGGCGGGGCTGAGGTTGGGCTGGTGCAGCGCGGTTAGGTGCCCGCTCTGGTACCACTGAAAGGCATTGTCGGTGTCACCCGATTCCAGATAGATACGCGCCAGTTCATCGGCGGTGCCTGCCGCATCCGCAAATTGCTTGGCAGAAAATTGGGAGTCGAACGCCTGCTGCTCGTATTCCAGCGCCTTGTCTGCGTTGTGTTCGAACGCATACGAGACGGCCATTGTCCGCAGCGCCTGCACTTTCGAAGCGGGCGGGGCCTCATCAATCGCCTTGGCCAGATGCTGGCGGGCTTGCTGGTATTTGCCCTGCAAATCCAAAGCCACGCCCGCCGCCAAGTCTGCCTGGAAGAGATTTGGGGAAAGTTGCAGGGCACGATCGTAAAGGGCCAGCGCCTCGTCCTGCTTGCCCTCGCTATTCAGCTTTTGGCCCTGTTTGACAAGCTCGAGTGCATCGTCCGTTTTTGCTGTCGTCTTTGCACTTGGGGGACTCGCCTGAGGTTGTGCGCAGAGAAAAACGCTCGAAAGGAACAAGGCTGCGACGCAGTAATGGAGGAAGAAGGTTCTCAGCTTCATAGACGCGCCATTATTGCACAGTGCGCGACCAGCGAGGAATCGACGCCTGCGGAAAGAGTTGTCACGCCGAAAGGAAACTGTAGATTCCGCAGGGCTGAACTTTACCCCAACAAGCGCAAGAACGACGCTTGTCGGGGACCCCTGTGCGCCCCTCGGGATGACAAAAGTGTAAGCGAATTCAATGGCGCACCCTTCGATAAGCTCAGGGCAGGCCCTGAAGGTGCGCCCCTTCAAAGGCGGATGCAACCCACGTCTTCCGCAGACTGTTTAGAGTGTCCGCGGAGGCTGGGGCGACGGGGTGTTGCGCCGCTTGGCCTCTGCCAAGGCCTCGGCCGGATCGCGGCCCGTGACCGCTTTGTACCAGGCGGGATGGTGCGTCCAAGCCCAACCTTCGCTCACCGTGCCGCGCGTCATCGCTTGAATGGTGCCGGGCTCGCCGAAGGTACTGAGATAGACATGGAAGAAAATCCCAAACAGCATGATGAGCGCAGATATGTCGTGGATGACATACGAGATCGCCACCAGAATGCGCCCAAAAATCTCCGGCAGCCACATGATGACGCCGGTGATGACGTAAGCGACGCAGCCCCAAACAATCTCCCAGAACTGCATCTTCTGGCCGGCATTAAAGAAGCCGGTTTCCGGCGATTCCACCGAGTCGCTCCGGGTGACGTACTGCTTGATGTGCTTCATCCAGCGGGAGTCTTCGGGAGTCCAGCGCATCACTTGCAGCCAATTGATCGCCTGCAGGGCAAAGAAGAAAACGAAGGCCAGGCCGAACCAGGGATGCAGAAAGCGCGTCGTGGCGCCGCCCCCGAACAGCGGTGTAAAGAAGCGGAAAATCCACGGCAGATAGATCCCGAAGCCCGACAGCAGCGCCAGGAAAAAGAAGATCCCGACCATCCAGTGGAGAAAGCGGGTGTACACGGGATGGCGCAGCAACTCACCGGTGTAAATCACCGTCCGTCCCAGGCGATCAATCGCGTTAGGGCGATGTACGAAGCGATCGGCCGAAGTCGCCATCTAGTTCTCCTTTCCCGCGGGAGGCGGTGGCGGGTCAATGCGCACGACCGGAGGCGTGGGCTGCTCGCGTCGTGGACCTTCAAATACATAGTGCATAACCACGCCCACGAAGCCCAACATTGCGCCAAACAATCCAATCGGTTTGAAGATGTCCTTCCAAACCGTGAAGCTGAGCGGAATGCGCGGTTTCGCCGGCAAGTTGCCATAGCGCTCGGGCTTGGTGGCGTCGTGCAGCACGTAGATCACGTGCGTGCCGCCAATCGTGTCGGGATCGTAAACCCCGGCGTTCTGAAAACCGGAGACCTCGCGCAATTGCGAAGCGCGATTTTCCGCCAGGAACTTCATGTCGTCTTTGGTCCCGAAGTGCAGGCAGCCAGTGGGACACGCTTTGATGCAGGCGGGCTCCAGGCCAGCTCCCACTCGGTCAGAGCACAGCGTGCACTTGTAAACCTTCTTCGTGTTGGGGTTGAACTTCGGAATATTGAAGGGGCAGCCCGAGACACAGAACTGGCAGCCAATGCAATTTTCCTGCTGGAAATCGACAATGCCGTTGGAGTATTGCACGATGGCGCCATCGGCTGGACAGGCGCGCAGGCATCCCGGATCTTCGCAGTGCATGCACTGGTGCTTGCGCATGAGCCACGCAAAGCTGCCGTCGTCGTGCTGGTCCTCGTTGAACTTGATGAGGTTCCAGTAATTCCAGTCGGTGTCGGGCATCGTCTGGTAGGTGTTGTCGAAGTAGGTCGTCTGGAACGGCATGTCGTTCCATTCCACGCAGGCCACTTCGCAGGCTTTGCAACCGATGCAGGTGGTGGTGTCGATCAGCTTGCACACCTTGTCCTGGCGTTGCGCGCCTTCGCCGGCTACCGGTCCAGGGTGGGCCGAGATTTGCTGGATTCGTAATGTACCGCGATCGCTCATCCCGTGCCTCCTTTAAACCTTTTCCAGCTTTACCAGGAATCCCTTGAATTCCGGCGTGTAAGCATTTGGATCGACAACCGTAGGCGTCAGCAAATTCGCAGGCATCTTTGCAGTTCTGCCCTCACCTTCGGAAATTCCCAGGAAGCCCCAGTGGATCGGCATTCCGATCTGGTACAACTTCTTGCCGTCCACCATCATGGGCTTGATGCGCTTGGTCACCATCGCCTTGGCAATGTAATCGCTGCGAGCGCTGGTCACCTTCACCTTCTCGCCGCCGCGAATGCCCATTTGGTCGGCCAGTTCAGCGGGGATTTCCACGAACGGTTCCGGCACCAGTTCCACATTCATCGGATTGTTCTTGGTCCAATAGTGATAGTGCTCGGTCAGGCGATAGGTGGTGCAGACGATGTTGTACCCTTCCTTTGGGGTGCCGTACTTGTCCATCTTGGTTTTGTACTTCTTCACCACCGGATTGGTGGACTGGCTGGGGTGCAAAGGATTCTCGATGGGACTCTCAATCGGCTCGTAAAACTCCGGGAAGGGACCGTCGGCCATGGCGCCGAGCGGCACGAAAATGCGGCCCACCCCCTCAGGATTCATGATGAACGGGCCCATGTGCTCTTCCGGCTTGGAATCGGGCTTGAAGTCGGGAACGTCGTTGCCCACCCACTTCTGCGCGGTCTCGTTCCACCAGACTTGGCTGCGTGTTGGGTCCCACGGCTTGCCCGCGAGATCACAGGAGGCCCGGTTGTATAGCACCCGCCGATTTGCCGGCCATGACCATCCCCAGTTGGGATAAATTCCCAGGCCCGAAGGGTCTTCGGTCCCGCGGCGCTGCTGCATCGATCCGGCTTCGGTCCAGGAGCCGCAGTAGAGCCAGTTGCCCGACGAGGTTGTGCCGTCATCGTGCAGCATGGCAAAGCCCGGCAGTTGTTGTCCGGCCTTCAGCGAGATGCCAAGCTTTTCGTCGCTAATGTCGGCCAGCGCCTTGCCGTTGATTTCCTTCGCCACCTCCGAAAGCGATGGATGCGCGGGAAGCGTGTAGGCCCATGAGGCCTTCAAGATCGGATCGGGGAATTTGCCTCCCTCCTTCTGGTACAGTTCGCGGATCTTCAGGAAGATCTGGGCCAGGATGTCCTGGTCGAGCCGGCAGTCTCCGGGCGGCGGCAGAGCGGCGTTTTTCCATTGCAGCCAGCGCGCCGAATTGACGAAGGTCCCGTCCTTTTCGGCGAAACCAGCTCCCGGCAGGCGATAGACCGTCGTATTAATCTGCTTCAGGTCGTCGGGCGTGATACCCGGCGCCTGCCAGAACGCGCTGGTCTCGTCGGGGTAGATCTCGCAGACCACCAGGAAGTCGGCCTTCTTCAGCGCGTCGATATTCTTCTGCGAGTCGGGCCCGATCATCACCCCGTTCATGCCGAAGGCAAACATTCCCTTGACCGTGCCTTCGTACATGTCGTTCCAGATATTGACCCACGAGTAGTTACGGTCAACCTTGGGCAAATACTGGAAAGCGAAATCGTTGTCCTTGGTGGCGGCGTTGCCATACATAGCTTTGAGGAACGACACCATAAATTTTGGCGTGTTCGACCAGTAGTTAAACGACTCCCATTCGTTCGGCTTCGCCGGTTTGGGCGTAATGCGATCGAGATAGGTCTTCAGGTCTTTATCGGTAGGGTTGGGCACCTTGAGGTAGCCAGGCAGGATGTCGAAGATGCCGGCCATGTCCGTGGCGCCCTGAATGTTGGAGTGGCCGCGCAAGGCGTTTACGCCGCCGCCGGCGCGCCCCACATTTCCCATCAGCAACTGCAACATGGCGGCCGTGCGAATGATCTGCGTTCCAAAACTGTGCTGCGTCCAGCCCACCGCGTAGATGATGGTGGCAACCTTCTTCATGTCTCCGTTCTTACGAACCGAGGTGAAAAGGTCCGCAGCTTTCAGGAACTGGTCTTTCGGTATTCCGGTAATACGCTCGACCATCTCGGGCGTATAGCGGGAGTACTGCTGTTTCAGCAGTTGATAGACGCAACGCGGGTGCTGCAAGGACAAGTCGTAGGCGATATTGGGCGGAAGCGACGGCGGCGGAGGTGGAGTACTCGCCGCGCCTTTCGCAGCCGTGGACACGGGCACGACCGCAGCCTTTGCTTCGTGACCTTCCGCCGGTGTCGCAGCTGCCGATACCGGCACGGCCTTGCCGGTCTCGTTGCCGCCTTCTTGATAGTTCCAACTGCTCTTGTCGTAGATCTTGGTGGCAGCATCGAAGCCGGAAAACAGTCCATCTTCCGGCAGCTTGAACCCTTCTTTGATGATGAACGCTGCGTTGGTGTAATTGACCAGGTAGTCCTTGGCAATGCGATTGTTCTCCAGGGCGTAATTGATCATGCCGCCCAGGAAGGCGATGTCGGCACCGGCACGAATCTGGCAGAACAGATCGGCAACCGCAGCGGTCCGCGTGAAACGCGGGTCCACCACGATCATCTTGGCATTGCGATTGCGTTTGGCCTCGACCGGCCACTTGAAGCCGCACGGATGGTTCTCGGCCGGATTTCCACCCATGATCAACATCATGTCGGTGTTCTTGATGTCGATCCAGCCGTTGGTCATCGCTCCGCGCCCGAAAGTTGGTCCCAAACTTGAGACCGTGGGGCCGTGTCAAACCCGCGCCTGGTTTTCCAGGCGCACCACCCCCATACTTCGCATGGTTTTGACGACCAGATAATTGAACTCGTTGGTGTCGGTGCAGCCGCCCGTGAATGCGATCGATTCCAAACGGTTCACCGTCTGGCCTTTGGCATCCGTCTCGATGAAAGTCGCGTCGCGGGTCTTCTTGGTCCAGCGGGCGATTTCGTCGATCGCCTGGTTCCACGAAATGTCGTCCCAATGATCGGAGCCCGGCCGCCGCACCTGCGGCTTCAAGATCCGCCGCTCGTTCTGAATGTCCTGCTGCAGCGAGGAACCCTTGGGACAAAGCGTACCCCGGTTGATGGGATGGTCGGGATCGCCTTCCACGTGGATGACCTGCGGGGTGACGTTCTTGGCCTTGTCACCGATGGTGTGGATGATGACGCCGCAACTCACCGCACAATACGGGCAGGTGCTTCGCGTCTCCGTGCTGCGCGAAATCTTCAGGCTCCCGGCCTGCGCCAGCAGCGGCCGCGCATCGAAACCGAAGACGGTAATGCCCACAGCGCCGGCTATGCCGGTCTTGAAGAATGCTCGTCTAGATACATCCATTACGCAGCCCTCCATGGCGAAGGATTCGAAACCGTGAATTGGAGCAGGGATGGAACGCAAGCGCTGGAGAAGCGCAACGTCGAAGCAGCGACAAAAGTGTGCGCGGTGTGGTCCACATCTCTACCAAGCCGTTTCCGTTTACGACTAGGGACTAACGTCGGGACCCGAACAATGCGAAACAGCGTATACCCGGGAACCCGTGCTGGTCAAATGGATTCACCGGCTCTGAAGAATGATGCCTGGGAATGGAATGGTTGGCCTAAAAACCCATCAGATTCGGACTGATTTTGTTAAATCCGTGCTCGACCGCCCAGATGTCGAGTGACGCGGTGGCAATCTCGTCCACCAGCGGAACCGCCAGGCCGTCAACCGTCATGTCCACCGATTTCAGGTAGTACTTACATGTGTCGCAAGCTTCCACGCGTACGGCGGCAAAGTCTTCCGCCGAGTAGCGTGGAAGCTTTTGATGATCGACTTCGCCGCAGACTGGACATAGAATTCGCCGAAACTCCCATTCGGTCGCACAAAAGGAACAGACAAGAAAGCGCTTTCCGCCATCGCCTTCCGGACGAAGCACCGCGACCTGCGGTCGCGCCCCGCAAACGGGACAAACGGAGGCGGAAGAATCTACAGATTGCGTCTGCTGTGTCGCAGCAAGGTGCTCGGCCTGGGGCTGGAGCAAAACCCGCGCGAAGAAATGATTCGCTTCCGGCTCATTGCCGTCCGTGGACAGCAGAAAACTGCGAAGCATCTCGCGTTGCTCTTCGGAAGAGGCATAGCAAGGGAGCGAGGAGAGATGCAGTTTGCCAGCACCGATCTCCGCAGCTTCTTGCGCCAGCTTTGCCGGCCCCGTCCGCTGAACCAGCGCGAGCAATGCCGGCAACTGCTCCACTGCGATATCGAGGTCGAGCCGTTCACGAAAAGGCGCTTCCGCGCCGGCAAGAGAAGGAGACACCGATGCAACGTCGGCGCACAATGTCTTCTGAAATTCCATGATGTGGCGATACAAGGTAAGCACCTCGGCGGCGCTGGGGTTGCGCTCGGCAAGTTCTACTGCCCGCTGGATGCGTTTGTCCCAATCAGTTCGTTTCATGACAGAAGGATGTCACTCGTGACGAACCAGATGATAACTCATTAAAGCTATGAACCTGCAGGAGGATCTCTCGCCTGGTGTCGCAACCTCGTATTGGTTCGCGGCAGTGGAAGGAATCACACAAAAGCCAGCCCCGAATGGGGCGAAAGAGTGTCCAGCCGGGGACATAGTTAACGCTTTAGACCGGGCACATACTTTACACTTTGGGTCCGTGTTTTGGGTTTTGAAAAGCATTCTTAGTAGTCGTCGTGCGGGGGGAATGTGGGAATCTCCGCCTTTGAGATTTCCACATTTCCCCCGCCTAGCTTGCCGGCTCATCCGCCGGCTGGTTCTTCGGCAGACGCTCGATATGCAAACAGTAGCTATCGAAGCGGGCCAGCGGGAAGGCCGCGAAGTATACCCGCTAATAGCGCTCGTCGATGGGAGCGCAAAAACGGCGCTTGTCGGGGACCGCTGTTCGCCCGCTCGTGAGGACAAGAGTAAAGAGCTTAACGGCGCACTTAAAGGTGCGCCCCTTCAAAACACCTGCCGAAACCGATTTTTTCAGCTAGAAGTCGTGCCCTGACACATAACCACTTGTGAAACCACTTCTAGTCACTAGCCACTAGCCACTCCGTGTAAACTCCACCAGCAATTGCAGCCGCTGGCGTGCATGTCCGCTGTCGATCGCGTAGGCAGCCAGGGGCACGGCGTCGCCGATGTGGTCAGCGTGTCCGGCGGCGACCAGCGCGGCAGCGGCGTTCAGCAGAACTATATCGCGGCGACAGGAGCGCTCGCCATCGAGAATCGCGCGGATGATGGCCGCGTTTTGCGGCGCATCGCCTCCCGCGATGTCGTCGAGCGGCGCGCGTTGCAAGCCAAAATCTTCCGGCGCGACCTCGTACACGCGCACCTGACCGTTGCGAACTTCGGCAACTTTGCTGGGGCCGGAGATGGTGATCTCGTCGAGCCCATCGCGTCCGTGAACCACCAGCGCACGGCGCAATCCCAGTTCGCTGAGCGCCTCGGCCAGCTTTTCCACCAGGTCGGACGAATAGACGCCGACTACCTGCGCCGAAGCGCGCGCCGGATTGGTCAGCGGTCCCAGCAGGTTAAACACGGTGCGCAACTGCAACTGGCGGCGCGCCGGCTGCACATACTTCATGGCCGAATGCATGGCCGGGGCAAACAGAAATGCGATGCCAGTCTCGCGCAGGCAGGCAGCAATGCGCGCCGGTGGCAGATTGATATTGACGCCGAGCGCCTCCATCACGTCGGCTGAGCCGCACTTCGAACTGATGCTACGGTTGCCATGCTTCGCGACCCGCACTCCAGCCCCGGCGATGGTCAGCGCGGTCGCGGTGGAAATGTTAAATGTGCCGCTGGCGTCTCCGCCGGTGCCGCAGGTGTCCACCAGCGCGTCGCGTTCGGTGCCGCTGAGGTCAAGCGCTTCGCCGTCCTCGGTCTGCAACGGCGCGGCCTCGGCGCGAATGGCCTGGGCAAAGCCGACGATCTCCTCCACCGTCTCGCCCTTCATGTGCAGCGCGACCAGCAGCGCCGCAATCTGCGCGTCAGTGGCCTCGCCGCGCAGGACCTCCGACATGACTTCACGCGCCTCCTCGCGGGTGAGGGAAGTGCGGTGGTTGGCGATTTTGTGCAGCGCGTCGAGGAGCATGGGGAAGAAGCAACTAGCAATTAGCAACTGGCAACTAGCAACTAGTAATCAGCTTAGCATTCAGCCGTCAGCACTCAGCATTCAGTCCGAGGCATTACTGCCCGCCTTGAAACGTGCAACTTGAACAAATCGGGTTTTGCCGCAGGAATAGGGGTCCTTCGACTCCTCGGTCGCCACGGCGACCCTCGTCGCTCAGGATGACACAACAACTGATTGCTGAGTGCTAATTGCTAATTGCTAATTGCTCCCTCCTCTCTCCGTCCGTTACAATCATGAGTTTCCTATTGTTACGCCATCCTCATAAGGAGCAGCCAAGTCCAGCCTGTCTGGTCTGGGCCGCGCGCCACTCGACCGCGGCCGTCATACAAACATGAAAATACACGAGTACCAGGGAAAAGCCATCCTCTCGAAATACGGAGTGGCCGTGCCCCGTGGGCAGATGGTCGAAAGCCGCGAAGCAGCAGACACTGCGGCCAAGGCCCTGTTCCACGAAGGGGCGACCGGAGTTGTCGTCAAAGCGCAAATCCACGCGGGCGGGCGCGGCAAAGGCGGCGGCGTCAAACTCGCCAAGTCACCCGAAGAAGCCAGCGCGCTGGCGGCCAAGATGCTGGGGATGAATCTGGTCACGCACCAGACCGGTCCCGAAGGCAAGAAAGTCCAGCGGCTGCTGATTGAAGAGACGCTGCCGATTGCGCGCGAGCTGTATCTGGGCATCGTGCTCGACCGCGGCAACGGACGCCTGGTGTTCATGGCATCGGCGGCGGGCGGCATGGAGATCGAAGAGGAGGCGGCGAAAGATCCCAACGCCATCATCAAAGAGCACATCATCCCCGGCATCGGGCTGCAAGCCTTTCAGGCGAGCAAGAACGCCTTCCG
>PLYW01000297.1 GCA_003151875.1 Acidobacteriaceae bacterium
AGCGACCCCGAACATCGCGAGGGGGAGTCGAAGGACCCCTATAGCTGCAGAAAATCACCGTGTGCTCGGATGGGGCAGCAACCAATTGGGGATTGCTGGCGGCCATAGGGGTCCCTCGACTCCTCGCTGCGCTCGTCGCTCGGGATGACACCCCCAAACTTCACCGTTTGCGGCCCTCCCCCGTTGCCCCTTTGCGCCGCCACTTGTGATCGACCCACTCAATGGCCCCGTACAGGACGAGGCACACCCAAGCGTTCAACAGCAATCCGACATCGATCCGGAAAGGTTGATGGCGTCCCCCCGGCGGCAGGTGCGGCGTCAGGACGAAGAAGTACAGCAGGCTGCCCACAACCACGGCAATCAATTGCTTGAGAAGTCTTCGCAGCACGCACTTGTTGGACACCGGCAACGGCGCGTTCGATGCGAGAAAAAGCTGACGGCTGAAAGCTGATAGCTGACGGCTGCTTCATTTACCATCCTTCTGTGCTCGATCTCGCTACCAACGTGCAGTTCGTCAAAGGCATTGGGCCAAAGATTGCCCAAGTTCTGCTGGAGAAGGGCATCAGCACGGTCGAGGACCTGCTTTACTATTTGCCCTTCCGCTACGAAGACCGGCTCAATCCGCGCGGCATTGGCGAGCTGCGCGCCGGCGAGATGGCCAGCATTATCGCCGAGGTGCGCACCTTCGGCTTGTTCCGCACCCGCCGCATGCCCATCTTCGAGATGACCGTCGGCCAGGGCCGAGACACGTTGAAGTGCATGTGGTTCAACGCCACCTACCTGCAAGACAAATTTCGCGCCGGCATGTTGCTGGCGCTCTACGGCAAGGTGGAAGCCGGCGATCGTGGAGGCCACCGCTTCGAGATTATCCAGCCTCAGTTCGAGATATTGCACGATCCGACTGCAACCCACGGCAACGTTGGGGGCGATGAGCCCAAGTGGCAATCGCTCGAGGTCGGCCGCATCGTCCCCATTTACGAAACTGCCGGCAGTGGCCGTCTCACCGCGCGCTGGTTCCGGCGCGTGATTCACGGCATGCTGGAGGGTCTCGACCAGGACCCGCCGGACGCGATCCCCCCTGCGGTCCGCGGGCGCATGGGCTTGATCGATCGCCGTCGCGCGTTCTGGCAGGCCCACTGGCCAGAGGTCGGCGAGAGTCTCACGAATTTGCAGGAGGCGCGCACTCCGGCGCACATCCGGCTCATCTTCGAAGAACTTTTCTTCCTCGAACTGGGACTCGAACTCAAGCGCCGGAAGATGCGTGCTCAGACGGGGACCGCTTTCCAGATCAGCGATCGGGTCCGCGGTGCGGTAAAGCGAATCCTGCCGTTCCATCCCACGTCGGCGCAGAAGCGCGTACTGAAAGAAATTGCGGCCGACATGGCCGAATCCGCTCCCATGCGGCGTCTGCTGCAAGGCGATGTCGGCTCGGGCAAGACCATTGTTGCGCTGGAAGCTGCCGTCATCGCCATGGAAAACGGCTACCAGGTCGCCTTGATGGCGCCCACCGAGATTCTGGCTACGCAGCATTACCTTTCCGCGCGGCGCATTCTCGAGGCCGCCGGTTACCGCATTGTGCTGCTCACCGGCTCGCAGGAATCCGGCCGCAAGAAGCAGGCGCGCCATCACATCGCGCAGGGCAACGCGCAACTGGTGATCGGTACCCATGCGCTCATCCAGGAGACAGTCGAGTTCGACAAGCTGGGGCTGGTGATCGTGGACGAGCAGCATCGCTTCGGCGTGCTGCAGCGCTTCCGCCTGATGAAGAAGACCAACCAAGCCGAGCCTGACGTGCTGGTGATGACGGCCACGCCGATTCCGCGCACCCTCGCGCTTACCCTGTACGGCGATCTCGACACCAGCGTCCTCGACGAGCTTCCGCCCGGACGCACGCCCATCACTACGCGTCGCGTCGGCGATGAGCGCTCGGAAGAAGTGTGGGAGTTTGTGCGCAAACAAGTCGCGGCCGGCCGGCAAGCCTACATCGTGTATCCCGTGATCGAAGAGGGAGCNNGGCGAACTGAAGGCGGCCATCAAGATGTACGAGCAGCTTCGCAAGCGTGAGTTTTCCAGCCTGCGCGTTGGCCTGTTGCACGGGCGCATGAGCGCCGACGAAAAAGATGCAACCATGGCCAGCTTTCAGCGCGGCGACATCGATGTACTGGTCTCGACCACCGTCATCGAGGTTGGCGTGGACGTGGCCAACGCCAACATCATGGTGGTGGAACACGCCGAGCGTTTCGGTCTCTCACAATTGCATCAACTGCGCGGGCGCATCGGACGCGGCAGCGCCAAGTCCTACTGCGTGCTGATGACCGGCGGCAAAGTTTCGGTGGAAGCTGAGCAGCGGCTCGAAGCCATGGTGCGCACCCAGAATGGATTCGAGATTGCCGAACTCGACTTGCAGCAGCGCGGGCCGGGCGAGTTCTTCGGCACCCGGCAGGCAGGCATGCCGAACTTTCGCGTGGCCAATTTGCTGCGCGATCGCGAATTACTGGAGGCGGCACGCCGCGAGGCGAGATACGTGCTCGCCGGCCCCAATCCCGATCTGACCAAAGAGGAGATCGCCCGCGCCGTGCAGCACCTGCGCGGACACTGGAACCGCAGATACGGGCTGGTGGAAGTGGGGTGAGGCGGGCAATCCTGGAATGGTTGCAGTCCGTAGCATGACGACCTAATTTGGGACAAGAAATATGCTCCGTTGGGCGGAATTGTGTCATCATATGAGTATGCAGGGGTCGCGCTTACTGGTTTTGACGGTCCTGGTTTTGAGCGCCGTTTTTCTGCCGGCCCAGATGGCAGGTGGCGGATCTCAGGGCGGAGGATCGCACGGCGGAGGCGGGTCTCACGGCGGTGGAGTTGCCGGCCCGGGAGGTCGTATGCCAGGCCACGGAACCAGGCCGGGCTCATCCAATGGCTTTTTCCCGCTGCGTTCCGGCGGTCACCAACACCGTGGATACGGATACGGAGCCGCTTGGCTGCCTTATGGTGCTCCGTACTGGGATGATGACGGTTATTATTGGAATCAGCCTTATGAGCAGCCAGCCGACTACCAGCAACCGGCGCCTCCGGCATCGCCACAGGTAGTCGTCGTGCAAGGCAAAGAGCCGCGGTCACCGGCGGCCCCTCCCGAGTCACCGAAGCTAATCGAAGCGCCGCAATGGAAAGAAGCCCCGGCCGCCAAGCCGCAGCCTCCGACGTTGTTCGTGCTGAAGGGCGGAGAACGGCTTGAAAGCCGCAATTACCTGCTGACTGCGGAGTCTCTGCAAATTCAGGTTGGCCGCCAGCGGCGCGAGATCCCCATCGATACACTCGACCTCGAGGCGACCATCGCCGCCAATCACGTGCGCGGCATCGAGCTGACCATTCCCCGAGACCGCTCTGCCGTATTCGTAAGCTTCTGAGCTCAAGCCCGCACTACCCAAGCTACCACCACTCCGGAATTGCGCTTCTTGAGCTATGCTGAGGCCATGTCTAAATTCCTGGCTTATCTCTGGATCTGTCTGTTGGCCTGCGCCCTGAGCGCGGCAGCTCAGAGCGCGCCGGCGGCGACCGAAGGCGATTACGTCGCGCAGAACTTTCACTTCCGCTCCGGTGAAGTGCTGCCCAGCGTGCGGCTGCACTACACGACCCTCGGCACGCCGAAACGCGATGCCAGCGGCCGAGTTACGAACGCAGTCATGGTGCTTCACGGAACTACCGGCTCGGGCAAGCAGTTCGTCTCGCCGCAGTTTGCGGGCGTGCTGTTTGGGCCGGGTGAATTGCTCGACGCGGCCCGCTACTACATCATCCTGCCGGATGGCATCGGGCATGGGAAATCCAGCAAGCCGAGCGATGGGCTGCACGCCAGCTTTCCCCATTACGACTACGACGACATGGTGGCCGCGCAGCATCAACTGCTGGTTGATGGGCTGAAGGTAAACCATCTTCGCCTGATTATGGGCACCTCGATGGGCTGCATGCACTCGTGGGTATGGGGCGAAACCTACCCCGATTTCATGGACGCGATGATGCCGCTGGCGTGCTTGCCAGTGCAGATCGCCGGGCGCAATCGCATGATGCGCAAGATGGCCATGGATGCAATTCACCAGGACCCGGCGTGGGAGAACGGCGAGTACCAATCGCCGCCGCCAGGCTTGAAGACCGCGCTCGACGTGCTGCTGGTCATGGGCAGCAGCCCGCTACAGATGCAGAAGCAATATCCCACGCGCGAGGCCGCCGACGCGTTTCTGGACAACTTCATGCGCACCCGCTTCGCCTCAACCGACGCCAACGACTTTCTCTATGCCTTCGATGCGTCGCGCAACTACGATCCGTCGCCCAATTTGGAGAAGATTCGAGTGCCGGTAATGGCCATCAATTCCGCTGACGATTTCATCAATCCGCCGGAACTCGGGATCATGGAAGTCGAAATCAAACGCGTGCCCAAGGGCAAATACGTGCTGCTGCCAATTGGCGATCAGACCCGCGGACACGGCACGCATACGCTTCCGGCGATCTGGAAGGACTATCTGCAGGAGCTGCTTCGCGAGTCGCAGCCGTGAGCGTGACGTTATACCACATTGTATGACTCCCACAATGTGGCATAGCTCAGCCTTCAACAAGCGCCTCACTCCCCCTGGCCGGCGCCGACGGCAAGCGTCGGCACTCCATGCTTGCGCATGAGGTCATTCAGCGCGGGGACATCCACGCGCACGATCTCCTGCCAGCTCGACAATTGTGCGCTCAGGCGGGAGTGCAGTTCGTCAAACACCAGCAACTCCTGCGCGGTGGGCGCTGCATCAACGTCCTGCACGACCTCGTTGAAGGTAGCGTACTGCTCGTTGAGCATGTTGGGATAGCCCAGGTTGCCTTCTGAACTTTTCATCTTGACCTGCATCAAGAGTTGCTCAACCGGAGTCATCTTCTGATCGAGGGCGTGGGCCGCGGAAACAACTTCGCCGCTGGAAGGGCCTTCTCCAGCCCACTTCTGCAAAGTCTGCAGATTGGCGCGGAGTTCGCGGATCTGGTTGACCGCCCGATGCAGCGCGTCGATGTCCTGCTGCACTTTGAGCGCAAGCTCGATCTGCTTTTGCAGGTCGGCGGCCGTGATTGAATTCTGCAACCGGGGATCCAGCTTCACCTCCAAGGGGGCTGTCTGGCTTTGGCCTTTCACGGTGAGCTTGACCTGGTACGTGCCGGGAATCACCAGCGGACCTCGCGGCGGCTCGCCCTCATAGAACGCTCCGGCAGTCTGGGCCGGAGGATCGTAGCGGAAGTCCCAGGCGAAGCGGTTCATGCCTGCATCGGCGGGCAGCAGCTCCGCCGGCTTCTCGCGGTCGGGCCACTCGGGCGGCTGCTCCTGCTTGCTTTCCTTGTGATTGGAGAGCCTGCGCACCAGCTTGCCCTGCGCATCGAAGATCTCGATCGTGATCTCTTCTTTCTCGGCCGGCTTGGACTTCAAGTAGTAATCGAGGATTGCGCCCTTGGGAGGGTTGTCTCCCACGGGACGCTTGCGGTCAACCTCGTCAGAGAAGTGCAGGCGTATGGCCGTGGCCGGTTGATAAAGATGGAAGTCGCTGGCCGCAATTGCGGAATTCGCCTGGCGCAGAGCGCTGACGTCGTCGAGTATCCAGAACGACCGGCCATGGGTTGCGGCCACAAGATCATCGTCTTTGACCGCCAGGTCGTGGACCGGCGAAGTCGGCAGGTTCAATTGCAGCGACTGCCAGTGGGCGCCCTCGTCGGCGGAGAAATACACCCCCGTCTCGGTGCCTGCGTAAAGCAAGCCCTTCATTTTGGGATCTTCGCGCACCGAGCGCACGTAGGAGCCGGCCGGGATGCCGGTGACGATGCGAGTCCAGCTCTTGCCGAAGTCGTGGGTCTTGTAGATCAGCGGATTGAAATCGTCGAGCTTATGGCGGTCAATCGCCGCATACGCGGTGCCGGCGTCGTGGTGCGAGGCCTCGATGATGCTGACCATGCTCCACTCCGGCATGTCTTTCGGCGTGACGTTCTCCCAGCTCTTACCGTCGTCGCGGGTGAGATGAATCAAGCCGTCATCGGTCCCCGCCCACAGCATCCCCTTCTGCAATGGCGACTCGGCCAGGGCGAAGACCGTGTCGTAATACTCGACGCTGGTGATATCGAGGGTGATTTCGCCGCCCGAGGGCTTCTGCTTG
>PLYW01000178.1 GCA_003151875.1 Acidobacteriaceae bacterium
TCCAGTGCCGGCACCGGAGTCTGATCCGGGAAAGCCGACAAGTAAGAATGACATGCGTTCCGAGAATAAGACAAAGGTCAGAGGCACCATCGTCAAAGTACCGGACAGCACCCCAGGACTGCTTTTTGCCAACGGCGAGCAGAAAGCGTTCACACTGGAAGGCGTCTGGAAATCACCGACGGCTCCCGCTGCCAATATGGTTGTTGACGTTGAATTCGATGCGGAGAAAGCCATCACGGCGATCACCGCCGTGGACTCTCAGCAGATTGCCAAGGAACGTTTGAATCAGTTCAGCGGCGTGGCGCAAGAGCAAGGCAAGCAGGCAGCCCGCGTGGCGGGTCAAGGCATCCGCGCACTCGCCGCCCGTATGGGCAAGGTCGCGCTGGGCGCCACGGTCGTACTGTGGGTCGCGTGGTTCTTCCTGCCCGCGGTCAATGTATCCTTGGTCGTGGTGTCCAATTCGCTCACGTTCTGGGACCTTCTAGGGGTTGACTTGAGCAATCCGATGACGCTTGGTTCCAGCAGCCATGGCCTGCTTGCCGTGATCGGCTTGGTGGCAATCGCCGCACCCTTCGCGGCTCCATTCATCCGGCATCCGCGTGCGCAGTACCTTAATGCGGCGCCGCTCGCATTTCTGGCGCTTATCGGCCTCAAAATCTGGTGGAATATCCACGAGGCCGTCACGCAGGCACAACAAGCCCTAGGCGGCGCGGATGCAGTGATGGGGCAGTTAGGGTCGCAAATGATGCAAGCGGCTATGAAGGAAATAACGGGCGCCTTCTCCGTCGGCGTGGGAACCTATGTGCTCGTCATCGCCAGCGTTGTTCTAGCCCTGCTGGCGTTGAAAGGCCCACGCCCAGCGAGCGCACCGTAGGAGGATCAGAATGAGACGGCTCATCGTCGTTACGCTCGTGTGCATTGCTCTGGCGGCCCTTGCGGGGCTGACCGGCTGCGCATCACAATCGGGTCCCTCATCACCATCGGCTCCTTCAATTGACCAAGCACGCAAGGTTTTGGAGACTGCGTACCCTGGCTCTAAGATCGTCGACTTCAGGAAGCTGAACGGAGAGATGAAGGTGGTGGAAGGCCAACCGACTTACGTGTATCACTTCCTTGCAGGTATGGAGCTTCCGGCCGGAATCGGGTGGCAACACGAAAACCTTCCCTACGGGTTGTCTGCAGGCTTCGTGTCAAACGGTCCTGGTCAAGCACACGCCTTCGGGGCACAAGTTGATCCAATCCCAGCGGGCGCAACCGGAGTTAGTAAGGGAACAATTACATTCCGCGAGACCGAGCGGGGGTGGTTGACAAACGATCGGCCGGTCGCAGACGAAGGCTACTGTCCACCCAAGACACCACCACAAGCTTGTTATAAGAAACTTGGCTGGGATAAGTTGAACTGACGGGAAGCAGGGTCTCTCCGAAATGTTTGAACTTGAGCCCGAGCTAAGGTTCAGACTCAACAGGCCTGACATAGAATTGGACAGGGATGCACTTTAATTCCAGCCAATTGATCGCTCCGGCCCCGATCCGAGCTGGCCTGCTATAAGACGGTGGATTATTGGCGCTGGCTTTCTTGTGTGCCTCTTCCATCGTCGGAACCCGCCGCCAATTGCGCTAGTGTCGGCCTCGGTCGGCTATGCGGAATAAAGAAGCCCGCTGGAAGCGCAAACCCGGGCGCTGCTGGGGGTCGTGAGGCAGACATGGGAGGGCTGTGAAGCCATGTCGCACTACTGGCTAACAAGGGGATCAAAATCATGGCCGCATCTTTTAAGAACCTAACTCTTAATGACGGAACACCAATCTGGCTGGGGAAAGACACTGGCATTGTCGAGTCAGTGAAAGATTGGTCTGAGACGCATGTAAGTTCTTCAGGCGGTGGAGGCTACGTATCGGGAGGCAGTGGTTATGTTCCCGCGCCCACCGTCAGTTCTTATAGTGTTCACCGGCAAGTGTTCTTCCTAAAACACGAAGATGGAACTCAAGAGGAGTGTAATACCCACCTGATAAACGTCAGCGTTGGCCATAAGGTCACCAAAGTTTGGGGGGCGAAACAAGGCATAGATAGCGATCACAACTTAGGTTTTTATAACCATACAACAAACAACCGCGCTTTTTATGGTTTGAAAGAGTATAGCTACAGGGATTTTGGTCAAAGGAGACTTGGGTGTCTGTTGTCTGCCGTGTACCTGGTATTTTTCTGTTTACTTTTCTATGGTTGTCTTAATTCAATGATGCCAAGTGGCCCGGTAGGACACCGTCGTCCGCCGTCAGACGAGTGGGTGCAGGTGCAACTGTTTTGGATTTGGTTTTTTGTATCGGTGGGGTTTGCAGTGTATGTGTATTTGAGAATGAGACATCTCAAGAGATTTTATGAGGACTTGATATCGCAGGCGCTCGCCTTCATGCGAGAGGGATGAGGCCCTTGAGTTCTCCTAGTCTCAACTTGATCCGACACTTGCTAAACTCACGCGATAGAGCCCAACGAAATAAAAAGCATGTACGGAATATGATCTTTCGCAGCCCAAGCGGGCTTCTGCCTGCCTCGTTCCACAAGGTATACGGGTATACCCGCGTTACATGCGCCGCGCTGATTGGGCTGCAGATTTGCTTGTCGTTCCTCAGCTACGCTCTGCCGCTGATCATGTTTCCCATCTGGGGGCTGCTGGGACTCGCTGAGTTTGCGCTATGGATACTGCTGGTAATCAAGGCATATCAGCACCAGATGTTCAAGTTGCCCATCGTGGGAGACTTGGCCGAGAAGCAGGCCAACGCATAAAGGTCTGTGCCCGGAACCTGGGCGGGTGCGCACATGGAGTGGGCACCCGCGGTGAATCCAGAACAGGGAACGAGAGCGAGCGCTGCCAGCGTGGCAGGAAGAAACGAGAAGGATGCTCGGCCGGACCGTCTTTCGATCGTCTGTCACGTGACGAATGGCCTTGCCCAACTCCTCCATCTCAGGACATTACGGTTCGGCG
>PLYW01000218.1 GCA_003151875.1 Acidobacteriaceae bacterium
CCCAAACTTGTTGGCGCTATCGAACATCTCCCGCAACCCGGGCCCGCGCAGGTTCTCGCGCAGGTGTGCCAATTGCTGCTCAAAGTGCAGCAGCGCTTCCTCGATGTTCTGGCTGTTGGTCAGCGCAATGTCGCGCCACATCGAGTAGGGGCTGCTGGCAATCCGCGTCATTTCCCGCAAAGCCCGGCCGCCGATTTCCTTAATCGCTTCGTCTTCTCCCAGTTCATCGCGTAGTGTCGAAGCCAGCGCCGTGGCGATCATCTGCGGCAGGTGGCTAATCCAGGAGCACAGGCGATCGTGTCGTTCCGGGTCCATCGCAATCACTCGCGCGCCTATCGATTCCAGCAACTCAAGGTACTCTCGCTGTCGTTCCGTGTACTGCTGTTCAGCATTGATTGGCGTGATCAGCCACACCGCGTCGCGAAACAGATCGGCATCCGCATTCTCGATTCCGCCGTGTTCCTTGCCGGCCATGGGATGTCCGGGAAGCACGCGGATTCCCACCTCCGCGCCGAATACCAGGCGCGCGCGTTCCACGAACCGAAACTTGGTGCTGCCGGTATCTGTAACCAGCGCGGAGGAGGGAAGCGTGGGCGCCAGCCTTTCGAATGTGGAAAGTATGCCGCCAATCGGGGTGGCCAGGACCACGACGTCGCAGCCCTGGGCGGCTTGCCGCACGTCGGCCTCGCCACGATCGATCGCGCCACGGGTGACCGCAGCATCCAGCACCTCGGGCCGGTCGTAGCCGACTAGAACTCCTGGGAATCCTTGCTGGCGCAAGGCAAGTCCGAACGAGCCGCCGATCAAGCCCGTACCCACGATCGTGATCTGCCGAATCGCCATGGCCCGACCTACGCAATCGTCCGCCCCACCGCTGGAGCGATCATCCGCAACTGCTCCATCAGTTCGGAAAACTGTTGCGGATACAGCGACTGCGCGCCATCGGACAGCGCCTCGTCGGGCGACGGATGCACCTCGATCAGCAACGCATCAGCCCCGGCGGCCACCGAGGCGCACGCCATGGGCGCAACTTTGTCGCGCAATCCGGTCCCATGCGAAGGGTCGGAGGTCATCGGCAAATGCGACAACTTGTGCACAATGGGAATCGCCGAGATGTCGAGCGTGTTGCGGGTGTAAGTCTCGAAGGTGCGAATGCCGCGTTCGCACAGGATGACCTGGTAGTTGCCGCCGGACAGAATGTACTCGGCCGAGAGCAGCATCTCCTCGATGGTGGCCGCGATGCCGCGCTTCAGCAGCACCGGTTTGCGTGCTTTGCCCAATTCGCGCAGCAGGTTGAAGTTCTGCATGTTGCGCGCCCCGACCTGGAAGATGTCGATGTAGGGCAGCATGATTTCGATTTGCGAGATCTCCATGACCTCGCTGATCACCGCCATGCCATAGCGATCGCCGGCATCGCGCAGCAGTTTCAACGCCGCTAGTCCGAGGCCCTGAAAACTGTACGGCGAGCTGCGCGGCTTGAAAGCGCCGCCCCGCAAGACCTTGGCGCCGGACTTGCCCACCGCCTCGGCCGCAGCAAACAGTTGCTCCTGCGATTCCACCGAGCAGGGGCCGGCCATCACGACCACTTCTTTGCCGCCGATCTCGGTCCCGTTGGGAAGCTTGACGACGGTATCGTGCTCATGGAACTGGCGCCCCGCCAGCTTGTAGGGCGCGCTGATACGGTGCACGCGCTCCACGCCTGCCAGCACCTCGAGGTCACGCGTGTCAAAGTCGATACGCTTGCCCACCGCGGCCAGCACACTCTGCCGCGCGCCAGTAGTGCGATGCACAGCAAAGCCCATCCTCATCAGGTGATCGGTCACCCGCTGGATCTGGTCTTCGCTGGCATGTTCCAACATCGCAACAATCATAAGTTCGCTCTTCGCTGTTCGCTATTTGCTTTTCGGCTTGCTGTCTGAACTAACCCGTCGCGGGTCAAGGGCGTTCAACTATCCGCTATCCACTACCTTCAGTCGTTCGGTTCCAGTTCTGTCATCTCTCCCTCAACCGCGGCTTCGGGAGCCATCTCTTCGCGCTGAATCTGCCGCATCACATCCACCAGGCGCTCGTACACCTGACGCAATTGCACATCCGACAACGGCCCTGCGTTGGTGCGCGCGATGTTCTCGAAAATGATCCGCTCGCGGTCCGGCTCATAAATGGGCATGGCTGAGTCGTGCTTGAGCCTGCCAATTTCGTGCGCGCATTGGGCGCGCTCGTTTATCAACCGCACCAGTTGGCGGTCAAGATCATCGATTTTCTTTCGCCAATCCTCGATGTCCATGGCCTGTTGCCTCTTGCTTGCTGCGCAGTGCCGCAACTCTAACTTCTGCCCACGGCCTCCTGCGCCATTCCGGTCAGGGATGCCAGGAATTCTGATACCGCCGCGGCTTCCTGCCCAGGATTTTGTTCGATCCTCTGCACAATCGCGCTTCCCACTACAGCCGCATCGGCGAAACTCCCGACCTCGGCGAATTGCTCGGGCGTCGAAACTCCAAATCCGACGGCAATCGGCAACCTGGTGTGAAGTCTCAGCCGTTCGACTAACGATCGCGCGTCGCCAGCAAGCTCTTGCCGCGTGCCGGTAATGCCGGTGCGCGAGATGGCATACACGAATCCGCGTGAATGTTTAGCCACTTCGCGCAAGCGGTTCTCCGGGCTGGTGGGAGCCGCCAGAAACACGGGCGCGAGTTTATGCGCCTTCATGGCACGTAGATATTCCGCGGCCTCTTCCACCGGAAGGTCGGTAACCAGTGCTCCGTCCACGCCGGCTTCGGACGCAGCCGCACAAAATTTCTCCAGGCCAAACTGCAGAATGGGATTGAGATACGAGAAGATAATCAATCCGGCGTTCGACTGCTGCCGCAGTTGCTTGGCCACTTCCAGGACACCGGCCAGGTTGGTGCCATGTTGCAGCGCTCGCTCGCTGGCGCGCTGAATCACCGGGCCGTCGGCGACGGGATCGCTGAAGGGCACACCTAGCTCGATCACGTCTGCACCGGCGCGAATCGCCGCCAAAGCGACCTCGCGTGATACGTCGAGGGTAGGGTCGCCGCAGGTGATGTAGGCGACCAGCCCGGGACGTTGCTTGAAGATGATTGCCAAATTGCTCCTAGAACGCCAGGTTCTCCCGCAAAATCCCAATATCTTTGTCGCCGCGGCCGGATACGTTCACGATCACGATGTCTGACTTGTCCATCTTCGGCGCGCGCTTGATGCATTCGGCAATCGCGTGCGCCGACTCCAGCGCGGGAATGATGCCCTCCATCCGCGCCAGTTTGAGGCAGGCGTCGAGCGCCTCCTGATCGCTGGCCGACACATATTCCGCGCGCCCCTGATCGTGCAGCCAGGCATGCTCGGGACCGATCGCCGGGTAATCGAGCCCGGCCGACACCGAGTGCGTNNGCCGCGTGCTCTCCCAGCGAGTGGCCGCGCCCGCCGGCTTCCACGCCAATCAGCTTCACGTCGCGGTCCTTGATGAATTCGTAGAACACGCCAATCGCATTGGAGCCGCCGCCCACGCACGCGATGACCGCCGAAGGCAGCCGGCCTTCAGCCTTGAGCACCTGTTTGCGGGCTTCCTGGCCGATGACGCGATGGAAATCGCGCACCATCGTGGGATAGGGGTGCGCTCCCAACACGCTGCCCAGAAGGTAATGCGTGGTGCGGACATTGGTCACCCAGTCGCGCATGGCTTCGTTGATGGCGTCCTTCAAGGTGCGCGAACCCGAGTCCACGCCGCGCACCTCGGCGCCCAGCAGCTTCATGCGGAAGACGTTCAGTTCCTGCCGCCGCATGTCTTCCGTCCCCATGTAAACCACGCACTCCATACCGAAGAGCGCGCACACGGTGGCGGTCGCGACCCCGTGCTGGCCGGCGCCGGTTTCGGCGATGATGCGATGCTTGCCCATGCGCCGGGCGAGCAGCGCCTGCCCGATGCAGTTGTTGATCTTGTGCGCCCCGGTGTGCAGCAGGTCTTCCCGCTTCAGATAGATCCTGGCGCCGCCAAGCTCCTGGGTGAGCCGCTCGGCCAGGAACAGCGGTGTCGGACGCCCCGCGAAATCGGCCAGCAGGCGGTGGAATTCGTCGCGAAATGCCTTGTCTTTGCGTGCCACCGCGTAGGCAGCCTCGAGCTCCTGCAGCGCCGCCATCAAGGTCTCAGGAACGTAGCGACCGCCATAAGAACCAAATCGCCCCGGGACGGTACGCACACGCGGCTGTTTGTCCGGCTTGCCGAGCGCTGGACTCGCTGTGGAATCTTGCGCGTTGCTGGTTGTTTCTTCCATGGTCTCTCTACCGCAATGCTGTCTGGGTTTGACGCGCTGCCCCGACGAAGCTGCGCAGTTTGGCTTCGTCCTTCCTTCCTACTTCGCGTTCGACGCCCGAAACCACATCCACTCCCCAGGGCGCAAACAACCGGATGGCCTCGGCGACGTTTTCGGGATTCAAGCCTCCTGCGATGATCACGGGCATTTGTGCGCGAACGCGGGCCACAATCGGCGCAGCGGCGGTCCAATCGAAGGTCTGCCCTGTCCCGCCTCGCTGACTCGGCGAGCCCGCGTCCACAAGCACCGCGTCAATGCTCTGGCGCGATCGCAGATAACCATTCAGACTGTCCGGCGAATTCAGTAACTCTCGCGCTTGCAGCGTCTTGATGATCTTGCGTTGTCCGAGGGCCTGCCGATATTCCGGCATCTGGTCCGCCGGTTCATCGCCGTGAAGCTGGACCCCGGTCAATCCCGCCCGCTCGGCAATCTCGGCGACCTGCTCGGGCGGTTGGTTCACGAAAACGCCGATCTTATCAATGCCGTCCGTCAGGCTGGAGATGATCTCCGCCGCCTGTTCGATCTCGATTCGCCGCGTACTCGGCGCAAAGATGAACCCCAAAGCATCGGCTCCGGCGGCCAGGCTGGCCTGCGCGTCGGGCAAATTCGTGGTTGCGCAAATCTTGATCCAGATCATCGGGCTGCGACCGCCTGCGCCAGCAGCGCCAGCAATACCTCGCTGGGACGCGGCGCGCGCATGAGCGATTCTCCAATCAGAAACGCATCGTAGCCGGCGTCTTGCAGGCGGGCAATGTCATCGCCAGTTTCGATACCGCTCTCAGCGACCTTGACTACCCCGGAAGGCATCGACTTGGCCAGTTGTAGCGACGTGTTCAGGTCAACTCGAAAGGTGTGAAGGTCCCGATTGTTGACCCCAATCGTCTCGCAGCCGGCGTCGAGGGCGCGTTGCAACTCCACGCCGTCATGCACCTCGCAGAGCACATCCAGTCGCAGCTCAACCGCCCGGCGGTGGAGGTTGGCGAGCTCCGTCTGCGTGAGGGCGGCGACGATGAGCAGCACGGCGTCGGCGCGATGCGCCCGCGCTTCCAGCAACTGAAACTCGTCGATAATGAAGTCTTTCCGCAGGCAGGGCAGTCGCGTCGCTTGCGAGGCGATCTCCAGATTCTGCAGCGAGCCCTGAAAGAACCGTTCATTGGTCAACACGGAGAGGGCTGCAGCTCCAGCTTCTTCCAATTCCTGGGCCAGTTCGGCCACAGGGAAATCCGGGCGAATCAGCCCCTTCGAAGGCGACGCCTTCTTCAATTCTGCGATCACCGCAATGCCCGACTTGGCCGCCCTTTGCAAACCTTCGCGGAACCCGCGCGGCTGGTGGCGCTCGGCCGCTGGGCTAAGCACCCGGGGGTCGTCCGAAGTCTTGGCGGCGGCAACTCGCTCGCGGGTGGCGGCGACGATCTCTTCCAGCTTGGTGGGCATGAGCGTAGCAAGAGTATAACCGCTGAAGACGGTCGATGGTTCGGTAGCAACCGGNNTAGCGCGTTGTTCCTGGTGTGTCTTGCCGTTTCGCTGGTCATTGGCGGCAGCTTTGTCGGCGCAATGTTCGGCGCGGGTCACGAGAACGCCATCGGTGGCTTGAGCATTGGCTTTCTAATTGGGATAGTCGGGGCTGTGTTCTTCGTGGTCTTCGCGCTTATCGCCGCCGTCGCTGGTTACGGAATCTGGGGCCTGCGCGAGTGGGGCCGCATTCTATCCATCGGGCTGGCCGCCATCGCGCTGCTGTTTTCTCTTCCCGGGCTGTTCCTCATGGGGCTCCATTTTAGCCTGTTTTTCGGCGGCTTTCGCCTGTTCCGAATTGCCATCGGCGTCTTCATTATCTGGTACCTGATGCAGCCGCGGATCAGAGTTCTCTTTCAAAAGCCTGCACCCCCGAGCGCCTGATCACCTTGGCCGGAGTTGCTGGGTGGGGTCACTCCCCTGATTCCGTCCTCTTTCGCGCTTGTGCCAGGTCCTTCCACCCCTATAATTAAGGTGCTCTGGACGAAAAAGGCTCCGCCGGATCGCACCTGACCGTAGCCGCGCTGAGATCGCGGCTGTGGTACGCGGGTATCCGGAAACATGTTCCTATGGCGACGCTCTTTTCCGCAGCAGGCGCGCTACCCTCCGCGGGCCGCCTTTCCTCACTCTACCTTCGCCGCAAAAGGCGCTGTTTCAAAGCGTTGAGCGCCATGCTCTCGCTGGTCTTCCTGGCCAGCGTGGGCCAAAACGCCTTCGCGTGGAGTGCGGCCAGTCGCAAGCAGGAAGCCGCCAGCCAGTTTGCCAAGGCGGAGCAGATGCGCGAAGCGCTCAACGGCCGCCCAGAGGAGGAACGCACGCGTCGCGATTACCAGCGTGTGGCTGATGGGTATCGCAAGGTCTATTACGTGGCGCCCGCTTCCAGCAAAGCCGACGCCAGCGTGATTGCGGTGGCCGAAATCCTGGCCGCCATGGGCCGTCAGTTCGAGCCCGGAGAGAAAGATCTGCGTTCGGCCATCCGCGAATATGAGTTCTTGCGGCGTGAGTATCCGGGCAGCAAGTACCGCTTCCAGGCGCTGTTCACCATTGGGCAGATCTACGCGGAGGACCTCGGCGATGCCGCCGCCGCGCACAAGACCTTTGAGGAATTCCTGCGGCGATATCCGCGCCAGTCCCTGGCACGAGAGGCGAAGCAAGCGCTGGCCGAGTTGGACCAACCCAAGCCGGTCAAGAAGCTTGTGGAGGAAGCGCGCGCGGAACCTGCGGATACTCCGAGCACGCCGGCCACGGAACTCGCCTCGCAACCGGTTGCAAAGAAGTCGGGATTGCCTATGGTGACCGGCATCCGTCATTGGTCCACTCCCGATTACACCCGTGTGGCGATTGATGTGGACCGCGAAGTGAAGTATGAAGTCGGACGCGTTCCCGACCCGGACCGCATCTTCTTCGATCTGCCCGACACCAAGCTGGCGTCGGTCCTGGTCGGCAAGAGCTTCGATGTGGAAGACGGCTTTCTGAAGAAGATCCGGGTGGCGCAGTACCAGCCGGGATACACGCGCGTCGTTTTCGAAGTGGCCGACGTCTCCGACTACTCGGCGTTCCTGCTGCCCAATCCCTATCGCCTCATCATTGATATCCACGGGCGCCAGCCTCATTCCAAAACGCAGGTCGCTCAGTTGGGCAAGCCCACGGTTAGCAACGGGGAGCAAGCTGCTCCATCCGGCCGCAAGATTGAGGCCAGGGCGAAGTCTCCCCGCGACAGCAACGCGACGCAGAATGCCGCCCCCAAGACGGCCGGCGACAACAACGCCAGTACCAAAGCTGCCGCGCAGCCAAACCGTCCAACCGCCGTTGCCACTGCGGAGTCGTCCAACCCTCCCCATCGCAAAGTCGTCGTGGACGAAAACGATGAGGTCAGCACCGATGACCTGCCTCCGGCGATGGCGTCATCCGCAAAGCCACCCGCTGTGAAAGCAACAACCTCGCCCACCGTGGCCCGCGCGGTCAATCCGAACGACCCGCTCTTCTCCGGTCCGGGAGACAGCAAGGGTCCGGAACTGAAGGCCACCACCGAGCCCACCACAGCTCCAACCGCCGTGGCCGTCGCGCCTCGCGCCAAAGCTCGTAAGAAGACCAGCAAAGTCGCAGCCCCAGATGTGCCTTCCACCCACGAGGCCGAACCCACCTCCGCGGGAGACCGCAGCCTGATCCGCGCTCTGGGACTCAAGATTGGACGCATTGTGGTGGATGCCGGCCATGGCGGCCACGATACCGGAACCATCGGCCCCAACGGGATCATGGAGAAAGACCTGGTTCTCGACGTGGCCTTGCGCCTGGGCCGCTTATTGGAAACTCGTCTCGGCGCCGACGTGATCTACACCCGCGACGACGATACCTTCATTCCGCTGGAAACGCGGACCGCCGTAGCTAACGAGCATCAGGCTGACCTGTTCATCTCGGTACACGCGAACTCCAGTCCCGACCCGTCGGCCCGTGGCGTTGAGACCTACTACCTGAATTTCACCTCTGATCCCGGTGCGCTGGAAGTGGCGGCGCGGGAGAACGCCGTCTCGCAAAAGTCAATCTTCGAGCTTCAGGACCTGGTCAAGAAAATCACGTTGAAGGAGAAGATTGAGGAATCGCATGAACTGGCGAGTGACGTACAACACTCGCTTTACAGCGGACTGGCCAGCAAGCACTCCACACTGCGCGACCGCGGCGTCAAGAAAGCACCCTTCGTGGTGCTGATTGGCGCGAACATGCCGAGCATCCTGGCGGAAATCTCGTTTGTTTCCAATCCTACCGATGCCGCCAAGCTGGAAACTCCGGAGTATCGGGAGAAGATTGCCGAGTCGCTGTACAAGGGCATCGCGAAGTATGCCGGTGGGCTAAGTGGGGTGAAAGTGGCCTCCAAGCTCAGCAAGTCCAGCGGAGAATAGGGCGCGTCCGCCGGCGCCTTCCTGGAAACTTTGCCCCTGTCGCAGTACTCTAATTCTGTAGGTCCTTGACCCTCCATGTCGTCCTGTCTCCTAAAACGTTTTCTCGGTGCCGCTGTTTTGTCGGTCGTGCTGGGGTGTGTTGCATTCGCATCCGGCGGCAACGACTTCCTGCCGCAGTCTTTCGCCGGCTGGACCAAGTCTGGCCCGGTGCAGTCCACCACCGATCCGGCGAAAGCTGATGCCGCTTATCCCGCAGTCTTGAAGGAGTACGGCTTCGCTGACGCCGAGACGGTGGGGTACACCCGTGCCGATGGACGCAAGCTGACGGTGAAGGCGGCGAGATTCAACGACGCTTCCGGAGCTTATGGCGCCTTCACCTTTTATCGCCAGCCGTCGATGGGGACGGAACGGATTGGCACCAAAGCCGCGTCGGCGAACCAGCGCATTCTGTTCTTCCGCGACAACGTTCTGGTCGAAGCCGATTTCGATCGCTTGACCGAAATGTCCGCCGCTGAATTGCGGGAACTCGCGGGGATGTTGCCCGCCGCCAAGGCTTCCGCCGAAAACCTGCCGAGTCTTCCCGAGTACTTGCCGAAGAACCACGCTGTGGAAAACTCGGCCAAATATATCCTCGGCCCGCAGGCGTTGCTGGCGCAGAAGGGGCTGCTCACTCCCGAGCAGGTTGATTTCAGCCATGATCCCGAAATTCTGATGCAGGATTATTCCTCCGAAAGCGGGCCTCTTACGCTCACGTTGATTCAGTATCCGACGCCGCAGATCGCCGGCGAACGGCTGCGCGCTTTGCAAAGCGCTCAGCAGTCGTCTCCGAACGCTCTGCTCGTAAGGCGCAGCGGGCCGCTGGTCGATGTCGTCACCGGCGCCGTCGGCAGCAGCGAGGCACATGCTCTGCTCAACTCTGTAAACTACGAAGCCGAGGTGACGTGGAACGAAGCCACCTCGATGAGCAAGCGCGACAACATCGGCAATCTGATCCTCGCAGTGTTTGCGCTGACGGGGATCGTTCTGTTGATCGCTCTCATCTTTGGGATTTTTTTTGGCGGCATTCGAATCTTGATGAAGAGTCTTTTCCCCGACCGCGTCTTCGACCGCCCCGAGGATGTGGACATCATTCAACTGCATCTGCGATGACCGGCTATCTTAAGTAAGCTGCTGAAAATAATACACTTATCCTATAATCGCGAGAACACGGCAGTTTTCGGTCAATTTCCTGCAATTCCATAAATGTTTCGTAAGTTATTGAAAATGCAGCAATTTAAGCCATAGAAATTGCTTGACACGGGGTTTTCCGTGACCCTAGTATTTGTGCAGAAAGTTTTGACGGTTTAGCCTCCGTTGGAACTATTCTCCCTTGAAGAGAAGGCCGCCCCGTTGCCGGGTGGCCTTTTCGTTTGCGTTAAATCGCTCAGGGCCCCAAGCGGATCAGGCGATAGCGAGAAATTTTTGCGCAAAAAAGTTCTTCTAACTCACTCCGGCGGCTACTCAATTCGAAACACTTCCACTTCATTCCGATGTTTCTCAGCGAGCCATATTGCTCCAGTTGCGATGCATTTACTTTCGCTGAGGAATCCGATGTGGCGATCTGGACAAACCATCACAAAGGAACAGTCGCTCCGCTGCCTCTGATACAAGATGCCGAATCCATTCGTCTCCGGCAGTTCCGAACCCAATCACCCCTCTGGCGAATCCAAGTCTCTTGACCCCTACCATGCATTTCATGCATTCCACATCAGCGATGCCGGCAAAGAAGACTGAGATCTTCAAGGTGCTGCCCGAAGTCTGGCAACTGATTCGGCCGCGCCGGGCCCTGCTTGCGCTGGGCCTGGGATTGATGATCATCAACCGCGTCTCCGGGCTGGTGCTTCCGGCTTCCACCAANNCAGGGCCTCACGTCGTTTGCGCTCACCCAGACACTGTCTAAGGCGGCGCAGAGGCTGATCGCCGAGTTGCGCCGTCGCGTGCAAGAGCACGTCGGGCGACTGTCCATTTCTTATTACGACGCCAACAAGACCGGCACGCTGGTTTCGCGCATCATGAGCGACGTCGAGGGTGTGCGCAACCTCATTGGCACCGGTCTGGTGGACTTCGCTGGCGGGCTGCTCACCGCGGTCATTGCCTTCGCCGTGCTGATCCGCATCAGCCCGGTGATGACCGCCATTGCATTCGGCTTTCTCGGAATATTTGGATTCGGCCTCCGCAAAGCCTTTCGAACCATCCGCCCCATCTTCCGGGAGCGCGCCAAGATCAACGCTGAAGTCACCGGCCGTCTGACGGAATCGCTGGGCGGCGTGCGGGTGGTCAAGGGTTATCACGCCGAGCAGCGCGAGCACGAGGTGTTCAGCTCCGGGGTCGAGCGCCTGCTGCAAAACGTCTTTCGCACCCTGACCGCAACTTCGGTAATGAGCCTGTCGTCCTCGACTCTCATGGGCGTCATCGGCGCGATCGTCATGTTCATGGGGACCCGCCAGATCCTGGCAGGGAAGCTGACCCTGGGCGGCTTCTTCACCTACACCATGTTCCTCGGATATCTGGCCGCGCCCTTGTTTCAGGTGGTTGGCATCGGTACCCAGATCACGGAAGCGCTCGCAGGTTTGGAACGCACCCGCGAAGTTCTCGACGAGGTCCCCGAAAACGAAGACCCCAAGCGGACGGTCACACTGCCCGAGGTGCGCGGCGAGGTCACCTTCCAGGATGTCACTTTCGCCTACGAGCAGAAGAGAACTGTCCTGCACGACATCTCGTTTCGCGCCCGGCCAGGTACGGTGACGGCGCTGGTCGGGTCCTCGGGATCAGGCAAGTCCACGATCATCGGATTGATTGCCGCCTTCCATACTCCCAACCAGGGCAAAGTTCTGGTGGATTCGGTCGATCTCTCCACCGTCCGGCTGGAGTCGTATCGCACCCAACTGGGCATGGTCTTGCAGGACTCGTTTCTGTTCGACGGAAGCATTCGCGAAAACGTGGCCTTTTCCAAGCCTCATGCTACGGAACAGGAGATCCTCCGGGCTTGCGCCATCGCCCGCGTGGAGGAGTTTGCCGAGAAATATGAGCTGAAGTACGACACCATCATCGGCGAGCGGGGGGTGAAGCTGTCTGGCGGCCAGCGCCAGCGCGTCTCCATCGCGCGCGCCATCCTGGCGGACCCGCGCATTCTGATTCTCGATGAAGCCACTTCCAGTCTCGACTCCGAATCGGAAGCCCTGATCCAGGAAGGACTCTCCTACCTCATGCAAGGGCGCACCACGTTTGTCATCGCCCATCGGCTCTCCACCATTCGCCGGGCGGACCAGATCCTGGTGGTCGAGGAAGGACGAATCGTCGAGCACGGCAACCATCAATCGCTTTACCAGTTCGGTGGCCGCTACTACGAGCTGTACACCAAGCAACATGGCATCGAGCAGAATCTCTTCCTGGCCCCCGGAGAAGGGGACACGACGGAAGAGTCCGCCACGGTGGTGACGGACGGAGTTCCCGCCGATCCCGATCCGACCACGCTGCTGCGCTAGGTCGATCGCTGGCTATTTTGCTATAATGCAAGCATGCAAGCAAGCAAGCAGATCGCCGTGCTTTCCGTCAGACTGCCCGCATCAAAGCTGCGCCGCATCAAGAGCCTGGCCGCCAGCCGGGGCGTGACCTTGCAGGGGGCCGTAGATCAGGCGCTTGAGGCTTGGGCCCTTCACCCGAAACCCGCTGTCCTTCTCCCACTCGACGCGTTAGAGGGTTCTCTTGCCGGGGTCGATGTCGAGAGGATCATGCGAGAGGACCGCAAGGCCGAACTGGCAAAGGATCGGGCCCGGGCCAGATGAGAGAATTGGTCCTGGATGCGTGGGCTGTCATCGTTTGGCTCAAGCGCCAACAACCGGCGGCGAACCAGATGCGCGCCCTATTGCAAGCCGCCGACCGCCGCGAATGCCAGCTCTCGATGAATATTGTCAATCTCGGCGAGGTCTTCTATCTTTGCGGGAAGGCCCGCGACCTGGCCTACGGGCGGCGGGTCTTGGAAACCCTGCACCCGCGCGTGACCACCGTCTCCGCCCACGACGAATTGGTCATGCTGGCCGCCACCCTCAAGGCGCGACACGCCATTTCTTACGCCGACGGTTTCGCGGCGGCCACGGCCCTGCTGCAGGACGCGCCGCTGGTGACGGGCGATCCGGAATTGCGGGCCATGGCTGCGACGGAAAAAACACTGCAACTGGAGTGGATCGGCAGTTAGGGGTTCCCCCTGCCGGATGGGCCACATCTCTCTTCTGACAACCCACGGAGATGCTGTATCATCAGGACTTTCGTGCCGCCAACGGGGCCGCTCACTGACGAGTCGCTATGGACCAACGCAGTTTCCAGAAGCTGCTGCGCCGCACGGTTCTGATACCGGTGGCTGTGCTGTTGCTGCTCACCGCGACTCTGGTGGTTGAGATCCTTGGCCTGACTACCTCTTTTGGTTGGGTTGACCACGCCGACCAAGTCATCGCCGATACCAGGCAGTTGACGCGATCCATGATGGACCTGGAGTCCGAACTTCGTGGCTTCTTTCTGACTGGCGACCGGTCTTTTCTCGACGCTTATAACTCGGCCAAGGCAGGAGTGCTCGAACAACTGACGGTCCTGGACCACCTTACCAGCGACAATCCCGGTCAACAGCGTCGCCTGCAGGAACTTCGCGACCTCGACCTGCGCTGGATCCACTATTCGGAGCAGTTGTTGCAGCAACCGGGCGCTCGATCGCTCTCGCCTCAGGAATTCACTGCCGGCAAAGAATTGATGGACCAGGTCCGGGCCAAGCAGCGCGAGATCCTGGACGCGGAGCAACACTTACATGAAGTTCGCCACCGCCGTGCCACGCTGCTAGGTAATGCTGTCATCGCTACCGCCGCGGTGCTCGGGCTCCTTACGGTCCTCCTGCTGTTCACGCTGACCCGGCGCGAGCTGTTTGCGCTTTCTTCCACCTACGATAAGCATCTCAAAGCCGAAGCGGAGAAAACGCGGCTCTTACAAGAAAGCCGTGAGTCGTATCGCATCACCCTCACCAGCCTGGGCGATGCCGTCGTTGCCGCCGACGCTTCGGGGAACGTGTCCTTCCTCAACCCTGTCGCCGAAAAACTCACCGGCTGGGACTACCAGGCAGCCAGCGGACGGCCACTGCGTGAAGTCTTGCGCCTTATCGACGAAAGGACCCGTACCGAACTTGAAGACCAGGTCGCGCTGCTGCACCGTTCGCCGGGGGCGGTGAACGTTTCCAGCCACACTGCCCTCATAAGCTGTTCTGGAGCGGAATATCCGATTGAGCTGACGGGATCGCCGATCCTGGACGATCGCAATCAGCTAGCCGGAATTGTGCTTGTCTTTCGTGATATCACGCAACGCCGCCAGACCGAGCAAACCTTGCGCTCGAGCGAGCGCCTGACGTCGGCTGGACGCCTATCCGCCACCATTGCCCACGAAATCCGCAATCCGCTCGACACCGTTTCCAACCTCATCTATCTGCTGCGCCACGAGCCGCAATCCAGCACGGTTGCGAACCAGTACCTGGAGCTGGCCAGCGAGGAACTGGCCCGCATCGCGCAGATCACGGGACAACTCCTGACGTTCCACCGCGAAGCCCACGCCCCGGTGGAGGTGGACCTTGCCAACGTGCTGCAAAGCGTGCTGGTTTTGTTTGCGCCGCAAATCCGCAAGGGCCACATCGACGTCGAGCAGCGCTGGGAAGCGGCGCCCCCGGTGCGAGGATTTCCCGGCGAACTGCGGCAGGTATTCTCAAACCTGGTAGGCAATGCCATTGACGCGATGCCCGACGGGGGCAAGCTAATTCTGCATTTGCGCCAATCCAGTCTCACCTCCGATCCGGCGCGCCGGGGGGTACGCATTACCATACTCGACACCGGCGCAGGTATCCCCGCCGGAGTCCGCAAGAACCTTTTCGCTCCCTTCTTCACCACCAAAGGGGAAAAGGGTACGGGCCTGGGCCTTTGGGTGAGCCGCGGCATCATCGAAAAGCATGAGGGGACAATTCATCTCGCCAGCCGCAGGCGAGCTGGCAAGAGTGGGACCGCCTTTTCGGTATTTCTCCCCTTCGCGCAGGAACTGGGATTGCTCGACGTGCCGAACATGCCACCGGCAGCGTAGCGATTCGCGACTACTAGAACACGATGACGCAGGTTGGGCCACGCAAGTTGCAGAATGGACCTCCTTTGCCGCTCGGTGGCTCCTTTATAATGGGCTCCTGTCGAACCAAGAATGCCCTCTCCTCAAGTCCGAGCAGTCATTGCCGGTCCCGATTCGAACCAAGTCCTCAGCCACTCTCCCTTGCCACGACGCCGGTGGATTTGGATCGTGCTGCTTTGGGCCATGGTTTACGTCCCTGGCCTGTTTTCGCCTCCACTCTTAGACGACGCAGATTCGATCCACGCTGAAGCCGCGCGCGAGTTGATCGTCCGTCACGACTGGACCACGCTCTACATCGACGGGGTCCGCTACCTGGAAAAGGCGCCGCTGATGTATTGGGGTATGGCGGCCAGCTACACGGTATTCGGCGTCAGCGACTGGGCGGCCCGGTTGCCACTTGCGCTGGGCGTGCTGGCGCTGCTACTGACTACATACTCCCTGGGCAAACGGACGCTGGGAGAGCGCGCGGGCTTTTGGGCGGCAATGGTGCTGGCCGTTTCGGTGGGGCCTTATATGTTCACTCGCATTATCATTCCCGACATACTCGTGGCGTTGTGGCTGACGCTTGGTTTTGACTTCTTCCTGCGGGCCCTGGACCAAGAACCTCCTTCGCGCCTTTCGTGCTGGGGATTGGCGGCAACGGCAGCCCTGAACGTGCTCACCAAAGGGCTGATCGGGCTGGTGTTTCCGGCGGCAATCATCGGGCTGTATCTGCTTCTGACCGGAAATCTCAAGCACCTGCTGCGCCTGCGGCTGCTCTCCAGCTTGGCCGTGCTGGTGGTGATTGCTGCGCCGTGGCACATCGTCGCCGCCCTGGAGAATCCACCCGCGGGCCAATCGCGCGGCTTCCTTTGGTTCTACTTCATCAATGAGCAGTTTCTTCGCTACTTGGGCAAGCGCGTGCCACCCGATTACGACACCGTTCCCCTGGTTGTGTTCTGGGGATTGACTCTGCTGTGGTTGTTTCCTTGGTCGGCGTTCGTTTTGCAGTCGCTGGCACAGGTCCCACATCGCTGGAGCGAGTGGCGCAGCGGGATGAACCGGCGACAACGGGCCCGGCTGCTCTATGCCATTTGGGCGGCAGCGATACTGGTGTTCTTCAGCTTTTCCACGCGCCAGGAGTATTACGCTATCCCTGCGCTGCCTGGACTGGCTCTGCTGATTGGCGGCTGGTTGCAACAGGAAGACGAATCGCCCGCTGCTTCGAAGTTGCGGCGCAGGGGGCGAATCGGGTCGGTGGCCCTGCTCGGCCTCGCGGTTGTCATCTTCGCAACCGCGATGTTCCTCTTGCTGCAAAGCAAGAGTATGCCCGCCGGCAGCGACCTGGCCGACCTGCTCAAGAAGAACCCGAACGAATACGCCCTGGCGCTGGGGCATGTATTCGATCTGACGCCGCGCGCACTGGGACTCTTCCGCGGGCCACTGGAGATATTCTCGATCGCGTTGTTGGTGGGTACGCTACTGAACTGGTTATACCGGCGGCGCAATTTTGCCCAAGCGGGTAACTGGGTGTTGGCCATCATGATGGTATTCGTGCTCTTGGCCGTGCATCAAGGATTGGTAAGGTTCTCTCCCATTCTTTCGTCGAAAAAACTTGCCGACGCGATCGAGCAGGAGTACCGGCCCGGCGACGTACTGGTGGCCAATGGGACTTACGAGGACGCCTCCACGCTAAACTTCTACCTACGCCAGCCCATCCACATCGTGAACTCACGCGATGAAGGCAACATGTATTATGGAGCGCTTTTTCCGGATGCCCCGTCCATCTTCGAGGATGACGCGTCGCTCCAGGCGCTATGGAAAGGCCCGAAGCGAGTGTTTCTGTGGGCCGAAGAAGACAATGTGCCGCTGTTCATCAAGCAGAGCGGCAGTTACCAGCTAGCCCGCAGCGGTGGAAAGCTGATTCTCATGAATCGGACCGTGCCGCACAAACAGCAGCCTTTGCCACCAAATTGAGGTACTGGCAAGCAATCGTTACAATCAATGCTCCGGCGGGATCGCAATCGACCAAGCTGGGAAGGGAACCGGCCTTGGTTCCCGTGGCTGCTCCGGAACGAATCTCCAGCGGCCTGAGAAAACACACTTGACAGCCCCTGTAACCCCATTCTTGTTCGCGATGGCGGGCGCCGCTCCTGCATGGCACGTGTTGCGGCACCTGTTGTGGTTCACCGCCCTGATCGGATCGCTGACCTCGACCGTCTTCCTTGGTATGGTCTTGTTTGCGGCCGTCCGTTATGCGATGACTTGCCGAAGCCAACGGCAGCGAGTACTGAGCGTGCCGCTGCGGGAGCTGCCTCCAGTAACCATCCTGAAGTCGCTTCATGGCAGGGAAGCAAGGCTCGAGGAGAATCTGGAGAGCTTCTTCCGGCAGGACTACCCTAACTTCGAAATTGTCTTCGGCGTCCGCAACTACGAGGACCAAGCGCTCGGCGCAGTCGATAAGCTACAGGCCAAGTACCCGCAGGTGCCGACGCGAATCGTCATCTCCGGTGAGCCGTCGTGGCCGAACGCCAAGGTGTACTCCCTAAGCAAAATGATGGCTTCTTCCGCCGGCGAGTTCCTGGTTATCAGCGACAGCGATGTTCTGGCGGGCCCCGACTTCTTGCGCAACGTGATACCGCCCTTGCTGGATCCGAAGGTCGGCCTGGTGACCTGTCTTTACCAGGGCATTCCCGCTCGCGGTTTCTGGTCGCAGCTCGACGCCCTGGGCATGTCGATCGAGATGCCTTCCGGCGTGCTGGTGGCCAGGATGGTGGACGGCATGAAGTTTGCCTTGGGTGCGGCGATGGCGGTGCGCCGCGACGCCGTAGAAGCTATTGGCGGCATTCGCGAGACCGCATATTTCTATTCCGACGATTTCGTGCTCGGCAACCGCATCGCGGGGGCCGGCTACGAAGTTGTGTTGTCGCATTACAAAGTGGGACACGTGCTCACCAGCCGCGCCCTGCGGAGGACGCTGGGCGATCAATTGCGCTGGATGAAGAGCACGCGCTTCTCCCGCCCGCTGGGACATGTTGGCTCGGGTCTCACCTATGCGGTTCCGTTCGGCTTGCTGGCGCTGTTGCTGGGCTTGGGGAACGGTCATCGTGCTCCAACCGGTTTCGCACTATTGCTGATGGCCTGGCTGAATCGCATGTTGCTGGCGCTGGTGGTGGGATGGGCCATCATGCGCGATCGCCGTCCGCTGTGGCTGTGCTGGCTATACCCTCTTCGCGACCTGATGGGATTTGGCGTCTGGGCCGCCAGCTTCTTTGGCAAGACATTCTTCTGGCGCGGTGAAACCTACCAGTTCGGCAACGGAGGAAGAATCACGCCCGAGCAGCGTCCTGTCAGCCTGTCTAGTGACGCGCTTCCGCACGGGCACGACCGCTAAATTCGTTCGAGCTTTCCATGGCGCAACCTGAAACGCATTCCGCGCCATTCCACTTCATCTCCGAAGTAGCTGACCAGCCAGATTGCCAACGCAACCAGGTCGCGCAGCGGTAGAAGCCATAGATCCCGCAAAACTTGTGGGTCCGTGAGCACTCCCCGGCCAACCACCACCGCTGATGTCAAGCGGAGAGCGGCAGTAACGGCGAGGGCCAGCCAGGTCCACCACGCGCGCGGCGCCGCCACCACGGCGAGCACAGCCCAAATCAACCCGAAGCTCACGATCAATCCAAAATACTGCGTCCCTCGACGGTCTTTGACGTTGCGCGCCCAGCGCAACTGGTGTGCCCAGAAATCGCGAAAACTGTAATCCGGCAGCGCAGTCTCAACGACGCTATCCGCCAACTGGACTTGATAACCTGCTGCGGCGGCACGCGCGCCCAGCTCGTAATCGTCGCCGAGGTAGTCGGCCAGTGGCTCCAGGCCGCCGATCTCCCGCAGCACGGTTTTGGTGGTGGCGATGGTCGCTCCCAGCGCGAAGCGAATGCCGCCTTCCATAATGCGGGCCACCAGCCCCCCCCCGCTGAAGTCGGTGCTGAGCCCCAGCGCTTCCAGCTTCGAGCCCAGCGTCCGGCCCGCCAGTCCGCGATAGAGCGTCGTGACCATGCCAACGCCCGGCTGCGTGAAAGGTGCAAGCACGCGCTGAAGGTAGTCGCCCGGCACCAGGATGTCGCTGTCGTTGATGATGATGTGCTCGTACTGCGCCTGGGGTAGCATTTGGGCAAGATTGCTGACTTTGCCATTGAGGCCGAGTGCCTGCGGACAGTGCACAACGCGCAGCTTCGCTTGCGGAAATTCGTCACGCAGTTTCTCGACTAGCGCCAGCGCCGGATCATCAGCGTCGCTCACGCCGAACAACACTTCGTATTCCGGATAATCGAGCGAGCAATGGCTCCGAAAGGCGCTGTCCATGTGGGGATCAAGCCCCTTCAGCGACTTCAGGATGCTGACTGGAGGCGTGAAGGCAGTATCGCCAGGAGGAAGACGGGAGCGTTCACGCTGGAAGCGCTTGGCCGCTACGATGCACATCGCGAAGTAAGCCGCGCCAGCCAGGGCCAGCAGCGCGCACAGCACGGCAACAGTCGTGAGAGCAGAATGCATGGAGAGCTTTTCAGATTAGCAGAGTCAAGCGCCCTCGCCGACATCAGCGATGCCAGCACCCATCTTCTGCGAGGAAACGACCAGGGGCGCGGTATCATGTATCAGATGTCGCGAGATAAGCGCCAAGAGAGTCCCCATGATCAACGGTAAACGGGTCGCGGTGGTCATGCCGGCCTACAACGCGGAGAGCACCCTGGAAGCGACGGTCCGCGAGATCCCGGACCTGGTGGACATCCGCATCCTGGTGGACGACTACAGCAAAGACCAAACCGTTGCAGTGGCCCGGCGGTTGGGGCTGACGGTGTTTGAACACGACCGCAACCTTGGCTATGGCGGGAACCAGCAGACCTGCTACCGCGAAGCGCTGGCCGCCGGCGCCGACGTCGTGGTGATGGTGCATCCGGATTATCAGTACACGCCGCTGCTCACCACCGCCCTGGCGAGCATGGTGGCCTACGACGTGTATGACGTGGTGCTGGGCTCGCGAATCATTGGCGGCCAGGCGCTGCACGGTGGCATGCCGCTTTACAAGTACATCTCCAACCGCTTTCTGACGGCCTTCGAGAACCTGTTTCTGCGGGTGAAGCTTTCCGAGTATCACACCGGCTATCGCGCCTTCAGCCGCAAAGTTTTGACGGAGCTGCCACTGCTGGAAAATTCTCCGGACTTCGTGTTCGACAACCAGATGCTGGCGCAATGTGTGCACTTCGGATTTCGCATTGGCGAGGTCTCCTGCCCGACCAAGTACTTTGAAGAGGCGTCTTCCATCAATTTTCGCCGCAGCGTGACCTATGGCCTGGGCGTGCTGGGTACGACCCTACAGTTTGCCCTTCACCATTGGGGACTGGTCCGCCTGCCCAGGTTTAGTCCGGAAGGTAGAAGGCTGGCGAGCGCAGGCGGGGTGTTCCCCGAGCCGCCCGCGAGCGAAGAGCAACTCCGCGCAGCCGGACGGAATTAGTGACTTGGCAGTGCGGTCGCACACTCTGGCGCTACCAGCCAACACGATTCCAGCATTAAACTGTCTCCACTGAAACAAGTTACCGGGATTTTGCGTATCTAGGGATGTATCCGTGTTGACGGGAAACGTGAAAACACCCAAACTCAGCGGTTCGGTGCATGGACTCTTCCATTTCTAAGCGCACGCTTCGTCACGGCAGCTTCTTCCGCGAGCCGACGCTGATCGCGCTGCAAACCATGCGGGCGCACAAACTGCGCTCATTTCTCATGTTACTGGGCATTATTCTGTCAGTCTCCACCCTCATTCTGGTGGTCGCTCTCATCAGCGGGATGAACGGCTATTTCGCCAGCCGGGTCGCCAATCTGGGATCGAACGTCTTTCTGATCCACAAGTTTCTCATCATCAGCGATTCCAAGGAACTGCTGAAGGCGGCTCGCCGCAATCGCGATATCACGTGGGAAGACTATGTGGCGTTGCACGATAATCTCAAGCTCGCGCAAGCCGTTGGCGTGGAAGTGCGGCGCACGGCAAAAGTCCGTGCGGAGCGGCAAAACCTGGAGGATGTCGATATCCGGGGCGTGACCGCCAACATTGGGGACATGGACGTGGAAGAGGTCGCGACGGGACGCTACATTACCGACAGCGACAACCAGCATCGCGCTATGGTTTGCATGATCGGCGCTGATGTGGCCGACAAACTCTTTGCCAATACCGACCCTATAGGCAAAACCATCGCCGTCGATGGAGAAGAGTTCCAGGTGGTCGGGATCGCCAAGAAAATCGGCAACACCTTCGGACAATCGCAAGACACCTTCGTCTATATACCCATCGAGACCTGGCTGAAGATTTACGGGCGCAACAATACGTTGAGCGTCAACGTTCAGGCCCGCGGGCCGGAGTGGATGGCGCGTACCAAGGAAGAAGCCCGGGTGTTGATGCGGGCCCGCCGCCATCTGGCGCCCAACGATGAAGACAATTTCGGCATCCTCGCCAGTGACAGCTTGATGGGCCTGTGGCAGAACCTCACTGGCACGCTGGCTTCCGGAATGGTGGGGCTGGTCTCAATTTTTCTGGTGATCGGCGGAGTTGTGATCATGAACGTAATGCTGGCTTCGGTCACCGAACGGACCCGGGAGATCGGCATACGCAAGTCGCTGGGGGCGAAGAAGCGCGACATTCTGATGCAGTTTCTGGTCGAGTCCACGGTAATGGCGATGGTCGGCGGAGCCATGGGCGTGCTGATCGCCTGGATTCTGTCGGTCATCGTGCGCAGCACAACTCCGGTGCCGATGGCGGTGCCCATCTCTGCGGTGGTCCTGGCGATCGCGATCTCGTCAGCGGTGGGAATATTCTTCGGCGTCTATCCCGCGCGCAAGGCGGCGCGGCTGGANNTTTCTTATGCTGCACTTTGGCGAAAACTCGCGGATGGCATTGCAGACGGTGCGCGAGCACAAGACGCGCTCTTTCCTGACCGTGCTGGGCGTGGTGATTGGCGTCGCCGCCATGATCTTCGTCGCTTCCATTCTGGTGGGCGTCAGCCGCGACGTGGAAGGCTATCTCGACGATTACGGCACCAACACGCTGTTCATCTTTCGCTGGGACATGGGCATTTCCTTCGGTCGCATGAACGCGGAACAGCGCATGCGCAAGCCCCTGACTCTGGAAGACGCCAAGGCCATCCAGGACGAGTGCCCGCACGTCAAGTACGTGACCGCGGAACTGTTTCCCCGCATCAATCCCGATCAGCGGGGAGGGCCGGGAGCTTTACAGGTCGCGCGCTACGGCTCGAAGGAAATCTCCAATCTCGATTACAGTGGCGCCACCAGTTCCTACCCTGATGTGTACAACGCGCACGTGGTGCAAGGCCGCTTCTTTACTGAGTTTGAAGACTCCCACAGCATGGATGTCGCGGTCATCGGCGACGAAATCGACAAGAACTTTTTCCCGGCGCACGACGGCCTCGGCAAAACCATTCTGGTGGACGGCGTCGCCTATCAGGTGATTGGTGTTCTGGAAAAGCGTAAAGGCCAGCTCTTCAAGGATGAGACCGCCGACCGCGTGGTCAAAGTTCCGTACAACGCCTATCACAAACATTACCCTGCAGCCGACGAGCACTTTGTGGGAGCCGAGGCCTATCCTGGCTTCAAGGATGCGGCCGAAGATGAGGTTCGTGGCCTGTTGCGCCGCCGGCGCAATGTACCCTTCGATAAGCCGGACAATTTCGGACTGAGCAGCGCCGAAGCCATTGCCGACAATTTCCGCCAGATCATGAGTACGGTAGCGCTGATGGCCATCGTTATCAGCTCGATTGGCTTGCTGGTCGGTGGCGTTGGCGTGATGAACATCATGCTGATGTCAGTAACCGAACGCACCCACGAGATCGGACTACGTAAAGCCATTGGCGCGCGGCGGGGCGATGTAATCCTTCAGTTCCTGACCGAGGCCGTGGTGCTGACCGGACTTGGCGGGCTTGTGGGGGTCTTGCTGGGAGTGGCTGCGTCTGCCTCCCTCCCGCTGATCTTCCCCTCGATGCCCACCTCGGTCCCCATCTGGGCCGTAGTTGCCGCGGTGCTGATGGCGATGAGCGTCGGTCTGTTCTTCGGAATCTATCCTGCGGTGAAAGCCTCGCGGCTTGATCCCGTCGAAGCCTTGCGCTACGAGTAGGTGTTCATCTTTCCGCTTCGTATAGTGGCGTCCAAGAAGGTGTCACACTTACGATGCTCATGTGATCTAATACCTCTTCCGCAACGGTAAGCCGCTTACAGCATTCGGAAGGAGTGCCATGGAGCCATCCCGAAGTCACGGCAGGTCGCGGTTCGCACAATTATTCTTGTTGATCTGCATTCTAAGTCCAGGCGTGCAGGCCCAGAAAATCAAAGTCGACTACGACAAGAACCTCGACTTTTCCAAATTCAAAACCTTCGCATGGGGCCACCATGACGCGGTGTCCCGTCCGACGCTGGCCCTGGTCATCGCCGGCGCTATCGAAGAGGAGCTGACCAAACGAGGACTGCGCAGAGTCGAGAGCAATCCCGACGTTTTCATCCAGATGTATGGTTCCGTCGATTCGGACATGAGCGTCAGTTACTCCAATCCGCTGTATAGCGGCATGGGCGGCATTCCCTCGTTCGACTCGGGTTTCGTCATGTGGGGTTACATGCCGGGAGGAACTACTGCGGTCACCGTCCACAAAGGCCAGCTTGTGGTGGACGTGATCGATGCCAGCCAGAAGAAGCTGGCGTGGCGCGGCATGGCGACCGACAAGCTCAGCGACAAGCCAGAGAAACTGCTGAATCAGGTCAATACCGCTGTCGAAAAAATGTTCCAGCAGTATCCGGCGGCGAAACCGAGCCATTAAGGTTCCGCGGATGTCATTACGCTTCCACTCCGGCGGGCTGGCTATTGCGCCGCGGACGCCGGTTCTCCTGCAGAATTTTCTTGCGCAGGCGTAACGATTTCGGCGTGATCTCAACCAGTTCATCGTCGGCGATGAATTCGATGGCCTGCTCGAGGTTTAAATTCTTGAACGGCACCAGGCGGATGGCGTCATCTGCCGTTGAAGAGCGCATGTTGGTAAGCTTCTTTTCGCGGACAATGTTGACCACCAGATCGTTGTCGCGCGAGTTCTCGCCCACGACCATGCCTTCGTAAACCTCCACTCCCGGACCAACGAACATTTCGCCGCGCTCTTGCAAGCCCCACAACGCGTACGCGGTGGTGTGTCCGCCGCGGTCGGCGACCAGAGCGCCGGTCACACGATGTGGGATATCGCCCTGCCACTCGGTATAACCCTCGAAGAGGGAATTCATCACGATGGTGCCGCGCGTGTCGGTCAGCAAC
The DNA here is from genome assembly GCA_003151875.1 of Acidobacteriaceae bacterium. Classification (GTDB taxonomy): domain Bacteria; phylum Acidobacteriota; class Terriglobia; order Terriglobales; family Acidobacteriaceae; genus Bog-257. The sequence continues at coordinate 24,243 of PLYW01000218.1, forward strand.
TCGCCGCGCAGACCAATCAGTCCGCGGCTCGGAATGATGAATTCCATGCGCACCCGGCCGTAGCCATGGTTGTGCATCTTCTGCATATGCGCTTTGCGCGCGCCCAGCTTCTCAATCACCACGCCGACGAACGATTCAGGAACGTCAATCGTCAGCCGCTCCACCGGCTCCATCAGCTTGCCGTCAACGTGTTTGGTCACGATCTCGGGCTTGCCCACCGCCAGCTCAAAGCCTTCACGCCGCATCATCTCGATCAGGATCGCGAGCTGCAACTCGCCACGGCCCATCACCTTAAACGAATCCGTGCTGTCGGAGTCCTCCACCCGCAAGGAAACATTGGTCAGCAACTCTTTTTCGAGGCGATCGCGCAGATTGCGCGAGGTAACGTACTGTCCTTCGCGCCCGGCGAACGGCGAAGTGTTCACCATGAACTGGATCGCGATGGTCGGCTCGTCGATGGTGGTAACCGGCAACGGGGCAGGGTTCTCGATGTCGGTAATGGTCTCGCCGATGTTGATGCCGGTGACCCCGGCGACCGCAACAATGTCGCCCAACTCGGTGGCGACGATGTCCGTCCGCTTCAGTCCGGAAAANNGCCAGCCGGCCAAGGTAGTCGCTGTAGTCGAGATTGGCGACCAGCACTTGCAGCGGCCCATCAGCGTCGCCCGTCGGCAGGGGAATCGTGTCAACGATGGCGTCGAAGAGCGGGCGGAGATTCTCGCCCGGTCGATCTATGTCAGTCGTGGCCGTGCCGACTCTGGCATTGGTGTAGAGCACGGGAAAGTCGAGCTGATCTTCCGCTGCATCCAGATCAATGAACAGGTCATACACCTCGTTGAGCACTTCCTGCGGACGCGCGTCGGGACGGTCAATCTTGTTGATCACTAGAATCGGCGGCAGCTTGGCCTCGAGCGCCTTGCTCAAAACGTAACGCGTCTGCGGCAGCGGGCCTTCGCTGGCGTCCACCAGCAGCATCACGCCGTCCACCATCTTCAGGGCGCGCTCCACTTCGCCGCCGAAATCGCTGTGGCCGGGCGTGTCCACGATGTTGATCTTGATGTCATGGTAGAAAATGGCCGTGTTCTTGGCCAGGATGGTGATGCCGCGCTCGCGCTCCAACTCATTGGAGTCCATCACGCGCTCGACGTGGGTCTCGTTGGCGCGAAAGGTGCCGCTCTGGTTCAGCATGGCGTCAACCAGGGTGGTCTTTCCGTGGTCCACGTGCGCGATGATGGCGATGTTGCGAAGACTCTTGCTCAAAACCTAATGTCCTTCCTGTTGGGGAAAACCGCCTGCGATCAGGCAAACGGAGGGCCTCGGAACCGGTAGTCTAAGTTTACAGTATGCCGCGCAGAACGGCTTCACCACCTGCACCGAAGTACCTTTCCTTGTAAAGCTCCAAGCGTTTGTGACGCACCTTTCGATTGGGCTTGCTTCCATATAAGATAGCCGTACCTTTTGCAGGACTCAGGGAACTTGATGCGCATTCTCACGCTGATCGCTCTGTCGATCTCTCTGTCACTTCCTACTGCCACGGCTTTGGCGCAGACCGGCAATGTGCGGCCCGGCTCCTCATCCACTCTCTCAACTTCACCTGCCGATTTTGCCGAGGACCAGACCTTCTCGCAGTTTCAGCGCATCACCAAGGACATGAAGCCGCCGAAAGCGACAGATGCGCCCGACCCGAAGTTTCCTGATCTGCCCCCGGACGCAGAGCAGCACGGCACGGTCGTCATGTTGGTGGGCATCAATGCCAAAGGGCGTGTCGACGTGGTGCGCGTCCTGCGTAGCGACGAACACGCTTTCGAGGCGAGCGCCGTGAATACGGTGAAGAAATGGAAGTTTCATCCAGCCGAGAAGAATGGACAAGCCGTGCCGGTGCAGGTAACCGTGGAGATGAAGTTCGAGAAGTAGCGGAAGACAGGTGTTAGGGGCTAGGGATTAGGGATTAGTTCCCAATGATCCGGTGATTGTTTTTTGCTCTTCTGCCCTTCGCTCTTCGCTTTGTCGGCCGGCTCAGCTTTATTCTCAACCCCTAGCCCCTGACCCCTAGTCCCTGTCTTCTGCGCGATAATAGAGTCATATGCTGAACCAGATTAACCCGCTCACCTCCGACGCACCTAAAACCGAAGACGCCGTCGATTTGCTGATCGGCTGCCATCAGCGCATTCGTCACTTCACCGGCGTAGCCGCCAAGCTGGCGCACGCGCAAGGCGCCGCTCCGGAAGAAGTCGGACAGGCCGCTGCCGGTGTCCATCGCTATTACAGCGTCTCGCTGCCATTGCACGAAGCCGATGAGGACCAGACTCTGCAACCTCGTCTGCAAACCGTTGCCGACGAACAGGTTTGTCACGCACTGGTAGCGATGGGCGACCAGCATCAGGCAATCGATGAGTTGATCGAGCGACTGCTGCCCTTACTGGTGCTGGTGAGAGACAAGCCCGACACGCTGGCTGAGGTTGGTGGTGAAATGTGCTCCATCACGAAAGCGCTGGAGGAAATATTCAGCGCGCACTTGCGGATGGAAGAAGAGGTGATCTTCCCGGCCATTCGCCACGTCTTGCCGGAGCAGGCGTGCGAGGAAATGTTGCGGGAAATGCAGCAGCGGAGGAAAACAGGGTTGAGCGATAGTGAATAGTGGCCAGCGGAACGAACTAGCCACTATCCACTAACCCCTATGCACTAAGTCACCTTCCCACGATGTCGCCCTTCAGCCCACTGATGGCAGCCATTACTTCACTCTGTTCCTTCTGCGGCACCTTGAACTTGTTCAGCGTTTCGGTCAGGTGTGCCGCCGAGGTATTCCAATCGGCGTCGGTGATGTGCAAACCCGTGTGCGCCGTCTTCATGTCCTGGCCGGTGTAGATGCACGGGCCGCCGGTGGCCACACAGAGAAAATCAATGACATGAGCCTCGACCCTCGCTTTCGAGGTGTCGTTCAGACCGGTGAAGAACTTGGCAAGTTGCGGATCGGTCGCCAACCGGCCAATGAAGTCCTTGGTCACGGCTACCAGCGCGTCATATCCGCCGAGCCGGGTGTAGAGTGAGGCCCCGGCGGCCGGAGCGTTCATCGCTTGTGGGGACGCA
>PLYW01000252.1 GCA_003151875.1 Acidobacteriaceae bacterium
CCAGGCAGCAAGCCCCTTCGGTGGCAGCGCGGGCGGAGGCGGAACGCGGACCTACACCCAGGAAGTTCCGTTCGACTTCAGCGGCTTCGACTTCAATGACTACGCCGAAGGCGCGGGTGCGGCCGGCCGCAAAGGCGGCGGTGGCGGATTCCGCGACATCTTCTCTGGTATCTTCGGCGGCGGCCGCGAGGCGCCGATGACGCGGCCCGAAGCCGGCGAAGATCTGGAATACCAGGTGAACGTCGGCTTCTGGCAGGCGATCAAGGGCACCGAGATGCAGCTCACGATTCCCCGCCGCGAACTTTGCACCAACTGCCACGGCCAAGGCTTTCTTGAGCGCCCGGGCCCGTGTCCCGAGTGCCACGGCAAGGGACAGATCACGCAGAAGAGCGGCAGCATGAAATTCAACGTGGTGTGCCCGCGCTGCGGCGGCAGCGGCAAGGACCGCACCGTGTGCCCGGTTTGCCACGGCGACGGCCGCATCGAGCACAGTGACGTGCTGAAGGTCCGCATCAAGCCGGGAACGCGCGACGGCCAGCGCATCCGCCTGCCGGGCCGCGGCAACGCCGGGACCATGGGCGCACCCGCAGGCGATCTCTACATCATCGTGCGGTCGGGCGAGCATCCGGTGTTCAAGCGCGAGGGCAACGACATTCATCTCACTGTGCCGGCGAGCGTCAGCGAAGCCGCGCTGGGCGCCAAGATCGAGGTGCCGACCATCGATGGCCGGGCGCTGCTGAAGATTCCGCCGGGCACGCAATCCGGGCAGAGGCTGCGCCTGCGGGAAAAGGGCGTTCCTTCGGCGGTCAAGGAAGGCGCGCGCGGCGACGAGATTGTCGAGATCAAGCTGGTGCCTCCGAAGGTCAGCGACGAGCGCTCGAAGGAAATCTTGCGCGAGCTGGCAAAGCTGAATCCCGAAGATCCGCGGGAGCAATTATGGAAGCAAATCGGCAGTTAGCATTTAGCACTCAGCCTTTGGCAGTTAGGTCTTGGCTAATTGCTAAGTGCTAACTGCTGAGTGCCGCCTCGGAGAGGACTATGGCCAAGCGCAAGAAACAAGGCGCATACATGATCAGCGCGGTGGCGGAGATGTACGACATCCACCCGCAGACGTTGCGCCTGTATGAACGCGAAGGCCTGCTGAAGCCGTCGCGCACCGAAGGCAACACGCGCCTTTACACCGACGAAGATATCGAGCGCCTGGAGTTGATCCTGTCGCTGGCGCGCGACCTGGGAGTGAACATCTCGGGCATCGCCATTATTCTGCAAATGCGCGAGCGCATGGACGAAATGCAGCGCCAGATGGCGGGCTTCGTCAGCTACGTGCGCAACGAGGTGATGGCGCGCGCGCAAAACGCCGATCCCAGCCGCGGGGCCCTGGTGCCGCTGCGGCGTGGCATCGTCATCAAGCCGGAGAAGAAGAAACAGTAGTCAGTAGTCAGTAGCCAGTTGGCAGACGCCTGCTCTACCGAATCGCAGGCGGTCCACTTCACCGTCACAACAGCCCATACATAACAACCTGGTTCTCGGCCCCGACGAAAACCTTTCCGTCGGCGATGGTCGGGACCGTGAACTTTATCGCCAGCCCCACGCGGTCGCGGCTTGGGTTCTGCTCGGAGTTGTACAGCTCGGTCCCCAGGTTGGTTGCGTCGTAGGCGCGCAATACCGCGTTGCGCCCTCCATAGGTGTCGTTCTCAATGATCCAGGCGATCCCATTGTTTGTGCCATTGGACGAGACCGACGGCGTGGGTCCAGGAAAGTTGAAGTACTCCGGCGAGGCGGAGGTGGAACCGGTGGAAAGCTGCTGCGCGTGAGGATCGAAGGCGAAGGCTTTCAGGTGATCGTAGGCGCCGCCAAAGTAAGCCGTGTTGTTCCAGAAGGCGGGAGCGCCAAAAATGCTGCCAATCGCGTAGGGGATGGTTTGCACGATCTGACTGTCGCTGCCCGCGTGGAAGTGTCCCATATTGTCTCGATTCACCAGATCGATAGTGCCTTCTTTGCCGACCTGTATCAGCAGGTGGGGATAGGGCGTACCCGGCTGATCGGGAAGAAGCAGAGCGCCGCCGGAGCCGAAGTCGGCGTCGTTCTGATCCAAGGTGTGCTGGTTCCAGGGAGTGAAATAGTCGCGCAAAGAGATTGATCCGCCGACGCTCAGCCAAGCCAGGCGGAGAACGCTGTCCCCGAAATCTGTGCCCCCGTCGAAGCCACCGTTGCCGGTCGTAGCATAGATCGATCCCCCGGAATCAGCTGCCGGACCGGCGCCGCCGCCCCAGAAGCCGCCTTCGTAACCGTTCGGGGTGTCCACATAAAGGCCGGTGCGAGCCAGATTCGACTCGCTGAACGACATTACGTAGCCGTGATAACTGCCGAGGTCGCAATGCGAGGCCCAGGCAATGACAACCTGTCCCCTCAGCACCAGCAACGCCGAACGCTGCCCTTCCACCAGCGGGTCAAAAGTGAGAATGCCCCCGACGGAGCCGGTACCGTTGCCCGGTGACGTGGCGGTAATGCGAACCGGCGCCACTTTGTCTTGGCCCGTCTTGATATCGAGTGCATGCAAGGTCTGATAGAAGGATGTGATGTGGGTTACGTTGTCATACTGTTTCGTCTTGGCAACCAGGTACATAGTACCGCTGGTAGTATCGATTGCCGGGGTCCCGGTTATGCCAATCTCGGGAACCAGGTCGCCACAATTCACGTCGCTGCTGGAAACAGGACTAATTACGTAGCGAAATCCCAGCGAGGCAAGAAGATTGTTGCGCCAAAGTTGCTGTCCACTGTTCACGTCGAAGGCATAAACCTGATCGTGCTCGGTGGCGATGAACAACACGTTGTGCGAGGTCCCGCCAATCGTGAGGCCCGGCACGTAGAGGGGCTGCGCATAAACGAAGCCCTGCACCGCAAACGTCGCCCGCTTACCGAACGATTGCGTCCTCACATTCGACAGAGTAAGGACCGTTTCCTGCGAGTTGGAACCCGAGCGGTAATTGTCGTTGTGGTACGTCGGCACAGCAACCTGCGCCATCACGAAGGTAGCACTTACGAACAACCACGCGGCCAAGCAGCCACAGCGTAATACACCGGAACACATGTTCTTCATAGCGACCGAGGTCCCCTGTGCGAAAGTAGCCTGACGGAAGAGAGGCGTCATTATCCCACAAAAGCCAGCGCATACAACGACTTTCTCTGGAATCGTGCATCTGGGTCAGACGGCTGTGGATTCGAAAAACGTGCCAGGCGAGAGTGAGTATAGGGGGCCTTCGACTCCGGCGGCGAAGCGCCGCCTGCGCTCAGGATGACAGAAGGGAGGAACTGACGAGCGGCGACTGACTACTACTGGCTACTGCTTTTTCAGCTTGTCCACTTCTTCCCTGGCCCGCTTGGCGTACGGTCCATCGGGCAGGATCTTCAAGTAGGCCTGGTAATTTTCCACGGCGCCGGCCTTGTCGCCGGTCTTATTCAACACTTCTGCCAGTTTGAAGGTGGCCTCGGCATCGTGGGGCTTGTACTCCAGCGCCTCGCGATAGCGGCTGATAGCGGCGGGATAATTCTGCTTGACCTTGAAGTAGAAGTCGCCGATCTCCACATCCTTCATCGCCCGCATGGGACTGTAGGGTGTGAATTCATCGACATCACTAGCATTGTTTCCCAGCTCCGCCTCGGGATGCTTTTTGGCATCGTCGGCGGGAGGCGAGATGTCGATCCGCGTCTGCTTGCTGGAGCTTTCTCCGGCAGGGACGTTGTCGGAGCGCGGCGGATTCTTGCGGTTGTCTTTCGGTGGCGGCGCCGACCTATCGGTGGGGACCTGTTCGACCGGCTGCTGATCTTGCGCGCTGGCAACCCCGGTAAACCAGAGACAAAGTAGGGCGAGAATCAGATAGCGAAAACGCACTCCCATATTCTATTGCAACCCGGAAACTCTGTTGAGGACTCGCGGATCGGATGGCCACTCACTTTCGCCGGATGTGCAGCACCTTCTGTACCTCCGCGACCACCTCGCCGGCCTCGTCTTTCACCTCGACCAGGAATGTCGGCTCGTACTTTTCCTGGAGTTTGAGCTTTTCGCGGATCTCGTTGAGTTGCGCGTCGGTCAGGCGAAACTCGGCCGTTACTCTTCCCTTCCCGGGCTTGCGGAAGCGGATGCTGGCGGCTTTGTCCCAGACAATGTAATCGCGGCCCAGGTTTTCCATCAGCATCAGCATGTAAAAGGGGTCGGTCATGGAGTAGAGCGATCCTCCATAGTGCGTGCCGACGTAGTTGCGGTTCCAGAAGCGCAACTTCATTTCGACATCGACGGCCCGGTTGGATTGCCAGCGCACGCGAATTCCGGCGCCGCAAAACGGCGGCCAGATGTTGATGGCGCGCAGCATGAATCGTTGTAGTTTCGTGGCCATGGATTAGAACGATGATAGACCGTGAAGCGGGTTCAACAGAACAGCCCAAAACTTTGAGGCAAGCCTGTCGCCGGCTGAAGGGATACGGGATAACGTTGCAATGGAGAAACAGCAGGTTCCTCCGCTCGGTCGCCGCGGCGACCTCGTCGGGATGACAAAAATGAAGGGATTCAACGGCGCGGATGAAGCCACGCCCCTTCAGGTCCGCGGAAAACAAAAAGGCCGTCCACCATGGACGGCCTTCCTCGGATGGGCGCCTTTGGCCCTCAGACTCCCCAGGAGAAGAACCTTCAGCGCGTGGCCGATTCCTTTTGCGGCCGCGCCTCTTCCCCGGCTACTGCTGCTATTGCAGTTGCGCGGATGTAGCCGACTCCGTCGCGTTGTTCGTCATCAGCGTGATATCCACGCGGCGGTTCTTGGCCCGGCCGCCAGCGCTGGCGTTCGTGGCCACGGGATTGTCCTTACCCAGACCAATCAGGAAAATCTTGTGGGCCGGGACGTTATGTTTCTGCGCCATGTACTGGATGACGGCGTCGGCGCGGCGCTGGCTGAGCTGGTAGTTATAGTCGGCCGGCCCGGTCGAATCGGTGTAGCCTTCCACCTGAACGATGTAGTGCCTCTGACTGCCGAACTGCTCCGCGAATTCGTCGAGCGCCTGCTTGTCCTTGCGCGTAAGCTCGGCCTTGTTGAAGCCGAACAAAACCGTCGTGTCGTTGACCGGCTTGTAGTTGTCCAGATTCTCCACCGTGCCCGCCAGGCTGGTCACGCGGTGCGAGGCCTGGGACGCGTTCTGATTGGCCTGGTCGGCAGCCTGACCCGCAGCCAAGGCTTTCTGATCGGCGGCGTCAGCCTGCGACTTCGCCTGCTGAACACCCTGTTGGGCGCGCGCGTCGGTGTCCCGGATGTCGTGAGTATTTTTCGCGGTCAGATCATCTAATTCATTGACCTTGTTGACCGTCGGCGTCACTTCGTTGCGTACGTAGTTCTTGGTGGCGCAGCCGACGGTGAACGGCAGGCTGCCGACCACCAGCGCTGCGATGAGGGTAAATCGATTCATAGGATAAGCTCCTTGCAAACCTGCGACGGCATTCGACCCCAGCCGCCTGAGAACAAATGTGCAACCATGCTGCCATTGCCGGGTAGCTGTCGCGGGCAGAAATGCGTATTAGTTTCAATGGTTTAGGAGCAGGCGGGAGGCGTTCCTTTGGGGGTCGGCCTAACGAGCCGGATAATCCTGACGCGAGGAGTAGAATTTTTACCGGGTTGAGGGCGTTTGCGGGCGCCCGATTCGGGGTTCCCCGGTCATCGCGTTATCGCTGTTCTCATCAGAATTGAATGGACCTGCACCAGAAAATTCGGACGCTACCAACCTCGCCCGGCGTGTATCTCTACAAGAACGCCGAGGGCGAGATCATCTACGTGGGCAAGGCCAACAGCCTGCGCGCGCGGGTGCGTTCCTATTTTCTGGAGGGCGCGGCCGACAACGCCAAGACCGGATCGCTGCTGCGCGAAGCCGTCGATCTCGACTACATCGTGGTGGACAATGAGAAGGAAGCGCTGGCGCTTGAGAACAACCTGATCAAGCAGAAGAAGCCGCGCTACAACATCCTTCTGCGTGACGACAAGACCTACCCTTACATCAAACTGACCATCGGCGAACGCCATCCGCGGGTGTATCCGACCCGCCGCCTGCGCCGCGACGGGTCGCTCTACTTCGGGCCGTACTTTCCCACCAGCCTGGCCTATCGGATTGTTGATCTCATTCACCGGCACTTTCTGATTCCCTCGTGCAAGCTCGACCTGAACCGCTATTATCCGCGGCCATGCTTGCAGTACTACATCGGGCGGTGCCTGGGGCCGTGCGTAGAAGGGCTGACCACGCCCGACCGCTACGCCGAAGCCGTCCATGACGTAAAACTGTTCCTGGAAGGCCGGGGCGCCGACCTGTCGCGCTCGTTGCAGCAGCGTATGGCCGCCGCCGCCGAGCGCCAGCAGTATGAGCTGGCGGCGAAGTATCGCGATCTCATCTCGACCGTCGAGTTGCTCGACAAGAAGCAGCGCATTGCGGCGGTTGAGGGCGACGATGCCGATGTTTTTGGCTATCACTACGAAAACGAGATGCTGGCGGTGAACCTGTTCCACATGCGCGGCGGCAAGATCGTGGACAAGCGCGAGTTCTTCTGGGAAGACCTCAGCAGTATGGTCGGCACTGCGGGATTTGAGCCGGGCGAATTCTTCTCGGCGCTGCTGAAGCAGGTTTACCTGGACCAGCAGTATGTGCCGCACAGCATCTACGTTGCGGTGGACTTCGAAGATCGCGCCACGCTGGAGGAGGTGCTGTCGGAGGGCCAGAAGCGCAGAGTGCAGATTCACGTGCCGCAGCGCGGCGACAAGCGCTCGCTGATTGATCTGGTGGGACAGAATGCCAAGCAGGCGTACGATCAGCGCTTCCGGGTGATGAAGCCGGCGGCGAAGGCGATCCAGGAAGCCTTGCAGGATGCGCTCATGTTGCCGGAGTTGCCCAGGCGCATTGAGTGCTTCGACATCTCGCATATTCAGGGCGCCGAAACCGTAGCGTCAATGGTGGTGTGGGAAGACGGCAAGATGAAGAAGTCGGACTATCGCAAGTTCATCATTAAGGGTGTCGAGGGCGTGGACGATTTCGCCTCGATGCGCGAGGTGGTCACCCGCCGCTACAAGCGAGTGCAAGAAGAGAAGCAGACCATGCCAAGCCTGGTGCTGATCGACGGCGGCATTGGGCAATTGCACGCCGCCGCGCAAGCGCTGGAAGCCCTGGCCATCATCAACCAGCCGCTGGCCTCCATCGCCAAGCGCGAGGAGATCATCTACGTGCAGGGCCAGGAAGACGACCCGGTGGTGCTCGACCGCCATTCGCCGGTGCTGCACCTGGTGCAACTGGTGCGCGACGAGGCCCACCGCTTTGCCGTGACCTTCCATCGCAAACGGCGGCAGATGCGCGACCGCGAGACCGAACTGCTCGACATCCCCGGCGTGGGTGAACGGACCACCAACCGCCTGTTGCAGCACTTTGGCAGCTTGCAAGCCGTGAAGGAAGCGGATGCCGCGGCGCTGGCCTCGGTGGTGAGCCGCCCGCAAGCTGACGCGATTCTGCGCTATTTTGGAAAGGAAGTTGGCACTTAGCACTTAGCATTTAGCAATTAGCAATTAGAAGTTCGCAGTCACCTTTGATCCGGCAGGGACGCTGTAGCTTTGGCTAAATGCTGAGTGCTAACTGCTAATTGCTACTGGAGGCCACATGAGCTCAGAAATGGAAGCGATCGACAAAGCAAAGGAAGCCGTCGCGGAAGCCAGGGAAAGAAGGCAACTGGCGCCGATCAGTCTAACCATGGCGATCCTGGCAGTTCTGATCGCCACGGTTTCGCTGCTCGGCCATCGGTCGCATACCGAAGAAATCCTGCTGCAGAACCGGGCCACCGACCAGTGGGCCTATTACCAGGCCAAGAACATGCGGCGCAATAACCTGGAGGCGCTCTCCGATGTGCTCACGGCGCTGGAGAACACCAAGGCCGAACGCGCCGACCAAGTGCAGAAACACTTCCACGATGAGATCGACAAGTACCGCGACCAGCAGAAGGACATCCAGAACGAAGCCCGCGGCCTAGAGGCGGAAGTCGGACTGGCCAGCCGCCGCGCGGATCGCTTCGACCTGGGCGAGGTGTTTCTGGAGATCGCGCTGGTCGTCACCTCCATTACCTTGCTCACCGATAATCGCCGATACTGGTACTTCGGACTGGTGCTGGCGACGGTCGGCATTGTCGCCGCAGCCCGCGGATTTATGGTGCACTGAGG
>PLYW01000050.1 GCA_003151875.1 Acidobacteriaceae bacterium
TCGGTCGGAACCCAGCGGTTTCTGTTTTCAACATCCTGATTGGAGGCATTTATGAATTGGCCCATTTTTGTGCTTGGTATTTGTGTGATAGTGGTCGCCCTACTGGCGATCTATGTCCCTACGGTTTATATCCGCAAGACGAACGTGATGGTCCACCTCTTGGAACAAATCTCGGCTAACACACGCAGATAAGGGTTTAGCTGAGGAGTTCCAACCCTAGGGCGACACGGGCTGTACTTTTTAGCGATTTACCGCTTCCCTGTCTCCCCGATTCCAGCGGCGATTTGTGTCAAGTGAATATTCCTGAAACGTTCAACGGCTGTCTTGATCAGAGCGTGTTCCGGATTATCACGCTTGGTTCAGCGCAGAAATGCATTGCTGTCCAGCAAATGCCTAACCGCGGCCATTCAGCTATGGTCCTCGTAGATCGCCGCGCGGGAGAAGGTTTCGCCCGGCATGGACGGGATCTTGCCGGAATAGGCGGAGAACTCGCGCACCCAGGCGTCAAACTCCTCCCGTGTACGCTTCGGCTTCCCTGGTTTGGCAGCCGTCTGGCGCTCGACCCGCTGTCGGGCGCTTTTTTCTTGCTCCCAAACCGGTGTACCCTTGCAAGGGGACGCATACCAGCCATCGGAACCAGAGGGTCGCATGAGGTCGTCATCGTTTCGCCGTTTAGCACTGTCTATAGTTTTCTTGTTTGCAGTGGGAAGCGCCGCCCGGGCGCAATTTCCAGTGCCCCTGGGCCACGTGGATCAAGACACCAGGGCCGAGCGAATGCGCGAACTGGTGTCCAAGTATTGCCGCCTGGATTATGACGGGGCGCGAATGGGCCCCCAGGGTTGGCCGAAGCTTCAGCCCCTGGTGTGGTGGAAGACGAATCCCGACTACACACAGATGAACGTCATCGCACGATACACCGTCGAAACTGCCCCGGTGTCCGCTCACGGCAAGTACACCGTTACGGTCCACTATCGGCTTCTGGGACGATTCGAAACCGGCATTGGCTATTCGCGAGAGACTGCGAATTCCAACGAGGACGTGGACTACATCGTCACTGCCGTCAACGACGAGTGGCGCATTGACGACGCCGAACCGAATTTTCCCCATCCCTCACGCGCCGCCATGTTGAAGTGGCTCAATGACCAGATCAGCACGACCCAGGACCCCGCGGCGAAAAATATCTACCAGGATGCGCTGCAGAAGTTGCAGGCCCAGTCGGGCTCGCCCTTCGCGAAATAGCTTTCGCAGCAGTAGGCAGCAAAGGCCTCCCGCGCGGGAGGCCTTTCGCATACGTAATGTTGTTCGGCTATTGTGGAGCGCCCACGGTGGCGGGATTCCCCTCGGAACCTGCCGTCCGCACTGGCGTCGCCGCCGGTTTCACTGCGAAGAATTGGTGATCATATAAATTGCGATACAGGTGGCCGGCCAACTCCGCTGCCTTGGGGCCAAACGTCGGCCGTCCGCCTTCCAGGAAGATGACGGTCACGATCCGCCCATATTGCGTGTTGGCGTAGGAACCAAACCAGCCAAAGCGCGTGCCGTCCTTGGAACAAGTGCCGGTCTTGCCCAGCACCGGCTCCTCGATGAAGTTGGTCCGCAACAGGCGCGCCGTGCCGTACTGCACCGCGCCCGACATGCCGTCAGAGATTTCCGGAATCAGCGGACCGATGTCGAGCTTGCGCTTNNTACAGCGTGCCGCCGTTGGCAATGGAACTCATCAGCGCCGCCAGTTGCAGCGGGGTCAGAGAAATGCTCTCGCCGAACGAACACATCTTGCCGACGCCGCCCAGCTTCGCATCCAGCTCGGTCTGGGGGAAGGTGCCCAGATGCTCACCGTCGATCTGCCAGCCGGCGAGTTCGCCCAGTCCAAATTGGTGGGCATAATAGCTGACCCGCTCGAAGCCCAGCTTGCGTCCCACCGCCTCAAAGTAGGCGTTGTTGGATTTTGCCAGCGCCGTGGTCAGGTCCACGCGCCAGTACTTGCTCAGCGGGACTTCCGTGTCCTTCGTGATGACGTTTTCGCTGAGCGCCGCCAGGGCCACCGCGACCTTGATGGTCGAACAGGGTTGCGCTCCGGCCGACAGCGCCAGCTTCTGATTTACCATCGCCAGGATGCGTCCGCTGTCGGGGTCAACCGCGACCACCGTGCCGTTCATATTGCCCAGGGCTTCCACCGCAGCCGCGCGCACGATAGGATCTTCACCCGCGGTGATATCGCCTTCCACCTGATTGTCGGCAAACGAGCTGGCCGAGAAGCGCTCGTAATAACGATGCCTCCGGGAGACAACATGCGTGGAACGGTTGCGGCTCGCCACCGTCCTGCTGCTGGTGCGCAGGCGGGCCATCTTCTTTTGCGCCGTTGTCGTCTCGGTGATGTGATGGGTCTTGCTGTGGGCCTTGTGGGTGGAGATGGTGGCGCCGGTGGCGTTGGCACAGGTAAATAGCGCCAACAAAGTATTCATCGCGACAATGGCGAAACGCTTTAACATTGACAACCCTGAAGTTCCCGAGATTCGGTAATGTTCCCCACCGGCAAAATTCCTGCTCTCACTGAGCGACTGTTTTCTGCTATGACAGTTTCCATAGTAGGGATTCTGGGGCCCGGACTCAATCGAAAACTGCTGAACAACAGCAAAAACTACGCACCCACGACAACAGATGCCCGGACCCAGCCCTGAGTTGCGGAACTCGACAAGTTAGCACATATGCCAACCCCCGAGCCGCTACCAGTTCCCAATTGATTACTTATCACACTTTCCCCGTCCTGCAACCGTAGCAAGGCTGATTCCCCGGCAGAATTGTGCGATTTGGGAGCAGGTGAGGATTCGTTCCACTTTGAACAGCGGCCTCTGGGGTGTCGTGTGGCGCTTCAACTCCAATGGCGTCGTGTGGCCCTTCAGCTCAATTGATCGTTAGCGCGTTTTCTTGGGGTGTCATCCTGAGCAACGAGCGCAAACGGGGTCCCCAGCAAGCACCGGGGAAGCCTGCCCTGAGCGAAGCCGAAGGGTGCTTGATGGGGTGTTGGAGCGAGGAGTCGAAGGACCCCTATAGCTGCCAACGATCCCGGATTTGTCGCTGTGCCAAGCGGCCACATCGTGATTTCTCGCGGCTATAGGGGGTCCTTCGACTCGCTGCGCTTGCTCAGAATGACGGACAGAAAAGCAGGTCCTAACTGCCTGTCGGATGATGCCTACTCCGGCTAGCAGGCCGCTTGTCCGATTCCGATAGCTGTTTCTCGCCGAGCGAAACTTCGCCCAAACCAGAGTGTTTGGAACCGGTAACAACCCTGAGAATGGTCGTGTGAAACACGGCTACCCCTCCGAAGAGCAACTCGCCCCTGTCCTTCGGAGGGGATTTTTCTGNNCGCACCGCGCCTTTGCCGCCTTCGTGCGGGGTCACGTAGTGCGACTCGCGCAGCACCTCCGGGCGCGCGTTCTTCACCGCGATGGCCAGCCCGCACAGCCGCATCACCGGCAGATCAATGATATCGTCGCCCATGTAACAGACCTGCTGTGGTGTCAGGCCTTCCTTCTCGAGAATTTCGTAAAACGCTGACGCCTTGTCCAGCTGCCCTTGATAGACGTGCTCGATTTTCAGGTCGCGCGCCCGCAGCGCCACGGTTTCGGAAATGCGCTTGGTGATAATGCCGGTCTTCAACCCGCCCAGACGGGCCAGCGAAAATCCGGTGCCATCGTGCGCGTTGAACCCCTTGGCTTCGAATACGTCCCGGCTGGCGATTCCGAAGCCACCCTTGTCGGCCATCTTTTCGCGATGCTCGTGGGTCTCCTGACCTGCTCCCGCACCCGCCGCAGGAAGGAGAAAAATCGTGCCGTCGGTCATCACGCCGTCCACGTCGAACAGCATCATCTTGATCTTTTTTGCGCGCTCGTCGGACATAGCGCCATCTTAGCAGGGGGAAATCGGAAAAACCTTTCACCACGGAGGCACGGAGGACACAGAGAAATTCTTATTCATCACCAAGATGTCTTACGGGTAGTGGCTCAATTTGAATCTGGCACTGGGTCAGGGCATTCGTGCGTGGACTCAGCTACCTCGATGTCGGCGAGGGTGTAAGAGACGGCTACGCTGTCAAAGCAGACATAACAGATTGAGCGAATCTTTCCATCTGTATCAGTAGAACGCTTAAACTTATCTTCCTCGCTGTCGATTTCTACGGTAGATGAAAGAAACTGCTTCAGCGCATCGGCTACCCATTTCGCCGGATTGCCTTTCGGCGTCTCACCCCTAGGGTGTAGCAGAAATGCAGTAGCCGGAATCGGCTCAGGCGCTTGCGGGTCGGAAACATGGGCGTACAGTCGCCAAGATTTTCTGGTCGAACTGTGCGCCCCTTCTGGAGCAAAATCCCACTTCCAAATGACTTGCGTGGAATGGGGAGCCATCGGATGGTTAAACCAGTTCGATAGCTTGTGGTCTCTTAGAAGTTTCTTAACAAGCTCATCCAAACCCAACTGGAGAGCACTGCCCGGTTCGCCGCCGATGGATTTAAGGAACTTGGGGTGTTTTACGTCAAGCCTGCATCGGGCCAAAGGGTCTCTTTTCGGCTACCGAAATCACCTCTTTACCTTAGTGGGCGGCGAACTGTCTTTGTGGCGCGGCTACCTGCGATTCGCCTTGAACCTCGAACTGCTCCGCCGCTATCGCCATTAGCATGGAACATTCAGGATCAGCCGCCGCATGGAGAGACTCAGCGATAGAGTCCAAATGATCGACTTGCTGAGCCAGCTTACGCAAGGACGAACTCCAGCAAAAACGGATTTCAACGCCAAGTTCATACATGCTATCCAGCATGGTACGCTCGTCGCGCACCAGTTTATCTAGTGATGCGGCGAGAGGCGTCAAATCTCCTGGATCGCAATGCGTGAAATCTCGCTCGATCAAACTGCTAAGGAGGTTCCCTTGCTTGATCGAAAGACCCCTCAGTTGGTGTTTCAATGAAAGTGTCTTGCCGACAATACGGCAGATAAGCTGAAATTCCTCAGATCGCTCCCTTGAATATCTGATGACACACTCCGTCGCGACCTGAGCGATTCCCACAGATTGCTCTAACTCACGAATTGGAAGTGCTAGTGCCGCCATATCATTCACCTTCTGACGAAAACCGGATGGTCACTTGGCTCTCAAGGCCAAGCGGACACACTCATATGCCTCTTTGTGTGCAATTCTTGTTCCACTCTTACTTGTTGAAACAAAGGGGGTTAAAGTCTTATCCAAGCACGCAGGGCGCAATCCTTTGCGTTTTTGTGCACGGTTTGGCACTGGTTTTACTCACAATAACACGGAATCTCCCCATTTAGTTGCACTATTTTCGTGCAATCGGTTGCAAATTGTGCTTATCTTGTCACCCCCTCCAGTGTCAGGCTCCGGGAGTGTCCTAAACTTGCGTTGATGGCCCAAATTTCTTTGAGAGCCAATCCAGCAACGCTTGCTGGTCGTCAATCGTAGCCCGGCGAACCTGCGATAACAAGTGGATGCGATCTGGCCTTGGCGGAGCCGTATTTTGCAACCCCTCATTGCAGGGATCGCAAATGGCCCGAAGGTTCTGCGGTGAATCGTCTCCGCCCTTGGATTTGTCTTTGATGTGTCCCATCGTCAAACGGACAGTACGCGGGCCACCAAGTGGGTCAGGGTCGCCGGCCGCAGCGCCGCACATCTGGCATGTATGGCCATTTCGTTCGAGAACTTGGGCGCGAGTCTCTTTTGAGATTCCACGCCGGAAAGCCGGAACCCGCACCGTAGTCTCAAGGATGTACTGTCCAGGCTTCAAATCCCTCCGGTCCTTATGGGAGAGAATCTGATAGCCTTCTTCGTTGCGAAGCTCTCGCACCCGCCTGGCCCATTCGGATGCACCGCCGCTCGCCTTCTGAATCTCGCGAGATTCCAGAACAGTACCGACATTGGCTAAGAAATAGGCGAGGATGAGTTCTTTAGAACCCGAGTGTTTTTTGGACGGCATTGCTCATCCGTTTCTTGCACATCTTGGAGTAGTCGGAGTTTAGTTCTATCAGGATTGATTTGCGGTCAAATTGCTTCGCCACAATACCAGTTGTGCCTGATCCCCCAAACGGGTCTAGCACCGTATCGTTCGCACGGCTACCAAGGAGAATGCAACGGCGAGCCAGCTCTCGCGGAAACGTAGCAGGATGGCCGTTGCCGTTCGCGTCAGGCCCAAGAATCCAGCAATTTCGCAGATTGGCGCCGGTTTCCTCTCTGACTGCGTTCGGATCGTAATAGTAGGTGGGCGACTTTGAGAACAGAAAAATATCTTCCGTCGCGCTGGTTGGCCTGTTCTTGACGCTTTCCGGCATGGCGGTTTTCTTGAGCCACGTTATTTTCGATCTGAGTATCCATCCATCGGTTTGCAACGCGAAAGCCACGCGCCAGGGCAGGCCAATCAAATCGCGATCCTTGAGCCCCCAGCAGTCAGGAACCTTGCAGTTACGTTTTTGGATCAACCTCTTTGTGTTTCCGACGATAGCATTTGGTCCGCAATTTCCAGTGCCACCGTTACGGGCGTATCCGTCACCGACGTTTAACCATAGCGTCCCATCCTTCCGCAGCACTCGCCGGACCTCGCGGAAAACCTCAACGAGATTCTGAACGTATTGATCTGGCGATGGCTCTGCGCCGATCTGTGCGGGATGGTCATAGTCCCTTAATCCCCAATAAGGGGGCGAAGTGACGCAGCACTGAATGGACTCCGAGGGGATCGACGGAAGAAGTTTTCGGCTGTCACCCGTCAGAATGCGCGACGTGACCGGCTTCATTTCAGGCCCACATTATCAAGCATTTCTTCGATTGTCCAGACGTGATCTACAAGGCCCGCTTCCATCGCTGGCGTCACGCGCAGCGTTTGGTGAATCCGACAAAAATTGTAATACGCAAACCAAAGCACCACGGAAGCAGCGTGGTTCTCTACTTTCTTAGAAAAGGCGTTTGTCAGGCGCGTGAAACGGCGGATGTTCATTCTCATGCTGAGATTCTGACGCTCGACAAATGATGTGCTGACGTGTTTCGGGTCGGGGTTACCCATCACGGTTTTCATGTCGCAGCCAATGCAGGTTGCTGGACTGTAGCGCGATGCGTCAGGAGTCGGAGCGCCGAAAATCTTATGCAGTTGGGCATAATCAACTTCTGTTCCGAACGCATCCTCGATGGCCTGTAGGTACGGCCGATGCGCGTCTGTAGTGATTTGCGGACGGCCAGCGATGCGGTTTGCGCAATCGCACATGAAGTTATATGCCGAATATTTTCCCCTGTCGCCCACGTAGTAACTGACACACAGCTTTGTGTCCGCATCAATCGCCGTCCATGTCCAAACGTCGCCCCATCCGGCTTTTTCCTGCTCCGGCGTGACGTTCTTTTTCTTCGCACCCACAAACGCCCATATTTCATCGCACTGCAAGCGTCTAACGCGCACATTGCGAACACAGCGGTCATGGTAATCGGCACAAGCCTCAGCCAAATCAAGCAGCAAACTAGTGATGGTATTCCGTGCTACGCCCGTCATTCTGGACGTGGAGCGGATGCTATTTCCTTCCACCAGAGCCGCCACAACTTTCGTTTGCTGTTCGCTATTCAGTCTATTCATGATAATTGAACTATATGCTTGACCGTCCAAGTTGTCAAGTCAAACGTGAAAGATCGCGGGATAATCTCTGCAATTGATTGCAAACGTCTGCACAAGCGAAGAGACAACGAAGGTTTGACAAACGGGTTATACTAGAGGGGCAGACAGCTTTGAGCCGTAAAGGCTCCCCACGCACGAATGCGAAAGGAGCCCTTACAGCGGTTATGGAGCCTGCTCCTGACAGAGCGAGCCCCGCGATTGAGAGAACCATCACTACCATGATGGCCTCCTTGCACCGACCTAAGATTTAGCCATCGCGAGACGGCTAAGATCGGCAAAGCTTGTCAGAAAGCGATAAGCGGGCTGCCCTTGGTGGCCCGTTTTCGTTTGCCCCTATTCTTACCCAGTTGCTGATTTTCCATGCCTTTTCCCTCCTTCTACTGCTACTAACGGTTGCTGCTGGCCCAGGATTCGCTCGGCTGGTAGCTGCACCTCAAAATGGGCCTGTTCTGCTACCCACTGAATTGGGTAGCTCTTCGTTTCGCTTATGTCATATCCGATATGCTTCAAGAACAGCACTCCCGAAAACGCCGCGCTCGTAATCGTCTTTTTGTCCTTCGGGTCTCTCGCATATCGAACGTTGAACGATCTCGGGTCCCTTTTCGCAATCGGCCTGATCGCGAACCTATACGCATCAGCGTCCCAAAGCAGAAGTACGGTTTGCACCGCATCCTTGTCGAACATCTCAGCAGCGGCACGGTTGAGCGTACACCGACCTAGCTTCGCGGAGATTGAAAGCATCGGAGTTGTAGATTTACTCTGACGCTCCTTCGCATAAATTTCAAAAGCCACTATGGTATCCTCCTTTCTGGTTGGTACTCCTGAGTACCTGAGATAAGTGTAGCACCAGCGTGTCGCTCGTCAAGTGGTTCGCTGTGCAATTTCCAGCAAAATCCACATCTCTCATCGTATCAACTATCATCAACTTGCCTTACGCTTTCATGTACGGCGGAATATATATTTTAAAATCTCTCAGCCATCTCTTTTAGAATCAGATAAATGGCGTCAAATGGAAAGAGCGCCGAGCATGTCTCAATTGAGACAAATGCATTACGGCGCTCTTTTCCACAGAAAAATTATGGCTGTGGATTTCTCTTGGTGCTTAGAAGCTACTTCCAGCGCGATTTGGCGGCTTTTCTGGCGATTTCTCTTCGACGTTTCGCTGTCAGACTCTTGGCTCTAGCCCTGCCGCCTTTGGCTCCGCCAAGTTTGCCGAGTGCGACGGCGGCAGGATTCTTGCCAGCATCAGGATCTTCGAGCGGTGTGCCGTTCATATGCTCGCCGATGGCTCTTTCAACGACTGATTTAGCAACCTGCCAAAAATCCTTCTTGGGCATGACCCCACCATGCCACGATTCGAGAATCGGCGCAAGGGCGTCAGGATTCAAATTGAGCCACTACCGTCTTACGTCGTTCTTTGACTTCTGCCGTTTTTTACCTTAGTTTCGTTCTTCCTCTGTGCTCTCTGTGCCTCCGTGGTGAACAGAATTCCTCCGTGGTCTCCGTGCCTCCGTGGTGAAATCGCTCGGGCGAAGATTTGGCGAACATCTGCTAGAATACCCTGATGCCTTTGAGGGAAATTCCGGTCGCGCTGGCTTGGGCGCATCCGCTGGTTGCGGAATGGTTCATCGCTCGCTTCGGCTCGCCCACCGAGCCGCAGGAGCAAGGCTGGCCCGAGATCCTCGCTGGCCGCACCACGCTGATATCCGCTCCAACCGGTTCCGGCAAAACGCTGGCCGCGTTTCTGATCTGCATTGATCGTCTGGTGCGCAAGGCGCTGGAAGGCGCGCTGCACAACCGCACCGAGGTTGTGTACGTCTCGCCGCTCAAAGCGTTGGGCAACGACATTCAGAAGAACCTCGACGGGCCGCTGGGCGAGATCCTGGCGCTGGCTGCTGAACGCGGCCTGCTGATGCCCGAAATTCGCACTGCCGTGCGCAGCGGCGACACGCTGATGAAAGAGCGCCGCGACATGCTCAAGCGCCCGCCGCACATCCTGGTCACCACGCCGGAGTCGCTCTACATTCTGCTCACCGCCAACGGCAGCCGCGCCATCCTGCACGATGTCGAGACCGTCATCGTGGACGAAATCCACGCCGTCGCCGACGACAAACGCGGCGCGCACCTCACGCTCTCGCTGGAGCGGCTTGACCTGCTGGCGAACCGGCCAACCCGCATCGGGCTCTCGGCCACACAGAAGCCGATCGAGGAGATCGCGCATTTTCTGACCGGCGCGGGACGCCCTGCCCCGGCCGTGGTCAACATTGGCCACCGCCGCAAGCTCGACCTGGCGGTGGAGGTCCCACCGTCCGAGCTTGGTCCCGTCGCCAGCAACGAGATGTGGGGCGAGATCTATGACCGCATCGCGGAGCTGGCCTTGCAACATCGCTCGACGCTGGTGTTCGTCAACACGCGGCGCCTCGCCGAGCGCGTGGCGCATCACCTGGCCGAGCGCGTCGGTAAGGATACGGTTGCAGCGCATCATGGCAGCCTGGCGCGTAAGCTGCGCCTGACTGCCGAACGCAGGCTCAAGGCCGGTGAGCTGCGCGTGCTGGTGGCTACCGCTTCCCTAGAACTGGGAATTGATATCGGGCACGTGGATCTGGTTTGCCAGATCGGCTCACCGCGTTCGATTGGCGTGGCGCTGCAGCGCCTGGGGCGCGCCGGCCATTGGCGCGGAGCCGTCCCCAAGGGCCGCATCTTCGCCACCACACGCGACGAACTGCTCGAATGCGCTGCTCTGGTGCGCGCGGTGCGCCGCGGAGAACTCGACGAACTGCTGATCCCGGAAGCTCCGCTCGACGTTCTTGCGCAGCAGATCGTGGCCGCTTGCTCAGCGGAAGAGTGGCAGGAGGACGATCTCTTTGCGCTGGTGCGCCGCGCTTATCCCTACCGCGCGCTGCCGCGTTCCGATTTTGACGCCGTTCTGAGCATGGTGTCGGAGGGCATTTCGGCGCGGCGTGGGCGCTATGGCTCGTATGTGTTTCACGACCGCGTAAACCATCGGCTGCGCGGACGGCGCGGCAGCCGACTGGCAGCGATCACCAGCGGCGGCGCGATTCCGGAAAATGCGCTTTACACCGTTGTGGCCACGCCCGAGGACGCCGTGGTCGGCACGGTGGACGAAGATTTCGCCGTCGAAAGCCTTTCGGGCGACATCATGCTCCTCGGGAATTCCTCGTGGCGAATTCGCCGCGTCGAGCGCGGCCGGGTGCTGGTGGAAGACGCGCAGGGGGCTCCGCCGAACGTGCCCTTCTGGCGCGGCGAAGCGCCGGGGCGCACTGCCGAACTCTCCTCGCAGTTGGCGGAACTGCGCGCGAGGATTGGCGAACTTGTTTCTGGCGGCGGAAGCGGCGGAGCGGATTCGGTCGACTGGAGCGCCGTCACGGGTTACTTGAAGCAAGAGTGCGGACTGGACGATGCGGGCGCCGCGCAGGCGGTCGCGTACATCTCGATGGGACTGGCCGCGCTGGGCGTGGTGCCGTCGCAGAGAGTGGTGGTGGCGGAGAGATTTTTCGACGAAAGCGGCGGGATGCAACTGGTGATCCATGCGCCGTTCGGCTCCCGCATCAACAAGGCGTGGGGTCTGGCGCTGCGCAAGCGCTTCTGCNNTTGAGTTGCAGGCTGCCGCCACCGATAACGGCTTGAACATCTCGCTCGGGGAGCAGCACAGCTTTCCGCTAGGCGATGTCTTTCATTACTTGCAAGCGGCGTCCGTAAAAGAAGTCCTCGAGCAGGCCGTGCTCGCCGCGCCTCTATTCACGGTGCGCTGGCGCTGGGCGGCGGGGCGCTCGCTGGCCTTGCTGCGCTTCCAAGGCGGCAAGAAAGTCCCGCCGCAGATTCAACGGATGCGCGCGGAGGATTTGCTGGCCGCGGTGTTTCCGCAAGCCATCGCTTGCCAGGAAAACATCGTCGGTGACATCGCCATTCCCGAACACGTGCTGGTTCGCGAGACGATGAACGACGTGCTCGGCGAGGCCCTGGACCTCGACGGCCTGACGCGCGTTTTGGGCGATCTGGCGTCGGGACGGATTCGCTGCCTGGCCGTGGACACTCCCACGCCCTCGGTCTTCTCGCACGAGATACTCAACGCCAATC
>PLYW01000345.1:0-10768 GCA_003151875.1 Acidobacteriaceae bacterium
AGCTGGCGAAAGTAGGAGCGCCCTCCCTCGGGATCTTCGGTGAACGGCGGCACGGTCATCAGCCCGCGAATGCGCAGATGCTTCCAGGTGGGAATGCCGGCGAAGATGCTTTCGAGCTGCGGTGAGTTCGGTGCAACGCCGCTCTTGGCCTCTTCGCCTCCAACATTGATCTCGATCAGTATCTCGAGCGCTTTGCCCAGTTTCTCGGCCGCAGCATTCAGCCGTTCGGCCAGCTTTGCCGAGTCGAGAGAATCAATCGCGGAAAACAGTTCGGCGGCCTTGAGCGCTTTATTCGATTGCAGGTGGCCGATCATGTGAAACTCGGCGTCGCGCAAGCTCGCAAGCGCGGCCACTTTTTCGGAGAATTCCTGCACCCGGTTTTCGCCGAACCGGCGCTGGCCGGCTTGGTAAGCATCGATGATCTTGGCTGCGGGCTGGGTCTTACACACAGCTATCAACGCGATCGCGTCCGGGTTTCTTCCCGCGCGCTGAGCGGCGCGGGCAATGCGATCGTGAATGGCGGTAAGGTTGGAGGCTATGGTCATCCGCGCACAAACAGCAGGTCCCTAGACTCGGTCACCGCGGCGACCTCGCTCGGGATGACAGGGGAAATAGAACACGACGCTCTACATAATCGCGGTCGGCGGTGCCGGTTCATCCGGTCTGCCCGCATTGGCCAGCGGCACGCGAATCATGACCACGGCAAGAATCACCAGCACGATAAATCCAGAAACAACATTTGGGTGCTGGAAAATAACCGGCAGCCGCCACTGTTTATATCTGAAGACGGCTATGACAATCCCCATGAGTGCCTCGCCGGCGATAAATCCAGAAGCCGTCAGCACCCCGGCATTTTCCACGCGGGCCTTCTGGGCCTCGTTAAAGTTCCTGCTGTCCCGCATCTTGTCGGTGATCCAGCGGATCATCCCGCCCAGGAAAATGGCGAATGTCGTCTCCAGCGGCAGATACATGCCGACGGCGAACAGCATCGGACTTCTGACCTCAATCATGATCAAAGCAATTCCCATCAGGATACCGACAACGATCAGCGGCCATGCCATTTCGCCGCCGACGATACCGCGCGAGAGCATGGCCATCAGACCAGCTTGCGGAGCGGGGAGTTGAGGGTCTCCAAAACCGATGCCGCCGCTATTAATATTGGCCTGATTCAGCAGCAACAGAACAGGAAGCAGCGCGAAGCTGGCGACAGTCACGCCCATGAAGTCGCCAATCTGCATCTTTGCGGGAGTGCCGCCGAGGATGTGTCCCACCTTCAGGTCCTGAAGCATCTCGCCAGCCACCGCCGAGGAGATGCAGACGACAGCAGCTACGCCGAGCACGGCGGCGACGCCGTGAATTCCCGTGACGCCCATCAGCACCATCAGTAATGCCGCGATCACCAGAGCCGCCAGAGTCAGGCCGGAGATGGGGTTGTTCGACGACCCGATTAAGCCCACCAGGTTCCCCGAGACAGCCGCGAAGAAGAAGCCGACGATGATCATCACAATTGCCGCAACAATGCCGGGCCCCCACGAAGCAGCGTAGCTCTTGTACAAGAAGACCATGCTAATCAAAACGACCAGCAACCCGCTAAATACAAATTTTGCATTTAAGTCATGTTCCGTGCGGGCCGTGCCGGCGTGCGCCGCGGCAGACTTCTTCAAATCCGAGATGGCACGGGCCATGCCCGAGCCCAGGCTCTTGCGCATGCGGAACAGCGTATAGCAGGCCCCCACCAGCATGCCTCCGACCGCGATGGGCCGCACGATGAAGCTCCACACGGCGCCCGCCTGTCCTGTCCAGAATGCATTGTCCGGAATGGTAGTGCCCGCAGGTGCGAACTGCGCCACCAGGGTGGGACCGCCGAGAAACAGGATCAACGGCACCAGCAGGCCCCATGCGATGACCCCGCCGGCGAAGTTCAGCGAAGCCAGACGCGGTCCAATGATGTAGCCGACACCCAGATACGCTGGGCTGATGGCTGGTGCGGAGACCGTCGTCACCGCGCCGGCGGGCAGTTTCGCCGCCGTGGCGCTGCGGCCCATGCGCACAAAGCTGGTACCGAGGCTACCGACGTTTACGATGAAGTCCCGGCTCGCGCTAAACAGGCTGAACTGGCCGAGCAGGTACACGATGCCGCCGAAACCCATGTTGCCGAATAGAATTTTGGCGGCGCGGCTACCCTGTTGTCCGGCAATGTGGATCTGCGAGGCGGCTACCGACTCGGGGAAGGGAAGCTCGGGGTCTTCTACCATCACACGACGCAGAAGGGTCACGAAAAGAATACCGAGGACGCCGCCCACTAGCATTAGGATGGACGACTTCCAGTAGGCATGCTCAAAGTCAAAGACCGGCCAGGCGCCGGAGATGACGAACGCCGGGATCGTGAAAATCGCGCCCGCAGCTACCGATTCACCGATCGAGCCTACGGTTCGCGCAATGTTCTCTTCCAGGATCGAGCCCTTCATGATGCGCAGCACTGCCATGCCGATAACGGCCGCTGGATAGGTGGCGGCGATGGTCATGCCGGCGCGCAGGCCAAGATACGCATTGGCCGCACCCAGAATCACCGTGAGAACCAAGCCGATGAGCACGGCCCGAAGGGTAAACTCCGGCATCGTCGTGTCGTCGGGAACGTAGGAACGGAACTTCTTTTGTGACGTGCTGGTGGTAGTACTCATGTATGAAGACCTCGCGCGGCGCAGCAAAAGGGGCGACGGCGCAAGTTAGCACGTCAGTGGCACTTGTTACAAGTGACGGTCGTCCGGGATCGCGGTTCCGGGGCGCTTAAGTTGACGCCAGAGTGATGAAATCTCGGTGAAATCCTTTTCCCGAACCCCTTCCGGCATTGCGCGTTGTGCATCGAAGCTCTTATACTGTGCTGTCACGGTGCTTCGGGACCGGATCAGGGTCCCCGACGAGTCTAGCTCGTTGGGGTGATCGGAGGAGCGTCAACCATCGCTCTCTGGCACCCGGAGGCACCGGCGACGGGTCCTTNNGCAACGTGCCGCAGTTTTCGCGCCCTTGCAAGCCCTCCTGCGCAACGTTTTTTCGGTCCTTTTCCCTTCCGATTGCAGGCTGTGCGACACGCCACTCAATAACATTTCGCGGATTCCCGTCTGCCCTGAATGTATCGCTGCCATCGCGCCGGTGCGCGAGCCGCAATGCGTGGTTTGCGGCGATCGTCTATTCAGTGCACAGTTGCTGATGGGCGATGGCCGCTGTCAGAACTGCCGCGACCATGAGCCGGAGTTTGCGCGCGCCGTCTCCTTCGGAGAATACGAAGGCGGCCTGCGCGGTCTGGTGCACCTGCTCAAGTACCAGAGCGTTCTTCCGGTTGCGGCGCTACTGGGCGGAATGTTGGCCAGCACCATCGCGGAACTTCTTCCCGGCTGCGGCGACGCGCTTGTCATCGTCCCGGTTCCGCTCCACAAGAGCAAGCGCAGCGAGCGTGGGTTCAACCAGGCAGAGCTGATCGCTCGCGCCGCAGTAAAGCGCTTACCGCAACCCATTGAGTTAGCAACCGGAGTATTGGTTCGTCAGCGAGCGACCATTTCGCAAGTGGGACTCAGCCGCGAGGAGCGTATCGCCAACGTGAGCGATGCCTTTCGCGTTCGGGACCGGCGCCGTGTGCAAGGCCGCACAGTGATCGTAGTGGATGACGTCATGACCACTGGGACCACGCTTTCTGAGTGTGCGCGAGTGCTGAAGCAGGCTGGCGCAGAACGAGTTTGGGCGGCCACCGTGGCCCGCGCTTTTCAGGCGGCTACGCGGCAAGCCGCCAATCATGGGGATGAGGAGGAAATCGAAGCGGTGGCAGTCGCGGCTTCGGTATAACCGGGTATGTCCATGCCGGTCCAGAGTGCAGCGTCCCGATACGGCAAGTCGCTTGCCGGATGCATGCAGCACGCCCGTGTCGCCGGGGATGAGCCACCGCAGTGGACGGCGATGCACGCACCCGTGCTGGTGCTCAATGCATCCTACGAGCCCATCAATGTCTGTGCCGCGCGTCGCGCCGTCATTCTTGTGCTGAAGGGTGTGGCCATGATGGAGGAAGCCAACGGACATTATCTGCATGCGGCGCGTATTGCCATGCACGTGCCGTCCGTCATCCGTCTGCTGGAATACCGGCGCATTCCCCACCAGACGCGCGCCCTCTCGCGCAAGAACATTCTGCTGCGCGATCGCAACACCTGCCAGTATTGCGGGAAGATCCTGGCCGCCGGCGAGTTGACCCTGGATCACGTCATCCCGCGTTCGCGGGGAGGAGCCTCGACGTGGGAAAACCTGGTGGCGTGTTGTCACTCCTGCAATCGCCGGAAGGGCAATCTTCTGCCCCACGAGGCCAGCATGAAACTTATGCGCGAGCCACGCGCTTTCAACCTGCATACCAGCCGTCACATCATGCGCATGATGGGGCGGTCCGACTCCAAGTGGCGTAAGTACCTCTTCTATTGAGCCCGGCGGTCGGTTTCGTGGCAAGCCGCTGACGGCGAGTTGATACCCCATATTTTTCCTGCGGCTTGGCGACGGCAGCAATTTTCGTGTGTATTTTTTCTACGTTTCTGATGCTGCCAAGGTTGTGCATCAGAGTTCTCAACGTCCCCACCGAGCATCCTTATGTGCAGGAAACCCGCAGTTTAGCCCCTAAACCAATCAACTACTTACAGGTAATTTACGCTCGAAACGATGGCATTCAACCTGCACCTGAAGGGACAGGGCATTGCCGCGGGTATTGCCATTTTCTGATGGCAGGCATCCCACATAAGGCGTGCATCCAAGTCGGAGAGTCAATGTCAGATAGCGTTCTGGCCCAGATCGTAGATAGTTTGCGGACCTCGGGTCCCCGGTACTTTCCCGAACATTCAGAGTTGCGGGCGGTCCGCGTGGTTGGGCACACGCCTAAGCCGGATTGCTACACCTACGAAATTGTGCTGGACTTTGAGCGCGACAGCGAACGCGTCAATGCGAAGGTATATCGCGCGGGAAAATCGGCGTCACCAGGGTCGCAAGGGCTGGCCAGGAGCGAAGCTGAGAATTTGAAGTTTGCCTATCAGGCTTCCGTCAAAGAAAAACTCAGCGGAGTGCCGCGTCTGGTCGGCGATTTCGCAGAACTGGGCGCCGTGGTGAGTACCAAAATCAATGGCTTGCCCTTGCAAAGCATCATTATGAAAGCGGCCTTGCTACCCGGGTCCGCCGATCATCGGCTTTTGAAAACGGCCGCGAGCCAAGCCGGCGATTGGCTGCAACGATTCCACAAAGCGACATCAGCAACGCCCACCGGCTTGGGAAGCTGCGAGATTCTGACGCACATGGAAAAGCTCTGCCTCAAAGCGCAGGAGGACGGGCTACCCACGGAATCGACCGAGGCCATCCTGAGCAACGCCAGAATGACGCTGAGTCAACAGAAGAAACCGGTACGCGCCTCTGCGGTGTTGAATGACTTTGTGCCGCTCAATGTGCTAGTGGCGCAACCCGGCGTGGGCTTCTCCGCCTTTGCCAACTTGCAGCAGCAGGCCAGTTCGCTGCATGACGCCGCAATGTTTCTGGCTGCGGTTGAGGCGCTGGAGAAATACTCGTTCTGCGATCGCAGCATCACCACCCCGGTGCAGGAAGCATTCGTGCAGGGCTACGGCATCAGTGAGCAGGATAAGCCGCTGCTGGCGGTGCTGAAGATGAGGGTGCTTCTCCAGATGTTTGCGCAAGGGCGAGCCATCCAGGAGACTGCAGTACGCAAGAAAGTGATGTGGGCCCACGTGATGAAGCGCTTCATCCAGCAGGCGGCCGAGCGCTCCATGGCGCCCGCGGCGTGAAAGAACCCGCGCTTCGCCTTTCGCTATTCGCGAGAACCTGGTCGTAGCTGACACCCCTAGAATGAGTCCCACAGCGTGGCACACTTTGAAGGTTGCCGGACAACTTCGATGGTTTTGGCGCGGCTTAAAAGGCCTGGGTCATCCAAGCCATCCGGCGAAAAGCGAATAGCGAATAGCGAACAGCAACAGCGGCTCTACGGCTTCGGAGGTGGCGGCGTCTTGCCCGGCTGCGGCTGGTCCTTCGGGATTTCCTGGCCTTGGTAGATGATCTTCGACTTGGCTCCAAAGCGCTTGTAGTTGGCGTATTTCACAACTTGGATCGTGTGTACGTCACCGCTAGAGAAGTGAAGTTCGTCGTCCACCTTGGTGTAAACCGGGAACCAGTACTGCCCGTCAATTTGCTGCCGCCAGGTAGTGAACTTAGGAAACAGGTTCTCGTTGTCCCCGTGATGCTTGCCAACGCCTATGTCGGGAACGCTTTTGCCGTAGGTCTTTACGATTTGGAAGTCGTGATCATCGACCCAGATGCGCCCCTGGAAATAACGTTTGTTCTTTTCGATTTGCTTGGGCGCCACATCGAAGACGTAGGTTCCGAGTTCGTCTTCTTTTTGCTTGCCGACGTAAAGAATCGAGTATTCCGGAATTTCGTCGCTGGTCAGCACAAAAGGCAGGCGATGCTGAATATCCTCGAAGTCCTCACGGGTCATGGAAATTCGCTGCAAGGTTGACTGCGGGGCAAACACGACTTGCTCACTCCGGCGGCCCTGATCGTCGAACAACACATCGACCACCTGGCGGAATTCACCGTCCACGGTGTCCCCGTCAAGCGTTTCCACCATCACGTCTTGGCGATAGGTGTATTGCTCGCGCGCAATCTTGAACTGTTTTTCCTTGGCGGCAAATTTCTGGATGATCGCATCCACCGTGATGCCAGTGGGCTGCGAAGGGTCGAGTGGGCCCTCGCCCCGGTCGGACGCCAGCGCCGGAATGGTCAGGCACAACGCGAGCAGCAATAGCGAGAACGTCAGAAGACGTAGGGGAATTGGGTGAAACTTCATTAGGGGATAGTCCTTTAGTTCATTGTATTCGATGCAAACCGCCGGGCGCTGGGTCCGCCCATGCGATTTCCCTCTGGCACGCCGCTCCGGGCAAGAGGGAGCAAGGTTGGGTAAGGGACTTTCACCCCCAATTGTCGAACACGCGCGGCGCACAAGAAAGAAAAGGCGAAGCCGGAAGCTTCGCCCATCCTGTTAAACCGCGATTGAACGCAGCGGGTCGCCGCTACTGCGGCGGCTTCTTCTCCCCGGCTGGAGGCTGCTTCTTCGGAGCCGGCTTAGCCTGCTGCGGTGGCTGAGGAGCAGGACGCTGTTGCGGAGCCGGCTTAGCCTGCGGCGGTGGCTGAGGAGCGGGACGCTGCTGCGGAGCCGGCTTAGCCTGCGGTGGCTGAGGAGCAGGGCGCTGCTGCGGCGCAGGTTTAGCCTGCGGTGGCTGAGGAGCAGGACGCTGCTGCGGAGCCGGCTTAGCCTGCGGCGGTGGCTGAGGAGCAGGGCGCTGCTGCGGCGCAGGTTTAGCCTGCGGCGGCTGAGGAGCAGGATGCTGCTGCGGAGCCGGCTTAGCCTGCGGCGGTGGCTGAGGAGCGGGACGCTGCTGTGGAGCCGGCTTAGCCTGCGGTGGCTGAGGAGCGGGACGCTGCTGTGGAGCCGGCTTAGCCTGCGGTGGCTGAGGAGCAGGGCGCTGCTGCGGAGCCGGCTTAGGCTGCGCCTGTGGCGTTGGCTGCGGAGCCGGACGCTGCTGCGGAACGGGCCTGGCCTGCGGCTGCGGCTGAGGAGCAGGACGCTGCTGCGGGGCCGGCTTAGGCTGCGCCTGTGGCGTTGGCTGCGGAGCCGGACGCTGCTGCGGAACGGGCCTGGCCTGCGGCTGCGGCTGAGGAGCCGGACGCGCCTGTGGCGCAGGACGAGCAGGAATTACCGGGGCGATCGGTTTGCCCGCCGCGATGGGCTTCGGTGCTGCAACTACGGCCGGACGCCCGTGATTGACCGCGGCAAACTGCTGGCGGTTCTGTGCTGCCGCCTGCTGATGCTGCACCTGCGTGGTCATCGGAGGAACGCGCTGCTCACGCCTTGCGGCCATTTCTGCGGCCACCGGCTGGCGGGTAACGCCTCCCGGGCCGTTGTAGCTGACACGATTGATCGTAGTGTTGTTGATGGTGACGTTGTTGATCACCGTGTTGGTTACGGTGCGGTTATACACGCTAACGTTGGTGATGTTCACATTGTTGACGGCCCGGTTATAGTAGAAACGATCTCGGTTCCAGTACCCGCCCTGATAGCCGATGCCGGTGTAACCGAATCCATAGTTAATGCCGCCGTAGTAGCCGATGTGCCGGCCCCAATATCCGTAGTGGTAGCGATACCTGCCGCCGATGAACCCCCAATATCCCGGCGTCCACAGGAAGCCCACCTGAGGCGGCTGCGCCCAGGCGCCAGGCACCCAGTAATAGCCCTGAGGAGCGTAGCTCCAATATCCGGGCGTCCACAGATAGCCTTCGCCCGGCAAATCCGGCTGCGAATACTCCGGGAGCGGCGGCGGGGGTTGTTGGGCCTGAAGCACCGGCTGGCCGTAGTTTGTGTCCTGATCGCCGGTGTCGTAATCGTTATTGGAATAGTTCTGGTCCTGCGCGGCAGCAGGCTGTTGATAGCTCTGATCCGACGGCGCAGGCTGCTGGTAGGTCTGCTGTGCCGGCTGGTTCGCAGGCTGCTGGTAGGTCTGCTGCGCCGGCTGGCTGGCCGGCTGCTGCTGATTGGTGCCCGCCGCCTGGGTCCCGTCCGAGGGGGCCAGGTTGGCCGCAGCTGCCGGATCCTGCGACTGATCGGTCTGCGCCGGCTGATTCTGCGCGGTTTGCTGGGTGTCGTTTTTCCCGCATCCAGCAACGCCAAACGTCAGTGCGATGGATGTGGCTGCTAGAAAGATAAGAGAAAGTGCTTTCCTCGTCTTGCTCATAGGGTTTTTCTCCGCGAAGTTTAGGATGCAGGATTTCAGGACAAAGTCACCCAAATAGCCTTAGCTGCCAATTTCAAGGTCTCGACCGATTGCGTAAGCCCTGCCTCGCGCGATCAGTCGACCGCTGTCAAGCGGGATAAAAGGACCCGATGCTAACATCAATTATCACGCAAGCGCAGATCGCTGTCGGTGACAGCAGTCACGGGGGATGGGTTGAAGGTTGCTGTCAGGCATGGCCCGACTGCGGCTTGACGAATGGCTGCTTCAAACCGCATTACTACCTAAGTTCGGTTCTGGTTTCATACATTCGTCCCAGTGGTTTAGACTAACCAGTTTTCAGGGCGCACTCCCATCCTGCATATTTTCCGTGCCCGCGCCCGGAGGTCTCATGATACATCGTATCGCGTTGTTCCTATTATTCTGCTCGTTGTGCGGCTTGGCACAGAGCAAGCACCCCTTCAACTTCGAAGACATGATGCAACTCAAGCGCATCGGCGAGCCTATGGTTTCGCCGGATGGCAAATGGGTGGCGTTCAGCGCAGTGGACGTGAACCTCGATGAAAACACGCGCAAGCCGCATCTGTGGATCGTTCCCGTCAACGGCGGCAAGGCGCGCCGCCTCACGCCCGCCACTGGGGCCGGGGAGGATCGTATTCGCTTCTCGCCCGACGGCAAGCACGTCATGTTCGAGTCGTCGCGCGATGGGGGAGCTTCGCAAATCTGGGTCCAGGATTTCGACTCTGTCGGCGGTACCTTGGCCGGCGAAGCGCGCAAGGTGACCAGTATCTCAACCGAGGCTTCGGGGGGAATATGGTCGCCCGACGGCAAGAGCATCCTGTTCGTTTCATCCGTATATCCCGATTGCAAGGACGATGCGTGCAATAAGCAGCACGACGAGGAGCAAGCCAAGTCGAAGGTGAAGGCCAGGATCTTTACCCAACTGATGTTTCGCCACTGGAACCATTATTTCGATGGCAAGTACAACCACCTGTTTCTGGTCTCGGCCGATGGGGGCGTGGCGCGCGACTTGACCCCTGGCGCGCACGACGTGCCACCCTTCAGCCTCGGCGGGCAGGACCAGTATTCATTCTCGCCCGACGGAAAAGAGGTGGCGTACACCAGCAACGTCGACGAAGTGCAAGCCACCAGCACCAATGACGACATCTTCGTCGAGCCGCTTGTAGGTGGCGCGTACGACATGAGTACATACTCCGCATATCGCGCGTCTTATTTTGGGTTCGGCGAGCCGAAGAAGATCACCAACAATCCCGGCAGCGACAGCACGCCAATCTATTCTCCTGATGGCAAGTACATCGCCTATCGCTCGCAGTTGCGCGGCGGCTACGAGAGCGACCGCTTCCGCCTGATGCTGTACGAACGCGCGACCGGCAAGATCACCGACCTTACACCAAACTTCGATCGCTGGGTCGATTCCATGGTGTGGTCGCCGGACTCGAAGACCATCTACTTCACCGCCGAAAACGAAGGCGAAGCGCCGATCTACAAGATCAACGTGACCGATCCAAAACCGTGGCCGCAGGAGTTGGTCGCCGGCTTCAACGATAGTCCCATCCCGACGCCTGACGGCAAGATGCTGGTCTTCGATCGGATGTCGGTCGCCGCGCCCAACGAAATCTATAGCGCGCCACTGATGTTCCCACAGTGCCGAATAGCGGTGCCTCCCAATGCATACAGCATCCCAGACTGTCTGCTGTCAAACGCCCAGCGAGTGACGAACCTGAACGGCCCCGTCCTCTCGCAAGTCCAGATGCAGCTGCTGGAGAATTTCTGGTTCACCGGCGCGCTGAAGGAGAAAGTCCAGGGCTTCGTGGTGAAGCCGCCAAACTTCGATACCGACAAGAAGTATCCGGTGAAGTTCCTCATCCACGGCGGCCCAGAAGGCGCGTGGGGCGACGATTGGTCGTATCGCTGGAATCCCGAACTGTTTGCCGCCA